>JAWVEV010000103.1:0-17116 GCA_033856535.1 Miltoncostaeaceae bacterium | reverse complement strand
ACCGGGCGGTGGGGGGGTGGGAGTCCGAATCCGCCGCCCGGTTCCTAGAGCCGGCGGATGACGACGGTGAGCCACTCGACATCCCGGACCGGGATCCCGGTCGCCCGGCTGATGGCCTCCGCATCGTTCACGCCCTGAGCGAGTTGGGCAGCGATCAGCCGGCGCCGCTCCGCCTCGAGCAGGAGGTATCTCAGGCTGGCCTTCGAGAGGTCCGAGCCGACGTGATCGGGGTGGCTCCTGGGGAGCAAATCGAGCCGCAACGACGGCTTCGCGACCACCTTCTCGAGGAGGGCATCGACCGTGACGGTCCCCTTGGCGATCTGCTTGTCGATCGCGCGTCGCTGAGCGTCCGTGACCGACTCCGTCCGGGTGTCGTAGTAGTCGCCGCGTCGGGGAAGGCCGTGCTCGGCGAGGATGTCGCCCTCGCTCACGATGCCCTTCGCGCTGCCGGAGACCGTCTGCCGCTCCTCCGCCTCCGAACTGCGCTCGCCCCGGGTGCCTTTCCCCCAACGATTGAGCTTGTCGTGAAGCGCGTGGATCAGTTCGTGGGCGAACTCCGTAAACGCCTGGCGCGCCGCCTGGCCCCCGGACTCGGTCTCGATGATTCGGACGATCTCCCGAGGCCGAACGTTGGACGGGAAGGTGACCATCCGGTTCGAGTACATGGGGATGCTTCTGGAGAACCGGATCTTGTCGCCGGGATCGACGTAGGTCTCATCGTCGGCATGCGCCCAGGTCTCATCGTCGAACTGCTTCTCGCCACCGTCGTCGTCGAGGAGCGTCAGCCGCTTGACCTCCTCTGATCCGTACTCGGCCAAGAGTCGGACCAGCTCTCGACCGCGAGGGCCTTGGAGGAGTTCGGCGAGCATTTCGAGGATCAGGGTCTCGAAAGGGCCCGGGCGAGTCGGGATCAGCAGCTCCGTCTGGTTGCGGGTGATCCTCGTGAAGAGATCGGTGTAGTACCGGAGCTCGTCCTCAGCGATCCAGCCCGCGAGCGTGCGGTCGGCGGGCCCGGTGCCGGCGGGGTAGACGGCGATCGCGAGGCCCGCGAGCGTCGCCCCGCGGGGGGGAGGGGTCGCCGTGTTGGAGTTCGTGTTGGCGTTCGAGCCTGGCCTGCCCTTTCGGGCCAGGCTCCGGCGCTCCGCGACACATCGCCGGAGGGCGTCCTCGAGGACCATCTCATCCGCTCCAGGGGGTGTCCTCTCCGCCAACCCGACCTGGCGATCCGATGAGCCCGCGCGGACCCACCGGGCGAGCTCGGCGGTCGCGCGGTTCCCGAGGGCGCGCGGCGGCCGGGGCGAGCACTGCGGCGCGGTGCTCGGGATGCTGCCTGCGACGCGTCGGGGCGAGCGCGAGGCCGGATTTGTCGCCGCTCGACCATGCATTTGCGCCATTGTCGGCGCATCAGCGGTTTCTGAGGCAGGGGTCGTTCGGGCAGACGATGCTGCCCGAAGGGGTCGAGGGCTCGGTGTCGGTCGCACACCGTCCCGTCCACGGTGTAAGCCGGTGGCCCGGGGGGATCTCGGAGGTCGCCCGCCCAGGAGGAGAGCCGATGCCCGTCGCCTCAGACGTCCCGACCGCGGCCGAGTTGCCGGCGGCCCGAGGGGAAGGGAGGTGGAGGCCCTGCGCCGTTCGCCGCCCCACCCCTTGGGCGCGGGGGCGTTCGACGGGTCCGGGTCTTGGCGCCAGCCGTCGCGGTGGGGATGATCGGCGGCGATGGGCGTGGAGAAGCTGCTGGCCGAGGGACGGGCTGCGCTGGCGGCGGCCGACTGGGCGCGGGCGCGCGCGTGCTTCGAGGGGGCGGGGGAGAGTCCGGCCGCGCTGACGGGACTCAGCGAAGCGGCGCGTTACGCGGGCCAGTACGAGGATGCGATCGCCTTCGGCGAGCGTGCCTTCGCGGCGAACCGGAACGGCGGCGATGCGGTCGCGGCGGCCAACTGCGCGCGCTGGCTGGGGTTCTGCCACGCCACGTACCACGCCGACTTCGCGGTCGCGAGCGGCTGGATGGAGCGCGCGGCGAGCATGATCGAGGGCCTCGAGGAGTGCGCCGCCCATGGTTGGCTGATCCTCGACCGCGCGCCGTTCTCGCGCGATACCGCCGAGCGCGCCAATTGCGCGATGGCGGCGCTCGCGATCGCGCGTCGTTACGGCGATGCCGACCTCGAGTTCGACGCGCTGTCGCTGCTCGGCGAGTCGCACGTGGCCTCCGGGCGCATCGCGGAGGGCATGCGCCTGCTCGACCAGGCGATGGCCGCGGTCATGGCGGGCGAGGTCGCAGACCACGGCATCGCGGGCGAGATCACCTGCCGGCTCCTGAGCGGGTGCGAGCGCGCGGTCGACGTGCGCCGAGCGCAGGAGTGGATGGCGCACGTCGGGCGCTACGTGATGTGGACGGACTTCGTGCTCCCGACCTGTCGCACGCACTACGGCGGGATCCTCATCGCGCTCGGCCGCTGGCCGGAGGCCGAGACCGAGCTGCTCGACGCCATCGCGGCGTTCGAGCGCGGGTGGCGCGGCGATCGCGCCTTCGCGATCGTGCGCCTCGCCGAGCTACGCGTGCTGCAGGGGCGCTATGAGGAGGCCGAGCGCCTGCTCGAGGGCCTCGAGTGGCATCCCATCGCGCGCCGCGCCGCCGCGTCGATCGCGTTCGCGCGCGGGGACCTCGCGCTCGCGGGCGACCTCACGCAGCTGTGCATGGAGGGCGCCGATCCGGGGGACCCCGGGAGCGCGCCGCTGCTCGGCCTGCTCGTGACGATCGCGCTGGCGCGCGACGACCTCGCCGCGGCGCGCGAAGCGGTGAGCCGCCTCGAGCGGTGCGCCGCGACGGCCGAGGATGCGCGCGCCGCCGCGTTCGCGGCGCTCGCTACCGGACGAGTGCGCGCGGCCGCCGGGGACGCCGGCGCGGCCGCGGACGTCATGCGTGCGGTCGAGCGCTTCGCCGAGCTGCTGCTGCCGCTGGAGGTGGCGCGCGCCCAGCTCGAGCTCGCGCGCGCGGCGGCGGTCGCGAGCCCGCAGGCGGCGGTCGCCGAAGCGCGCCGCGCGCTCGCCGCCTTCGAGCGCCTCGGCGCCACGCACGACGCCGACGCCGCGGGCGCGCTGCTGCGCGAGCTCGGCGTCTCCGGGCGGATGTTCCCGAGGGGTCGCGGCGAGCTCACCACGCGCGAGCGAGAGGTGCTCGCGCTGCTGGCGTCCGGGCTCGCCAACGCCGACATCGCCGAGCGCCTGGTGATCAGCCGGCGCACGGCCGAGCACCACGTTGCGAGCATCCTCTCCAAGCTCAACCTCAAGACGCGTTCGGAGGCGGCGGCGTACGCGGTCCGCGAGCGCCTGCAGGGCCAGTAGGCGAATAGGTACTCCCACCGATGCTCGCCACGGCGGCGGCGGCGATCCTCCTCGACGCCAACAGTCAGCGACGGAGGTGTGTCGTGAGCAGCAGCGAGGACATGATGAAGATGGTGCGCGATTGCTTCGCCGAGGCGTCGGCGGGCAACTGGGAGGCGCTCCCGAGCATCGTCACCCACGATTACGTGTGTCACCCCGAGGAGGCCCGCGGGCCCGAGGGCCTGGCCGAGATGGTCGCGGGCTATCGCGCGGCGCTCGCGGGCCTGAACGTCACGATCGAGCACCAGTTCGCCGACGGCGACTGCGTCGCCACCCGCGGCACCGTCCGCGGCCGCCACGAGGGCGAGCTGATGGGCGTCGCGGCGACCGGTCGCGACGTGGCGTTCACGACGCTGACCATCAGCCGCTTCCGGGACGGGAAGATCGCCGAGGAATGGGAGCTCGTCGACGTGCCGAGCCTGTTGGTGCAGCTCGGAGCGCTGCCGGCGCCCGCGGCCGTCTGACGGACAGCGTCCGGGTTCGAACCGGTGCGGTCGTCCACTGCTCGTGGCCCTGCGCCATGGGGGCCCAACGGCGCGGGCAGGTGGGGCGACCGCTCCGCCGGGGCGTGTCTCGCGCCACGTGTCGCCGCCCGCGCGGGGCCGCTCGCGTTCTGGGACGCCCTCGACGAGGACTGACCCGGGCTCAGGGCCGGGGCCGGTAGCCCCGCCGCTCGATCCGCTCCTGCTTCGGGTCGGGATCCCCGACCGCCGGCTCCTCGGCGCCGTCCGTGTAGACCATTCCCGGCGCGTCGATCGGCGGCGACTCCGGGTCGAGCTTCGGCTGCTTGCCCATCGGGATCGCCGAGAGGTCCTCGCGCGGCTCGGGCTCGTCGAGCGGCGTGCTGTCGTCGCCGTCCGGGTCGGGCTGCAGGCGCTCGCCGCGCGGGACGGGCGGCGCATCGGGACGCGCCGAGGCGTCGTCGAGCATCCGCAGCTCCTCGCGGAGGGTCTCCAGCCGCTGGATGTCCTGCTCCCGCTCGTAGAGCTCCGTCGCTCGGTCGCCCGGATGCTGGTCGACGTCGGACAGCTCCCCGGTCCCCTCGCCCTCGGCCTCGCGCAGGCGCGCCTCGAGCTCGTCGATGCGGGCGGTGATCTCGTCACGGTCCGCCCGCCGGGCCGTGTCTGCTCGGGCCATCGTCGTCCCCCTGTCTCGGTCTCGGGGTTCTGCCCGGGCCCGCCGCCGCGAAAACGGTGGGAGTGGCGCTACTCGGCCGCCTCGTCGGCGAGCGTCCGGATGCGCGCCAGCGTCCGGCGGGTGCGGGCGAGCTCGTTGCGCAGGCCGCGGTTCTCGGCCTCCAGCGCGACGATTCGCGCCTCCGGGTCCTCGTGGCGCCGGCGCGGCGCCGCCGCGCTCGCATCGCCCTGCTGGCGCGACCGCCAGCGCCGGAAGCCCGCCGCGATCGCCGGCACGTCGTCCTCGCTGCCGAAGCGCCGGGCGGCCTGCTCGATCGACCCGCCGGCCTCCACCAGGGGGAGCATCTCGGCGTAGAGCCGGCCGGCGTCGCTGTGTCCGGATGAGCGCCCCGGGGCGTCGCGCTCGGCCTCGAGCCCGCCCTGCGGCCCTCCGCCGGGTCCCCCGGCGCGCCGCGCGGCGGCGTAGAAGGCCGAGGAGGTCGCGCTCGGCGTGCGGCCCATCTCCTCGGCGACCCGCCGGATCGCCTCGGTGCGGCCCAGCGCCGACGGGGCGGCGGTCAGCGCCTGGACCCGCTCGAACACCTCTTCGCCGACGGTCCTCGCCACGACCCGTCCCCTCCGAGCCCCCGGGCCCGCAAACCTACGCCCAACGGCGGGGGGCTACCAGCCCTCCCAGCGGGTCACGCCGTCCAGCGGCGGCCGCGGGCTCGCGGGGCCCGGCGGCTCCTGCGGCCAGCCCAGGTAGACGAAGCCGACGATCGCCTCGGCCGGCGCCAGGCCCAGGTGCTCGCGCACCTCGGGCTCGTCGGCCATCGCTCCGGTGCGCCACTGGGCGCCCACCCCCCGCGCGCCGGCCGCGAGCAGCAGGTTCTGGACGCCGGCGGCGACGGCGTCGCGGTCCTCGCGGGCGGTCACGGCGTCGTCGGCCCGCGGCGAGACGATGCAGACCACCACCACCGGCGCCCGCTCCAGCCGGGTGGCCTCCTTCTCGACCCCCTCGGGCGGGAGGTCCGGCCGCCCGCGCAGCACCGCGCGCAGGTGCGCCTCGCCCAGCGCCCGGCGGGCGTCGCCGGCGAGGATCACGAAGCGCCACGGGGCCGTCAGGTGATGGTTCGGGGCGCGCACCGCGGCGCCCAGTAGCTCCTCCACCAGCTCGCGCGGCAGCGGCTCCGGCTTCACCCGCGGCACGCTGCGCCGGCCGAGGATGGCCGCCATCACCGCGTCCCCGCTCATCATCCGTAGCCCAGCTCGTGCAGGCCCTCCTCGTCGAACCCGAGGTGGTGCCCGAGCTCGTGGAGGACCGTGATGCGGACCTGGCGCACGACCTCGGCGGCCGTGTGGCAGTGCTCCAGCATCGGGTGCATGTAGATCGAGATCCGGGCCGGCAGCGCGCCGGAGATCTGCCAGCCCTCGGTGAGCGGGATGCCCTGGTAGAGCCCGTAGAGCGGGTGGAGGTGGTCCGGCGCGCGGTCCTCGACCACGATCGCCACCTCCTCCAGCGCACCGGCGAACCGGTCGGGGATCTCGTCGATCGCGTCGGCCACCAGCTGCTCGAACTCGAGGCGGTCGACCTGCACGGGAGTCATCGTACCCGGCGTGGGTAGACTGGCCGGCGGCGAGGGGCGCGCCGCCGGCGTGGCGTGTGGGGAATCGAGGCTGGGAGGCGCGCATGGGAGACGGACCGGTCGTCGTGGCCCGGGAGGTCGCCCGCCGCTACGGCGAGGGAACGACCGCCGTCGACGCCCTGCGCGGCGTCTCGATCGACTTCCCCCGCGGCCAGTTCGCGGCCGTCATGGGCCCGTCGGGCTCCGGCAAGTCGACCCTGATGCACGTCCTGGCCGGGCTCGACCATCCCACCGCCGGCACCGTGACCATCGACGGCACCGAGATCACCCGCCTGGAGGACAAGCGGCTGACCCAGCTGCGGCGGGACAAGATCGGCTTCGTCTTCCAGTTCTTCAACCTGCTGCCGATGCTCAGCGCCGAGGAGAACATCCTGCTTCCGGCGTCGATCGCCGGCCGCAAGATCGACGCCGCCTGGCGGCAGGAGCTGATCGCGTCGGTCGGGCTGAGCGATCGCGTCCGGCACCGCCCCTCCGAGCTCTCCGGAGGACAGCAGCAGCGGGTCGCGATCGCGCGGGCGCTCATCATGCGCCCGGCGGTGCTCTTCGCCGACGAGCCGACGGGCAACCTCGACTCGACCTCGAGCGGCGAGATCCTGGAGCTCCTGCGCCGGTCGGTGGACGAGCTCGGGCAGACGATCGTGATGGTCACCCACGACCCCCGCGCGGCGGCCATCGCGGACCGGGTGGTCTTCCTGAGCGACGGGCGGGTGGTCCGGGACGAGAAGGGCCTGGATGCCGAGCAGATCTTCGACGTCGTGAAGTCGATCGAGTAGCGGCGGCGTGCTCCGGCTGATCCTCAGGGGCCTGGGGGCCCGGCGGCTCCGCTCGGCCCTGACCGCCCTCTCGATCCTGATCGGCGTGGCGATGGTCTCCGGCACCTTCGTGCTGACCGACCAGATCCGCCACGCGTTCGACGACATCTTCGTCGAGGCCAACGAGGGCATCGACGTCATCGTCTCGACGAAGCCGGCCTTCGAGTCGCAGCAGTCCCCGGACGCCGGCCCGCTGCCCGAGTCGCTGGTGGCGCGTGTGGGCGCCGTCGACGGCGTGGCGAGGGTGGAGGGGCAGGTGCTCGCGACCGGCGCCCTCGTGGTCGACGGGAAGTACCTGGGCAGCAAGGGCGGGGCGCCCTCGCTGGTGGTCTCCTCGTCGCCGGACCCGGTGGGCACCACGAAGGTGGTCGACGGGTCGATCCCCGACGCGCCCGGCGAGATCGCGGTCGACGACGACATGGCCGACAGCAAGGACCTCTCCGTCGGCCAGAAGGCGCAGCTGGCGACCAAGGTCGGCCTGAGGCCGGTCACGATCTCCGGGATCTTCCACATCGACGCCGCCATCGGCGGCGCGACGATCGTGGTCACCACGCTGGAGGACGCCCAGCGCTGGTACGACCGCGAGGGCGAGGTCTCGGTCATCAACGCGGCCGCCGCCGACGGCACGTCGCCGGCGACGCTCGCCCGGCGGGTCCAGGCGGTGGTGCCCGACGGGGTCCGGGTGCAGACCGGCCTCGAGAACGCCCAGGAGCAGTCGGATCAGGTGGGCGACGCCATCGGCACGTTCATCACGCCGGTCCTGCTGGGGCTGGCGGCGGTCGCGGTACTGGTGGGCGCCTTCATCATCTTCAACGTCTTCTCGATCACGGTCGCCCAGCGCACCCGCGAGCTGGCGATGCTGCGGACGATCGGCGCGAGCCGGCGCCAGCTGCTGCAGGGCGTCCTCGGCGAGGCGCTGGTGATCGCGATCGTCGCCTCGATCCTGGGGCTGCTCGGCGGCTTCCTGTTCGCCGCGCTGGTCGTCGGGCTCTTCGACGCCTTCGGGTTCGGCCTGCCCACCGCCGGCGCCGAGCTGCAGGGGCGGACGATCGCGACCGCGCTCATCGTGGGCATCACCGTCCCGCTGATCGCGGCCCTGATCCCGGCGCTGCGGGCCACGCGGATCGCGCCGGTCGCGGCGCTCCGCGAGGGCGCGGTGCTGCCGCGCGGGCGCCTCAGCCGCCTCTCGCCGGTCATCGCCGCGATCCTCGGCGTCCTGGGCGTCCTGATCCTGGTGGCCGGCCTCGCGAGCGACTCCGGGGTGGGCCAGCGGCTGCTGACCCTGATGGCCGGCGCCGTGCTGCTCCTGGCCGCCGCCGCGATGGTCCTGCGCTACGCCGTCCGGCCGATCGTCCGGGTCGTGGCCAAGCCGCTGCAGGCGCTCTACGGCGGCACCGCCACGCTGGCGCGCGACAACACCGCGCGCAACCCGGCCCGCACGGCCAGCACCGCGTCGGCGCTCACGATCGGCGTCGCGCTGGTCGTGCTGGTCACCGTGCTGGCGCAGGGCTTCAAGGAGTCCTTCACCGGCGCCCTGGACAAGCTGGTGCAGGCCGACCTGATCGTGACCTCGCGCGACTTCAGCTTCATCCCGCGCGCGGCGGTCGACGCCATGCGCGCGGTGCCCGGGATGGGGGGCGTGGCGCCGGTGGCATTCGCCGAGGTCAGGGTGGACGGCGCCTCGGACGCGCTCAACGGCATCGACCCACGCTCCGGCGCCGAGCTGTTCGAGTTCGATTGGAAGGACGGCGGCTCGGATGCGCTGTTCGGCCGGTTGGGGCGCGACGACGCGGTGATCGAGGACGGCTTCGCGACGGAGCACCACCTCGAGGTGGGCGATGGCTTCACCGCCATCGCGGTCGGCGGCGAGCGGGCCACGCTGCGGGTGATCGGGATCTACAAGGACCCGCAGCTCTTCACCGGCGCCACCGTGGCAAACCTCGCCTTCGACCCGCTGGTGCCCGACGACGACCCGTTCGTGATCGTCGCCCGATACGCGCCCGGGGCCGACCGCGACACGGTCCGCGCGGGCGTCGAGAAGGCGCTCGAGCAATTCCCGGCGGCCGAGGTGCGCTCGAAGTCCGAGTACACCGATTCGGTCGAGGGCCAGGTGAACCAGCTCCTGACGTTCCTCTACGTGCTGCTGGCCTTCAGCGTGCTGATCTCGCTGGTGGGGATCGTCGTGACGCTGGTGCTGACGATCTACGAGCGCACGCGCGAGATCGGGATGCTGCGGGCGATCGGCACCACCCGGCCGCAGCTGCGGCGGATCGTGCGCCTCGAGAGCGCGATCACGGCGACCATCGGCAGCCTGCTCGGCATGGTCGTCGGCCTCGTCCTGGGCTGGCTCATGATCGAGGGGCTCGGCAGCGAGGGGATCGTCTTCGTGGTCCCCTGGGTGCAGCTGGTGGTGATCCTGCTGGCCGCCTTCGGCCTGGGCGTGCTCGCCGGCGTCTTCCCGGCCCGGCGCGCCGCGAAGCTCGACGTGCTCCGGGCCCTGAGCTACGAGTAGCTACAGGGGGATCGCCGGGCCGCCCTCGTCCACCACGTGGGGGACGCCCCGGGCGACCGAGAACCGCCGCAGCGTGAAGCAGGGGCTGTCGGGGATGCGGGCGTCGCGGACGGCGCGGTACTCCACCGCCAGCCCGGCCTCGCTCGCCTCCATCACCGCGTAGCCCTTGTAGGCCTGGTTCACGTAGGCCAGGTGCGGGTTGGTGAGCATGGCGAGCTTGTCGAGCCCGTCGGCCTTGTGGACCCGCTCGGCCTCGGACGGGCCCGCAAGCCGGTCGACGATGCCCGGCGAGGTGATCGCCCCGCCGACGAACTCGGTGGCGCGCGCGGGGCCGTCCACCAGCGTGAACGAGGAATCCCGCAGCAGCTCCCGGCCGGTGCGGGTGACGTCGCCGGCGAAGAACGTGTGGATGTCGCCCGTGATGAAGGTGACGTCCGGGATGCCGGCGGCCGCGATGTGGTCGATCAGCTCGCGCCGCTCCGCGCCGTAGCCGTCCCAGGAGTCCACGTTCAGCGGGATCCTCGGCAGCAGGTCGAGCGACATCACCATCACCTGGTTGGCGATCACCTTCCAGGGGGCCGGCGAGCGCTGCAGGCCGTCCTTGAGCCAGGCCATCTGCGGCTTCCCGAGCAGCGTCCGGCCGGGCAGGTCGACCTCGGGGGAGAGGCAGGGGAAGTCGAGCAGGACGGACCCCTTGCAGGGCTGCTGGTCGCGGTACTGGCGGCTGTCGAGCAGGAAGATCTCGGCCGAGCCGAGCGAGAGCGAGCCGTAGATGCGGTCGGGGTCGGCGGGGACGCGGGCGCGCGGCATGTGCTCGAAGAAGGCCCGGTAGGAGTTCGCCCGGCGCTCCAGGAACGGGATGCGCCGGTCGTGGGTGGCCTCGCCCGGCTCGCCGTCGGCGTAGTTGTCCTCGACCTCGTGGTCGTCCCAGATCGCCTCGATCGTGTGCGCCGCCCGCATCGCCAGGAGGTGGGGATCGGAGTGGTAAAGCGCGTACTTGCGCCGGTACTCGTCGAGCGTCTGGGCCTCGCCGCCGCCGGCCGAGTCGTCGGCCCGCACCGGCGGGTTGCGGTCCGACGAGGAGATGTAGGCGCGCTCATAGACGTAGTCGCCCAGGCAGACGACCAGGTCGATGTCGTCGCGGGACGCCAGGTCGGCGTGGGCGCCGTAGTAGCCGGCGAGCCAGTCCTGGCAGGAGAAGAAGGCGATCCGGACCGGCTCGCGGGAGTCCGGCGGGCGGGCGGTGCGGAAGCGGCCCACCGGGGAGTCCGCGTCCCGGGCGGCGAAGCGGTACCAGTACTGCTCGCCGGGAAGGAGGCGCGTGTCCTCCAGGCGGACCTGGGCGGCGCCGGCGGCGTCCGGGGTCGCGGTGGCCGGCACCGCGACGAGCACCGAGCCGAAGCCCGGGTCGCGGGAGACCTCCAACGTCAGGCTCGCCGGCGCCTCGAGCCCGTCGAGGTGGGTCCAGAGCGTGATTCCGCCCGGCGTGGGCTCGCCCGACGCGACCCCCTGGGTGAAGGCCACGTCGCGCGCCAGCGTCGCGTCGGCCGGGAGGCCCAGCGCGCGCGGCACCCGGCCGAGCACCGAGACGGCGGCCGCCCCGGCCGCGGCGCGGACCAGGAAGTCGCGCCGGCTGATGCCGGGGCGCGCCGGAGCCGGAGCGCTCAGGCCGCCACCGCGGAGACGATCCAGGTCGAGGAGGGCCCCCGCACGCCCTCCGGGCCCTCGAACTCGGCGTAGCCGGCCCGGAGCGCGGCGCGCACCGGCTCGTGGAGCGCCGCGGCGCGGTCGCCGGCGATCCGCAGCAGCTCGCCCGCGGGGCCGAGCGCCATCGCGAAGTCGACCGCCTCCTCCATCGTCCGCCCGACCGTGATCGGGATGTCGTGGCGGTGCAGCTCGATCTCGGCGAAGCCGGCCAGCAGCAGCTGGTGGCTCACCGTGTCGGCGCCGGCCATCGAGAACGGCCCCGGCCCGCAGGTCGGCTCGTCGAACTCCTCGGGCCGCGGCACCATCGGCTCGACGATCGTCTGCGCGCGGTACATCCAGTCGTTGTCCTCGCGCCGGCGCCAGACCACCATGACCAGCCGCGCGCCCGGCGCCAGGGACCGCCGCACGTTGCGCAGCGCCGCCACCGGGCTGGCGAAGAACATGGTCCCGAAGCGGGAGAAGGCCATGTCGTAGGGCCCGCCGAGGTCGTCGACCTGGACGTCGCGCACCGCGAAGGACGCGTTGGCGACGCCGGCCTCCGCGGCGTCGCGGGCCGCCTCCTGCACGAAGCGCGGCGCCACGTCGACGCCGGTCACGGCCCCCTCCGGGCCGACCATCTCGGCGAGGCGCTGGGTCATGTCGCCGAAGCCGCAGCCCACGTCCAGGAGGCGCTGGCCGGCGGCCGGCGGGAACCGGCGCATGGCCTCCTCGCCGTGGGCGCCGAGCCCCACGGTCACGATGTGGCGGAAGCTCACGAAGCGGTCGAAGAGCGGTCCGTCCCAGGCGGCGGTGGCCTCCTCGTTGCTCTCCTCGAGTACGGCGTCGGGCTCGGTGGTCGCCACCGATGACCTCCTCTGGCGGGCTTCGAGGATATCCCGGGCGGCGCTACAAGAGCGAGACGTCGAGCTCGCGGGTCTCCGGGCTCGGCTCGATGCCGAGGCGTGCCCGTAGGTTGGCGCGGCAGGCGTGGTACTGGCGCAGCGCCAGCCGACGCTCGCCGGCCTGGACGTAGGCGCGCGCGTCAGGGCGCGGTGCCAGCCCTCGCGCTCGGGGTCGGTCGCGACCAGGCGGCTGGTGCGCCCAAAGGATGGCCCAAGACGGGAGACGATGCATGCGCTCGCCCCGGGGGGCGCGCGCCAAGCCGGGCCCACGCGCGGTGCCGGGACGGAGGCGCGGGCCTCGGCCGTAGGACGGACATGCGAGCGTCGTGCGCCCTCGTCCTCGGCCTGACCGCTCTCGCGGTCGCGGCTCCGGCCGCGGCCGGCGATGGCGGGCCGGCCTCCACGCAGGTGGCGGTCGGCGCCGGGTCCGTCTGGGCGACGACCGACGCCGGCACCGTGCGCATCGCGCCGCGGCCGCTCCCCGGGGCCGTCGCGCCCGGGTTCGTCGACGGACTGTTCGCGGACGGGAGCGTCGTCGCCGGCGGGGCGGTCTGGACGCTCGGCGGCGGCGGGCTCACGCGCATCGACCTCGCCACCGGCCGGACGGTCGGGGCGCCGGTCCGCGTGGGCGATCCGCCGGGCGCCCTGGTGGCCGGCGACGGCCGCGTCTACGTGATCGACCAGTACGGCGGCCGGCGGATCAGCCAGATCTCCACCGCCACCGGCCGATCCGCCGGGCGCGGCTTTCTTCCGGGCCGGCGGCTGTGGGCCGGGCGCGTCGCCGGCGGGAGCCTGTGGGTGGCCCAGCACGGTTTCCAGACGCCGCGCCAGCGGCGCGAGGGAGGCTTCTCGGGGCCCGGCCGGATCCTGCGGCTCGATCCTGCCACGGGCGCGGTGAAGGCCGTGGTCGAGGTGGGGCCGAATCCGGCCGACCTGGCGGCGACCCGAGACGCGCTCTGGGCTATCGACGATTCGGACCGGACGCTTCGGCGCATCGATCTCATGCGGAGCCGCGTGACCGCGACGATCAGCCTTCCGTGGCGGTCGACCGCGGTGACCGCCGCGGGTGGTCACGTGTGGGTGGACACCCCGCAAGGCGTGGCCCGCATCGACCCCGAGTTCGGGGGCATCGTCGGCCGCACCCGGATTCCCGGCGGGGTCATCGACCTCGAGGCGGGCCTCGGCAGCGTCTGGGCCGGCAGCGCCTGCGGCGGCCGCGTGTTCCGGATCGCCCCGGCGACCGGGCGGATCGTCGACCGCATCGCGGTGCCCACCAACCGGCCGGGGGGCTGCTAGACCGGCCAGACCTCGCCGCGGTACGCGGCGTCCCAGAACATCCACTCGTACCGCGCCGCGGTCCGGGCGTGGGCGACCGCGGAGTCGAGGGCCGCGGGCGACAGGCCCTCGGTCACCGCGTCGGTCGCGGCGATCGCGCCGCGGACCGCCTCGGCGAACGCCTCGCCGGCGTAGGTGTCGATCCAGACCCGGTAGCGCGGGTCGGGCGAGCCGGCGGCCACCAGCTCCCGGCCGACCTCCCAGTAGATCCAGTAGCAGGGCAGCACCGCCGCCACGGCCTCGTGGCGCTCGCGCACCGTGCAGGCCTGGAGGAGGAACGAGGTGTATCCGAGGCAGGTCGGGCTGGGCTCGGCGGCCGCCGCCTCCGCCGGGTCGATCCCGAGCTCGCCCAGCAGCCGCCCGTGAAGCTCGCGCTCCACGTCGACCGCCTCGGCCGCGTGGCGGCAGAACATGCGCAGGCCGTCGACGTCCGGCGCCCGGGCGCCGCAGAGCGCCAGGGCCCGGGCGTAGTCGCGCAGGTAGACCGCGTCCTGGACGACGTAGCGGGCAAAGGCCTCCGGCGGCAGCGTGCCGTCGGTGAGGCCGGTCAGGAAGGGGTGCTCCAGGATCGCCCGGTGCACCGGCAGGATCGCCCGCCAGATCGCCTCGGAGCCCGTCATCGGCCGGATCGGGTGACGTCGACCGGGCCCGCGCCGGCGCCGATCGCGCGGCCGCCCCGCACCGCGCCGGTTGCGGCCCGCTTGGCGCTTGCGGCGGCCTCGCGCAGCGGCCAGCCCGAGGCCAGCAGGGTCGCCAGGGTGGAGGAGTGGGTGCAGCCGGCGCCGTGGGTGGTGCGCCGCGGCAGGCGCACGCCGGGGATCGCGGTGATGCCCTCGGCGTCGCAGAGCAGGTCCGAGCTGGTCGCGCCGTGTCCGCCGGTCACGATCACCGCGCAGCCATGCCGCTCGTGGAGCGTCCGGGCGAGCCACTCGGAATCGTCGCGGTCGTCGCCCGCCAGGGCCTGGGCCTCGGCCAGGTTCGGCGTGATCACCGTGGCCAGCGGGAGGAGCGCGCGGCGATAGGCCTCGTCGCCGCCGGAGGTCATGAGCGAGGCGCCGCTCTCGGCGCGCAGCACGGTGTCGACCACGATCGGCACCTCGTCCAGCGGGTCGAGGCCGGCGAGCGCCGCGGCCACGGTCTCGATGAGGGCGGGCGTGGCCAGCATCCCGGTCTTCACGCCGTCGATGCCGATGTCGTCGCGCACGGTGACGATCTGCTGCGTCACGAAGGACGGCTCCAGCGTGGCCACCGCGTCGACCCCCACTGTGGACTGGGCCGTCAGCGCGACCACCGCGCACATCGGGAAGCCGCCGGCCTGGGCGATCGCCTTCGTGTCGGCCTGGATGCCGGCGCCGCCCCCGGAGTCGGTCGTGGCGACCGTCATCACGCGCGGGGCGCCGTCGATCAGGCGCTCGCGCAGGCGGGCCGCGGCGGCGGCCGGGTCCTCGGCGTCGACGATGGCGCGCACGACCACCGCCCGCCGCGCCCCCACCGCCCGGGCGCGCAGGAGGCGCCGGTCGTCGAGGCCGCCGATCGCGAACCAGGGCAGGCGCGCGGCGCGGGCGCCGGCGGCCAGGCCGGCGAGGCCGATCGGCGGCCGGCCGGGCTTGGTGGGCGTGGCCCAGATCGGCCCGATCGAGGCGTAGTCGGCGCCCTCGCCGGCCGCGCGCTCAAGCGGCTCGCCGCCGCGGGTCGAGCGCCCCACGATCCGGTCGGGACCGAGCAGCGACCGGGCGCCCTCGACGGTCCCGTCGTCCTGGCCGATGTGGACGCCGTCCGCGCCGCAGGCCCGCGCCAGCTCGGGGGAGTCGTTGACGATGAAGAGCACCCCGGCCGCGGCGGCCGCGGCGGCGCAACGCCGGGCCTCGGCCAGCAGCGCGTCGCCCGACAGGCTTCGGTCGCGGAGCTGCACGAGGTCCACGCCGGCCGCGGCCAGCGACGGGATCCGGTCGGCGAGGTCGCCCGCGCGCATCCGCGCCGGGGAGACCAGGTAGAGCCGGGCGCCGGCCAGGCGCCGGCGCCGGCCCTCCGCGTCCGCGTTCAACCGGCGGAGGGGGTCAGGTCGGGCAGGCCGGCGTCGCTGGTGGACGCCCGCGCGTGGTGCACCCGCTCGGTGCGCCCGGCACGGCGGGCGGCGTGGCCGGCCTCGACGGCCAGGCGCAGCGCGGTCGCCATCCGCTCCGGCTCGCGGGCCCGGGAGATGGCGGTGGCGGCGAGCACGGCGTCGCAGCCCAGCTCCATCGCCAGGGCCGCGTCGGAGGCCGTGCCGATGCCGGCGTCGAGCACCAGCGGCACCGAGATCGCGTCGCGCATCAGCTCGATCGCGTCCGGGTTGCGGATGCCGAGGCCGCTGCCGATCGGCGAGCCCAGCGGCATGACCGCCGCGCAGCCGACGTCCTCGAGGCGCCGGCCCAGGACCGGGTCGTCGGTGGTGTAAGCGAGCACGACGAAGCCCTCGCCCACCAGCTCCTCGGCCGCGCGCAGGAGCTCGACCGCGTCCGGAAGCAGCGTGCGCCGGTCGCCGATCACCTCGAGCTTCACCCAGTCGGTCTCGAAGGCCTCGCGGGCGAGGTGGGCGGTGGCGACGGCGTCGCGGGCGGTGAAGCAGCCGGCCGTGTTCGGCAGCACGCGCGCTCCGGCCCGGCGGATCACGTCGTAGAGGCCGCCGGGGGCGTCCTCCACCCGGCGCAGGGCGACGGTCACGATCTCGGCGCCGCTCGCCGCGAGCGCGGCCTCGAAGCGGTCCAGGCGGTCGAAGCCGCCGGAGCCGAGCAGCAGGCGCGAGCCCAGCTCCTCCCCGGCGATGGTCAGCGGTGCGTCCATGGTCAGCCTCCAGCGGTGGCGCGCACGACCTCCACGCGCGCGCCGTCGGGGATCGGGGTCTCGGCCCAGCGGGCCTTGGGGACGACGGCGCCCTCGACGGCCACGGCCACGCCGCGCTCGTCCGGGGCGACGCCGACGAGGCGCGCGGCGGCGGCCACGGTGGCCCCGTCGGGGAGGTCGCGCTCGGCGCCGTTCAACGAGATGCGCACAGGGCCTCGGCGGTGATCGGGAAGCGGTCCGGGGTGAAGGGCGCCAGCTCGGGCGGCGCCGCCCGCCCGGCGGCCAGCGCGGCCAGCCCCTCGGCCACGACCGGCGCCAGCAGGATGCCGTGGCGGTACCCACCGGCGGCCCAGAGCAGGCCGTCGGCCCGGTCCTCGCCGATCGCCGGCGCGCCGTCGGGCGTCGCCGGGCGCAGGCCCACGGCGACCTCGGCGAAGCCGAGCTCGCGCAGGTCGGGCACCAGGTGGATCGCCTCGTCCAGCAGCTCGTGGACCGCGCCGGCCGTGGCGCGGCGGTCGCCGGCCTCCTCGACCGTGGCGCCCACGACCACCTCGCCGCCGGGGCGGGGGACCAGGTAGACGGAGGGCGCGCGCACCACGTGCGCGATCGGCGGGTCCGTCCCCTCCGGGCCGGCCAGGCGCAGGATCTGACCCTTCACGGGGCGCAGCGGCACGCGCGCCGCCAGGCGGCCCGCGCTCCACCCGGCCGCGAGGGCGACCCGGCCGGCGTCGAGGCGGGTCCCGTCGGCCGTGAGCACGCCGGCGGCCCGGCCGGCGCGGTCGCGCACCAGCTCGGCCGCGGCGCCGTGCGTCGTCACCCCGGCCGCCGCGCAGGCCGCGCGCAGGGCCTCGAGGAGCCGCCGGGGGTCGGCCTGGTGCTCGTCGGGCAGGTGCAGCCCGCCGGC
>JAWVEV010000102.1:0-4917 GCA_033856535.1 Miltoncostaeaceae bacterium | reverse complement strand
CTCGCCGTGGAAGCGGACCAGCCACTTGAAGAGCCCGGTGATGTGGTCGACGACGCCGATCGTGTCGCCGCAGCGCTCGAGCACCGGGCCCTGCTCGATGTGAAGCTCGAGGTAGCAGTCGACCGTGCCGGGGCGCCGGCGGGCGTCGAGCGCGCCCATCGGGTCGAGGCCCTGCCGGGTCATCTCCTCGTGCAGCACCGCGCCGTCGAGGGCGGTGAAGTGCAGCGACTCGGGGGTGAGCAGGCCGGCGAGCGCCTCGGAGCCGAGCATGCCGCCGAAGCGCCCCTCCTCGTCGCTGAACGAGATCAGCTCGACCGGGCGGGCGAGCGGGATGCCGCGCTCGCGCAGGGTGCGGAGCACCTCGAGGCCGACCACGACGCCGAGCGCGCCGTCGAGCATGCCGGCGCGGGGGACGGTGTCGGTGTGAGAGCCGACCAGCACCGCCGCCGGGCCCTCCTCCCCGAGCAGGCCGTGGACGTTGGCCGCGCCGTCGAGCCAGCCCTCCAGGCCGGCCTCGTGGAGCCGGTCCACCAGCCAGCGTCGGCCCGCCATGTCGGCGTCGGTGAAGGCCATCCGGTAGAGGCCGCGGTCCTCGGGGTCGCGGCCGATCTCGCCGAGGGCGAGGACGTCCTGCTTGAGCCGCTCGAGGTCGACGCGCAGAGGGCCTGCCGCCGGCGTCGCGGCAGGGGCGAGCGGCGATGGGGCGGCGGGGCGCAAGCTCATCTCCCGAGGTGGGTACCCCGCGTCGCGCCAATCGAGTCGCGGCGGTCCGGCGGTCAGGTCTTTCGCTCGGGGCGCCCCTCGGCCGCGGCGATCGCGTCGCGGGCCTCGGCCTCGGCGGCGGCCAGCGCCTTCCGGGCGGCGTCGCGCCACTTGGCGGCGGCCTCCTCGCGGGCGGCCTCGCCCTCGGCGCGCTCGGCCGCGTCCTCGGCGGCCCGGGCGGCGGACTCGGCCCGCTCGGCGTCCTCGGCGGCTCTCCGGGCGGACTCCTCGGCGGCGGCGGCGGCGGTCTCGTGGGCCTCGTCGGCGGCGCGGCGGGCGTCGGACGCCTCCTTGGCGGCGCCCGCGGCCGTCGCGTGCGCGGCGTCGGCCTCCTCGGCGGCGACCCGGGCGCCGTCGAGGGCCTCCTTGGCGCGCTCCAGCCGGGCCGGCGTCTCCGGGTCGGCCTCCGGCGCGGGATCGGCCTCGAGGTCGGGCACCGCCGCCAAGTGGCGCGCCCGCGGCGCAGGCTCGGAGGCGCCCTCCTCCGCGCGCGGCGATTGGCGCGCCGGCTCGGAGCCCCCCGTGTCCTTGCGCGGCGGTCGGCGCGTCGGCGGCGGGGCGACGCCGATCGCGAAGAGGCCGCCGGCGTCGGGCTCGGGCTCGCGGGAGAGCCGGCCGCGGCGGAGCACCTCGCGGCCGCTCGGCGATCGGGCGCCGGTGCGGAGCGTGGCCGCCAGGGCCGGGGCGTCGTCGCCGGCGGCCGCGACAAGTGGCTCGATCGCCTCGCGCTCGGCCCGCTCGGCGTCGCGGAGCGCGGCGGCGTCGGCGCGGCCGGCGAGCACCGCCTCCTGGGCCTCCGCCAGGGCCGACGAGGCGTCGATCAGCCGCGTCAGGCCATCCGGGTCGGCCCGCGCGATCGCATTCAGCGCCGCGGCGAGGCGGGTCGGCCGGCGAAGGCCGCCCACGGCCGTGGCGCGCTCGCGCTCGCCGTCCTTGCGCAGCGCCTTGACCAGCCGATCGCGCTCGGCCGTGAAGTCCTCGGGCGGGCCGCCGTAGAGCCGGTCGAGCTCCTCGTCGAGCCCGGCGAGCGGGTCGCCGTCACCCATGGACGCGGAGCGTAACCGGACTCAGCGGAGCCGCGCGAGCGCGGGCCCGAGCTGCTGGCCGCCCTCGAGCACCGGCGCGAAGAGGTCGCCGCGCCGCTCGACCCGGTCGAGCACGGTCCGCATGTCGAAGCCGCGCGGGTCGAGGTCGGGGTGCACCTCCTCCCAGTCGAGCGGCGTCGAGACCGGCGCCCCCGGGCGCGGACGCACCGAGTAGGCCGAGGAGATGGTGCGGCCGAAGCCGATCTGGTTGGAGTCGATCAGCACGCCGCGCCGGCGCGCCTTGGCCCATTCGGTCGTGACCAGCCCGCGATGCGTGCCCTCCAGCGCGCGGGCGACGATCACGCAGAGCTCGCGCGCCTCGGCGTAGTCGTGGATCGGGTCGATCGGGACCATCACGTGCAGGCCGCGGGCGCTCGACGTCTTCGGGTAGCTGTGCAGGCCGATCAGCTCCAGCGCCTCGCGCACGAGCAGCGCGACCTGGGCGGCCTCGGCGAACCCCGAGCCCTCGGAGGGGTCGAGGTCGAACAGCACGTAGTCCGGCACCAGCGGCCGATCGGCGCGCGAGTACCAGGCGTTCATGTCGATGCAGCCGGCGTTGACCATCCAGGCGACCGCGTCGGCCTCGTTGACCAGCGGGTAGCGGATGACGCGGGCGTCCTCGCCGGAGCTGGCCGGCTGGGCCGAGACCGGGATCCAGTCGGGCAGGTGCTTCGGGCGGTCCTTCTGGAAGAAGTGGCCGCCGGCGATGCCGTCGGGGTAGCGGATCATCGTGAAGGGCCGGTCGCGCAGGTGCGGCACCAGCACCGGGGCGACGGCGCGGTAGTAGGCGATCAGGTCGCCCTTGGTGATCCCCTCGTCGGGAAAGAAGACCTTGTGCTGGTTGGTCAGCTTCACCCGGCCGACGTCGGGGGGCGCCGGCGCCGGCTCCGGCGGTGCGGTGGGCTCTGCCTCGGGCGATGGCGCGTCGCCGCCGGGCGCCTCGCGCACGACCTCCGCCGCGGTCTTGTCGTCGCGCAGGCCGAGGTAGACCGGGGCGCGCAGTCGGCCGTCGTCGGTCCACTCGACGAACTGGACCTGGCAGACGAGCTCGGGCTCGACCCAGACGACCGGCGCGGCGCGCTTGCGCAGCTCGGCGGGGACCTCGGCGAGCGGGGCGTCGTCCCGGCGGAGCGGACCGAGCAGGTCGAGCAGGCGGTCGATCTCGGCCTGGGTGAAGCCGGTGCCCACGTTGCCGGCCCAGACCAGGCCGCGCGGCCCGTTGACCGCGACGACCAGCGCGCCGAAGCGCGCGCGGCTGCCCTGGCCAGGGCGGTAGCCGGCGACGACGAACTCCTGCTCCTGGCGGACCTTCGACTTGACCCAGTCGGGGGTGCGCTGGCCGGGCCGGTAGAGCGAGTCGCGCCGCTTGGAGACGATGCCCTCGAGGCCCTGCGCGCGGGCGGCGGTGAGCAGCGCGGGGCCGTCGGGGAAGGCCGCCGAGAAGCGCACGACCGGGTCGTCCGCCACGACCAGCGGCTCGAGCAGCTCGCGGCGCTCGGCCCACGGGCGCTCGAGCACCGGCTCACCCTCGAGCTCCAGCAGATCGAAGACGGCGTAGACGAGGGTGCCCTCGGATCGCTGGAGCAGGCCGAAGCGCGGCCGGCCCTGTGGGTCGAGGGCGCAGACCTCGCCGTCGAGGACGCACTCGGAGGTGCGGATCGCGCGCTCCAGGCGGCGGGCGACCGCCGCGAAGCGCTCGGTCAGGTCCTGGTCGTTCCGGCTCCAGAGCGAGGGCTCGCCGGCGCGCAGGCGGGCCATCGTGCGATAGCCGTCCCACTTGATCTCGTGCGCCCAGGCATCGCCGGGCGGAGGCGCGTCGCCGAGGCGGGCGAGCATGGGCGGGTACCGCTCGTCCGGCCAGGCGTGGGGATCCGGCTCGCGCTTGCGGATGATCAGCCAGTTCTTCGGGTCGCCGTCCAGGCCTGCCGGCGCGAGCGCCCAGGTGCCGCGCAGGCGCCGGCCGCGCAGGCGGACCGTGAGGCCGCCATCCGACTTCTCGGAAACGGTCTCGTAGGTGCCCGAGTCCCAGATCTCGACGGTGCCGGCGCCGTACTGGCCGGCCGGGATCTCCCCCTCGAAGCCGGCGTAGTCGAGCGGGTGGTCCTCCACGTGGACCGCCAATCGGCGGGTGCCGGGGGCCATCGGGATGCCCTTCGGGACCGCCCAGCTGGCGAGCGCGCCGTCGCGCTCGAGCCGGAAGTCGTAGTGCAGCCGGCGCGCCGAATGGCGCTGGACGACGAAGACCGGCGCGTCGCCGTCGCGCGCGGCGGCGCCGAACGGCTCCGGCGTGGCGTCGGGCCGGCGCTTGCGGCGGTACTCGGCGAGGTTTCCGGCCACGCCGGCGTGCTACCCCGGCCGGCGCGTGCGGTCACCCGTCCGGCAGCGGCTCGAGCACCGCGCGCGCGGGGGCGCCGTCGGCGCCGGGGATGAGCAGCGGCAGGCAGAGGAGACGCCAGGGACCCGGGGCGGCCCGGGTCAGGTCGAGGCCCTCCAGGACCACGACGCCGGCCTCGAGCAGCGCCCGGTGCGCGTCCTCGTCCCCGATCGTGAGGCAATCGATGCCGACCAGTCGCACGCCCCGCTCGACCAGGAGGCGGGCGGCGTCTCCGGCCAGGCCATGGTCGGGGGCGCCCCTCAGGAGGACGCGCCGCGCGTCGGCCGGGAGGTCGAGCGCGCGGACCGCGGCGGCGTCGAGGGCGCCATTCGGCGCGCCGGCGTCGGCGACGTGCGCCGGGCCGATGAGGGCGTCGAGCGGGATCGCCTCCACGCCGGCGGCGCCGTCGAGGAAATGGACCGGCGCGTCCACGTGGGTGCCGGTGTGGGTCCCGAGCTCCAGGCGGGTCACGTTCGCGACGTCCCCATTCGCCCGCGACAGCGCCGCCTCGATGACGAGTGGCGGGTCGCCGGGGTAGATGGTCATCCCCGGCTCGATGCGGCGGCTGATGTCGATCACGGGCCCTCCGCCCGGTCGCGCTGGGCGCCTCCCCGGCGAGGGTACCCGGTCGCGGGAGCGGGGAGCCGGCCGCGGCTCCGCGGCGAATGGCGCACTGGGGTCTCCCCCCCCGCGCCA
>JAWVEV010000101.1:0-18564 GCA_033856535.1 Miltoncostaeaceae bacterium | reverse complement strand
GGGGGGTGGCGGGCGGGACCGCCGGGGCCGTCCGGTCCCTCACCGCACCTCGACGGTCAGATCGGGGGTCACCCCGCCCGTGAACGACCGCACGCCGTCCTCGTACAGGTCGACGTCGACCGCGTAGCGCCCCGCCGCCAGCGGCCGCCCGTCGACGCCCGCCGCGACGAGCGGCACGCGCACGTCGACGGCCTCGCCGGGCAGCACGGTCCGCGGCAGCTCGGCGCGCTGCAGGGCCGCCGTGCGCGGCGAAGGACGCCCGCGCGGCCCGATCCGGTGCCAGGCGGCCGAGAGCCGGATCGCGCCGGCCGGCGGCTCGGCCAGCGCGGCGAGCGGCACCCAGGGGGAGCCGGCGCCGAGGTGGCGCACCCGGACGCCCACGTAGCGGCCGCGACCGGGGTCGAGGCGCAGCGTCGTCCGCCCGCGGACGACGATCCCGGCCCGCATGGCGGCGGCCGGCAGCGGCGCGGCGGGGTCCTCCGGCAGCAGCATCCCGCGCCGGCCGAGCGCGTCCTGCGTCGGCCCGGGCAGCACCCAGAGGGTGAGCAGCGAGGTGGCCTCGGGAAACACCGCCCGCGCGCCGGGCGCTCCGTCGGCCGGCCAGCGCCGGCCGGCGAGCACCAGCTCGGAGCTCGGCCGCTGGCCCAGACGGCTGTCGAACAGCGTGAACTTCGAGTGGTTCAGCCAGAACTGGAAGGCGTTGGCGAGCTTGGTCCCGTAGTGCGGGTTCCCCGCCAGGTCGTAGGAGATCGGCCCGAGGGGGCCGAGCGCGACCAGCGCGTGGCGCAGGTCGACCCGGTCGCGCTGCGGGTCGAGGTACGGGCGGATCTGCGCGTCCTGCACGGTGAGCGTCGTGACCGCGAAGAAGGCCGCGGCGCCGACGGCCGCGACCCGGCGCGAGAGCGCCGCCGCGGTCCCCAGCGCGAGCGTCGCGCCGGCCGCCGACCAGGAGATCGCCGACACGTCGAAGATCCGGTCGGGCATGAAGGCCAGGATCCCGGTGACGGTGACCGGGGCGAACGGCAGCCCGAGCTGCTCGGGCGCGTACTGCGCCTCGAGGGCGGCGCCGAGGGCCAGGACCAGCGCGGCGGCCGACCCGACCGCGATGAGGGTCCGCTTGCGCGTGCCGCCGAGCAGGGCGACGAGCGCCACCAGCATCGGCACCGCCACCACGCCCTCGTTGTAGCGGCCGAAGATCAGGTGGTCGACGCGGGCGATGTTGACCCCGATCCAGAGGCTGGAGGCGGTGAGCACGCTGAGGCACGAGAGCAGCAGCAGGCCCATCGCGGCGCCGTCGCGGTCGAGCCCGTCGGGCCCGGGACGGA
The DNA here is from genome assembly GCA_033856535.1 of Miltoncostaeaceae bacterium. Lineage (GTDB taxonomy): Bacteria > Actinomycetota > Thermoleophilia > Miltoncostaeales > Miltoncostaeaceae > JAWVEV01. Next base: position 17,239 of record JAWVEV010000101.1, on the reverse strand, counting down.
AGGCCCGCGCGGCCCGCATCGCCAGCAGCGCCGCGCCGATCGGCGCGAGTCCGATCGTGGCCGCCGCCAGGTACCAGGACTGGCCCGCGAAGTTCAGGATCAGCTCGTCCCAGCGGCCCGGCTCGCCGAGCGGGGCGACGATGTCGCCCATCCCCTCGCGGGCCGGATCGGGGGCGTAGATGCGGTCGAGCAGCAGCGCCTTGAGCGCGAACGTCAGCGCCACCGGGACCGCCGCCGCGACCGCGGCCAGCGCCAGCGCGCGCGGCGCCAGCGTCTTCGCCAGGGTCAGCACCGCCACGAAGCCGACCGCCAGCAGCACGATCCCCGCCGCCCGCGGGTGCACCAGGTAGAGCGTGCCGGCGAGCCCGGCGAGCAGGACGGCGCGCCGGGCCTCCGGCCGGCGCGCCAGCAGCACCGCGGTCAGCGCGAAGCAGGCGAAGAGGAGCTGGAAGAGGCTCTCCGCCCAGGCGGTCTGCGAGTCGAGCAGGAACGCCGGGTAGGCGGCCACCGCGAGGGCGGCGAGCGCCGCGCGCCAGGGCTCCAGACGCAGTTGGCGCGCCAGCGCGTAGAGCGGCACGGCCTGCAGCGCGGCGAGCACGGCGTTCAAGCCCACCGCGGCCCGGTAGACGTCCCCGGGCGAGGAGATCAGCGCGTCGAGCGGCGCCAAGAGAAGCGAGTAACCCGGGTGGTAGAAGGGGATCGGCTCGAGCGTCGGGACGACGTCGGCGCCGGAGAAGAAGCGCGCGGCGGCGAGGAAACCGGCCTCGTCGTGGGTCGTCCAGGGGCCGGTGGCCGAGCGGAGCAGCGTCAGCTGCAGCACCAGCAGCACCGCCATGCCGGCGGCGAGCATCACGGTCGGCGGGCCCATCGCCGCCCGCAGCGCCGGCAGGCGGCCCGCGGCCGGAGCCGGGTAGGGGGCCTCGGCGGAGCGGGTGCTCACGCCCGGCGGCGCAGGCGGCCCAGAACGACGCGCGCGGCGCCGCGGATCACGCCCAGTCCGAAGGCCGCGTGCGAGGCGGCCGCGCCCGCGACGGTCAGCCCGACCAGCCTCGGCCGGCGGTGGAGCACGAACAGGACCGCGCCGAAGGCGCCGAGCATCGCGCCGTAGCCGCCCATCGCCGCGCGCCAGGCGCGCGCGGGGCCGCGCCCGGCCCGGACGGCCAGCGGGCCCGAGGCGGCCAGGGCGACCAGCCCGGCCGGCGCCAAATGGCGCGCGCGGGGACGCCGCCCGGCGGCCATCCGCCGGCCGCGGTCGATCCCGACCCGGTGCAGCGAGGTCAGGTGGGGACGGAAGAGCGGCGCCGGCGCGGTGGTCACGACCACGTCCGGGCTGCACATCACCGACAGCCCGTGCCGGCGGTGGAGCGCGGCGCACAGGTCGTCGTCGATCGGGTGCCCCTCGTCCACCGCCCGCCGCAGCGCGGCCGTGCGCGCGAAGAGGTTCCGCGCCGGGAAGTCGCCCACCTCGCGCAACCGGCCCACGTGGTGGCGGATGCGCGTGCCGCCCACGCCGATCCGCGACTCCGAGAGGATCCCGGCCGCGTCCTGGCGCAGGTCGCCGCCCAGGCGTGCGACCGTCGGTCCCACGACCGCGCCGACGCCGGGGTCCGCGAGCAGGGCGAGGGCCGCCTCGGCCCACCCGTCCGTGGCGCGGGCCTCCTCGTCCACCAGGGCGACGACGTCGGTCCGCACGTGCGAGAGGGCGGCGGCGATCCGCGCGCTCCGGTTGCCCGCCGGCACCGAGACCACCTCCGCGCCGGGGACGGCGGCGCGCGCCGCCTCGGGGTCCGCGTCCTCGGGCCAGGCCACGATCACCGGGGTCCCCGCCGGGACGGCGCCGGTCAGCCGTCCCACCGCGGTCGCCAGGCCCGGGGCGGGGCCGGTGGGCGCCAGGAGGACGCTCAGGCTCGGCCGCGGGGCCTCGCGGTGCTGGGCGATCCGGTGGGCGAGCACGCGCCGGCGGTCGTAGAAGCGCAGCAGGCGCAGCCGGTAGAAGATCGCGGCGGTGTCCCAGAGCGCCGCGACGATCGCGCGCCAGTTCACCCCCGACGCGCCGAACTGGTAGTCGAGCCGGATCGGCGCCTCGGCGATCCGCTCGAAGCCGAAGCGCCGCGCGACCGCCAGCACCTCGAGGTCGAAGGCGTAGCGCTTCACGAGCACCACCGGCATGACCTCCTCCAGCACCTCGCGCCGGAAGAGCTTCATGCCGACCTGGGTGTCGCGAACGTCGAGGTCGAAGAGGGCGCGGACGAGCTGCTGGTAGAGCCAGGAGTAGACCCGGCGGCGGGTCGGATAGCTGACCTCGGACTCGGGGTGCCGCTTGGAGCCGGCGACCACGTCCAGCCGGCCCTCGACCGCGCGGCGCACGAAGTCGCCGAGCAGCAGCGGGTCCAGGTCGAGGTCCGAGTCGATCCAGGCGATGTACTCGCCGCGCGCCGCCGCCGACCCGGTGCGCAGGGCATAGCCCTTGCCGAGGTTGCGGTCGTAGCCGAGCACCCGCACGCCGTTCTCGCGGTGGCGCGCCATCTCGGCGAGCGTCTCGTCGGCGCTTCCGTCCGAGACCACGATCACCTCGTGGTCGATCCCCAGCGTGCGCAGCCGCGCGACGATCTCGCCCAGGCTCTCGTAGATCGTCCCCGCCTGGTTGAAGGCCGGGGCGATGACGGAGAGGGTCGGGCGGGCGGGAGCCGCGCTCGGCGTGGGGGCCGGCGGCGCCGCGGGAATCCCGTCGATCCGCGGTGCGCTCACGATTCCAGGATACGGATCGGGTCCGCGCGCTTGGCGGGCCCCGGCGAGACCGGAGGTTCGGCGCGGGCGCCCGGGCGGGTATCTCCCGTTCCCGATGGGCGACACCGACACGCATCCCCGCTACCGCGCCGAGCGCCTGCGCCAGCGGCTGGCCGAGGACGCGCAGCAGTTGGGCGTCGACGTCTCGGTCAGCGACGACGAGGTGGTGCTGCGCGGCGCCGTGTCGGCCGAGGAGGAGCGCGCCAATGCCGCCGAGATGGCCGCGCGGGAGTTCCCCGACCTGCGCGTGCGCAACGAGCTGACCGTGCCGGCAATGGACGAGCCGGGCGGCGGGGAGCGGCTGGCGTGATCCGGGTCGCGGCCGTCGGGGACGTGCACCTGAGCCGGGACTCCGCCGGGACGCTCCGGCCCCACGTCGAGCGCTTGGGGGAGCTCGCCGACATCCTGCTGATCGCCGGCGACCTGACCACCTGCGGGCATCCCGACGAGGCCCGGGTGGCGGCCGGCGAACTGGCCGGCCTGCCGGTGCCGGTCGTGGCCGTGCTCGGCAACCACGACCACCACGCCGGCCGGGAGGACGAGGTACGCGAGGCGCTCGAGGACGGCGGCGTCCGTGTGCTCGAGGGCGAGACGGCGACATTCGACGTGGACGGCGCGACGGTGGCCGTGGCCGGCGCGAAGGGCTTCGGCGGAGGCTTCCTCGGCGCCTGCGCGAGCGACTTCGGCGAGGCCGAGATGAAGGCGTTCGTGCGGCACTCCAAGGAGGTCGCCGAGCGGTTCGGCGAGGCGCTCGCCGCGGCCGACGCCGACGTGCTCATCGCGCTGCTCCACTACTCGCCGGTGGCGGAGACGCTCGCCGGCGAGCCGCTCGAGATCTACCCGTTCCTCGGGAGCTATCTCCTGGCCGAGGCGGTGGACCGGGCCGGCGCCGACCTGGCGCTGCACGGGCACGCGCACCGCGGCAGCGAGGAGGGGACCACGGTGGGCGGGGTGCCGGTGCGCAACGTGGCGCAGCCGGTGATCGGCCAGGCCTACCGGGTCTTCCACCTGGAGCCGGCCGGGCGGCGCCGGCGGGACGTGAGCCGAGCATGAGCCTGCGGGCCCTCCTTGCGCGCGCCATCCGGCGTCGGCGCGCCCCGGCCGAGGAGGAGCCGGCCCGCCCGTTCCCCGAGATGCTCGTCACCCTGAAGCGGGTGTCGGCGACGCTGCGCGACGCCGGGATCGAGCACGCGCTGGCCGGCGCGCCGGCGTGCTGGGCGCGCGGCGGGCCGGCCCACGGCGACGACCTCGACTTCCTGCTGAGCCCGCGCGACGCCGACCGAGCGCTCGACGCGCTCGCCGGCACCGGCATGCGCGTCGAGCGGCCGCCGGAGGGGTGGCTGGTGAAGGCGTGGGACGGCGACCTGCTGGTGGACCTGCTGACCGAGCCGATCGGCGTCCCCGCCGAGGACGCGCTCGCCCGCGCCGAGGAGATCCGCGTCGGCGGGATGCCGATCCGCGTCTGCGCGGTCGAGGACGTCCTCTGCTCGATGCTCCTCGCCCGCAACGAGGTCTACCTGGACTTCGTCGGCCCGCTCCGCGTGGTCCGCGCCCTGCGCGAGCAGATCGACTGGGCCGACATCCGCCAACGGACCGGCCACTCCCCGTACGCCGCCGGCTTCCTGGCCCTCTGCGAGGCCCTCGAGGTCGTGCCGGCCGCGAGGCCCCTGTCCGCCGTGGAGCGGGCCCGGACGGGCTGACCCCGGCGCGGGCGGGCTCGCGCCAATTGGCGTCACCAGCGCCAATTGGCGCGGTCCCGCTGGCGCGCCCACCCGCGCGACGCTCGACGCGGGCAGGAGCGGATCGGGGACATGACCGATCGTAGGGCGCCGACGCCGCCGGCCGAGGGCCGGTGAGCAGCTTTTACGTCGATTTCATCGGGGGCTCAAATCCGTCCCCCTGCGCTTAACGCATGGCGCCCGGTCCGGGAGGGGCCGCGCCGTATCATCGCCCGGTGCCGATCCCCGGAGTGGTCCACCTGTCGCCGTTCCCGACGGCGGACTCGACCGCGCCGCGGCCCGGGGTCCCGTCGATCCTCGCGCTGCTGGTGCCGGCGCTCGCCGAGGCCGGCGTCCCACGCCAGGTCGTGGTCGCGGCGCGCGAGGAGGGCCCGCGCGTGCAGCGCCTGCTCCCGACGGTCGAGGTCGCCCGCGCCTATCGGTCCGGGGCGCGCTTTCGCGAGGTGGGACGCCTGCTGGCCACGGCGCCTGGGGCGCTGGTCCACGCCCAGCACGAGGTCTTCCTCTACGGCGGGCTCGGCACCGCCGTCCAGTTCCCCCTCGCCCTGCGCGAGGCGCGCGGGCGCGGCCGGCCCGTCGTGGTGACGGTCCACGGGGTGATCGACCTCCGCGCGGTGGACCGGGGCTTCGTGGAGGCGAACGGCTCGCGCCTGCCGCCGCCGGCGGTTCGCCGCGTGCTGCGGCGGGTGATCGGCGGCGCCGCGCGCGCCGGCGACGCGGTAATCGTCCACGACCGGCTCTTCGCGGAGCGGCTCGAGGAGCAGTACGGCATCCCGGCGGAGCGCCTGCGCGTGATACCGCTCCCGGTGCCCGCACCGGTGGAGCTCGACCGCGAGCGCTGCCGCGCCGGGCTCGGCCTGACCGTCCCCACCGCGCTCTTCTTCGGCTTCGTCACCGGCTACAAGGGCCTGCCGCTGCTGCTCGACGGCTGGGAGCGCTACCGCCGCGCCGGCGGGGCCGGCGAGCTGCTGATCGGCGGCGGCCGCCACCCGCGCCTCGCGGGCGAGCCGGCCTACGAGCGCGAGTACGCCGCCCTGCAGGAGCGCGCCGGCCGGATCGGCGGCGTCCGCTGGGCCGGGTACATCGCCGAGGAGGACGTCCCGGCCCACCTCACCGCGGCGGACCTGCTGGTGCTCCCCTACCGCGACTCGCTCGCGGCGTCCGGGCCGATGAGCAGCGCCCTCGCCTACGGCCTCCCGGTGATCGGATCCGAGGCGGTGCGGGCGATCCTCCCCGACGAGGCCGGCGTCTTCGCCCCCAACCCCGACGCGGTCGCCGCGACGCTCCGGGACGCGCTCGAGGGGCCCCTCGCGGGGCGCCTGCGCGAGGCCTCCATCCGCGCCGGCGCGGAGCATTCCCTGCCGGGCGTCGCCGCCCGGACCGTCGACCTCTACCGGGAACTCGCGGCATGAACGGGTCATCGCCCTACCGTCTGAAGGAGACCGGCTACGGCACCCACCAGGCGGTGCTCGACCTGGTGGAGCGCGGCGCGCGCCTGCTCGACGTCGGCGCCGCCGGGGGCTACCTCTCCGAGCTCGCCCAGCGCCGCCGGGGCGCCCGGGTGACCGCCGTCGAGCCCTCGGCCGCCGCGTGCGCCGAGTGCCGCAGGCGCGGGGTCGACGTGATCGAGGGCGACGTCCGCGCGCTGCTCGACGACGGCACGCTCGCCGCCAGGGGCCCGTTCGACCAGATCCTCCTCGCCGACGTGCTCGAGCACCTCCCCGACCCCGACGATGCCCTGGGCCGGCTGATCGGCCTGCTCGGCCCCTTCGGCTCGGTGGTGGTGTCGCTCCCGAACATCGCCTACATCCGCGCCCGGGCCCGCCTGCTGCGCGGGCGCTGGGACTACGAGGAGACCGGCATCTTCGACCGCACCCACCTGCGGTTCTTCACCCGGGAGTCGGCCCGGCGGATGCTGACCGACGCCGGCCTCCGGGTGGAGCGCGAGATCCCGATCGGCCCGGCGAGCTACGCGATCGGGCGCGCCGGCGTCGCGATCACGCGGCTCCGGCCCGAGCTGCTGGCCTCGCAGATCGCCTTCCTGGCCCGCGCGAGCTAGCGACTCCCTCCCAGGGGGCGCACGAGCGGGACGAAGAAGATCTCGTTGACGGCGATCACGGCGAGGCCGACCACCAGCTGCACGTAGGCCGCGGCCAGCGGGTCGGAGCCGAAGGCGAAGAGCGCCGCGACCTGGATCGCGACCACGCCGAACATCACCGCGGCGAAGCGCATCCGGTGCACCGACAGGTAGTAGAAGAGCATCACGTTGGCGATCGCGAAGCAGCACATCGCCGCGACCACGGGCACCACCAGCTCGCCGGCCGGCTCGAACTCCTCGCCGAACATGAGCCGGATGGCGAGGTCGCCGGCGACCGCCACCGCCGCGACGAACACGACGCTCACGCCCAGCAACAGCTGGCCGGCGCGGCGCATCAGCACCCGCGAGTCGATGCCCGCCACGTGGCGCGCGGCGGCCTTCGGGAAGATCACCAGGCCGAACGCGAGCGGCAGGAAGAGCGCCATCTTCCCGACCGTGGCGGCGGCGCCGTAGTACCCGGCCTCCTCGGACGCAGCCATCGCCTTCACGATCACCACGTCGAGGTTGGTCAGGAGCGTCCAGGCCGCGAGGCCGATGACCGCCGGGAGCCCGTACCGGATCATCTCGCGCGCCGGCGGACCGACCTTCCCCTCGGAAGGCTCGCCACCGCCGGACCTCAGCAGGGCCGGGTAACCCACCGCGAACGCCAGCGCGGTCGCGATGGTGAGCGCTCCGATGGCGCCGGTCAGCGAGGCGCCCACCGCGACCAGACCGACCCCGATGCCGAGGCGGCCCACCGCCAGCAGGACCATGCTGGCGCCGAGCGGGCCGAAGCGCTGCTCGCCCTGGAGGGCGCCCCAGACGACCGGGAGCGTGAACGCCAGGATCAGCGCCGAGCCGGCGGCGATCACCGGAAGGCGGTCCTCGAAGTGCAGCGCGCCGTCGAGCACGAACGTGAGCGGGAGCCAGAGCGCGAAGCAGCCGATCCCGACCAGGGTGAGCCGCCCGACCAGGCGGCGCGCGAACGCGCTCACCGCGCCGTCGCCGAGCTCCTTGCGCATCCCGGCCGTGTAGCGGGCCACCACCGCCTGCACCGACTGGCTGGCGACCGAGAGGATCATCAGCACGCCGAGCAGCGCCGTGAACCCGCCGAACACCGACGGGCCCAGCATGCGGCCCATGACCAGGCTGTAGACGTAGTTCGCCGCGTTGGAGACGACCGTCGCGGCGATCATGATCCCGGCCGCCGAGAGCCCCCGCTGGACCAGCGAGGACACGGTGTCGCGCGCGTGGACGGGCCCGGTGGCCGTCCTCACCCCTCCACTCGGGGGACCCCGCCGGCGCGCAGCACGCGCAGCTTCCCGCTCCCGCGCGCCCAGCCGCGCAGCTCGCGCTCGGCGCGCACGCGGTGCGGCGCGTCGGCCCGGCGCAGCCGCAGGGTGCGCGGCAGCTCGCGGAGGTTCCACAGGAGCGCGCGCGGGTACTGCGCCGCGACCCGCGGCTGGCGCAGGGCGAGGAAGCCGAGCGCCTCGAGGGCGTTCATCGCCCACCCGAGCGCCGCCGACGCGAGCGCCCGCCGCGACCCGTTGCGCAGGACCATCGCGAGCGCGTTCCGCTCGCGCAGGTAGATCCGGGTCGGGTTGGTGGCGTGCTTGGCGCCGCGCGCGTACCCGCCGGCGAGCGTCACGCCGCCGTGGTGCCAGATCACCGCCGCGGAGACCACGGCCACGTCACGACCCGACAGCTGCACGCGCCAGCAGAGGTCGACCTCCTCGCAGAACATGAAGAACCGGCCGTCCAAGCCCCCCAGACGGTCCCAGTCGGCACGGCGGATCATGAGGGAGCACCCGCCCACGAAGAACGTATCCCGCTCGACGGACGCTCGCACCTCGTCCCGCCGCGGCACGGGGAACGCGAAGCGGTCGAGGCGGTTGCCCGTCTCCTGGATCGTCCCGTCCGGGTGGCGGACCGTGCCGCCCACCACGCCGAGGCTCGCGTCGTCCCGCAGCGCCGCGGCGAGCGCCCCGATCGTCTCCGGCTCGACCCAGGCGTCGGGGTTGAGCATGAAGACGTACTCGCCGGAGCTCCGGGCCACGCCGATGTTGTTCGCCTCGGCGAAGCCGGGGTTGCCGCCGGTGCGCACCAGCAGCGCCTCGGGGTGCTCGCGCGCCACCAGCTCGTCCGACCCGTCGGTGGAGCCGTTGTCCACGACGATCGCCTCCAGGTCCGGCCAGGTCTGCTCGCGCAGCGACGCCAGCGTCCGGCCGATGTAGGCGGCGCAGTTGTAGTTCACCACGACGACCGAGACCCGCCCGGGCACGACCGCGGCGGGGCTCACCCCACCTCGAAGGGCCGCATGCCGGCGCCGCGCACCTGGATCCCGGCCATCCGGACCGTGACCTCGCGGAAGTCGGCGTTGTGGAGGATGTCGCCGATGCGGTCCGGCGGGCGGCTGGTGTGGACCGCGAGCTCGGTCAGGCCCGGCGGGGCGGTCATCCGGAACCGCACCGGGATCGAGAGCGGCACCAGCCGCCGGAAGAGCACCCGGTCACCCTCGCGGATCGTCAGCGTCCGCGGCCGGTTGAAGTTCCATGCCGTGGTGCGCAGCTCCACCGCGCGCGGCGCGTCGGTCGCGTTGAGGACGGCGATCGTCCCGTCCTGCGCGCCGAGCCACTGCTCGAAGCGCCCGAGCGTGTTCGGCTCGACCCCGCCGAAGCCGGCGCCGGGGACGGCGACGACCGGCGCGGGCCTCGCGGTCACCTCGTAGAGCAGGTCGCCGCCGCGGCGGCCGACGAGCCGCATTCCGGGGGCCGGCGTCGGGGCGACGTTGCCCGCGTAGAGCCCCCGGTGAACGATGGCGTAGCGCACGTCGAGCGACGCCAGCGTCCGCGGCACCCAGGGCTTGCCGAGGTCGATCAGCCGGCCGGAGAAGCTCCCGCCCGCGGTCCCCGGCTTGCCGCCGTTCATCAGCGGCCGGCGCGCGGCCTCGGTGCGGAAGATGTAGAGCAGGTGCTCAGCGCTGGCCGGGCTCGCGAGCGGGTACTCGACGCGGGCTCCCTCGCCCGGCGCCGTGGCCACCAGGCCGTAGACCGGCGGCGCGGCCGTGGCGAAGGTCCCCGAGCTGATGCTGAGGTCGGCGACGACCAGGGCGGCGAGCGGCGCGAGACACAGCGGGACCGCGATCCGCGGGAGCACCTTCACGAGCGCGGCGACGGCCAGCGCCGCGAGCAGGACGGCGCCGACGTCGACCACGGCAAACAGCCGCGAGTAGACCCGCCACGAGTCGAAGAGGTGCGCCACGAACCAGGCCGGTGTCGGGAACTCGACCCCGAACGGCCGCACGGTCTTCGGCAGCGAGGTGATCAGGCCCACGATCACGAGTGCGACGCCGAACGCCGCGATCCAGCCGGTCGGGCGATCGCGGCGGCGCCGGACGTAGGCGAGCGCGACGCCGGCGAGGGCCAGCGCGATGATCACCCCGCCGATGTAGAGCGAGGTCTCGCCGGGGTTGCTGCCGTGCAGGCGCGCGATCCGGTACGGCTCGGTCCAGGTGTCGAAGATCGGGTTCCGGAAGCTCGGCACCAGCCACTCGAACCAGCGCGAGCCATAGGTGTAGAGGTCGAACTCGGATTGCCGGGTCCCCGCCAGTGCCCGGTCGATGTCGTTCCCGTAGCGCAGCAGCCAGATGCCCTGGGGCACCATCGCGGCGACCGCGATCGCGACCACGAACGACCCGCGCCCCACGGCCGTCCGCAGCGCGGCCCGGCTCCGCGAGATGAAGGCGCCGCCGATGTCGGCGATCAGGAACGCGGCGAGGATCGCGCCGACGAAGAGCGCGAAGTAGGTGTGCGTGTAGAGCGCCAGCACCGTCGTGACGCCGAAGAGGATCCAGGCGCGCCGGCCGGCCCCCTGGCGCAGCAGGATCAGCGCGAGCACCATCAGCGGCAGCGTCTCGACGTGCGTGAAGTGCAGGTGCCCCTGCGCCTTCTCGAGGTGCCACGGGTTGAAGCCGTACGCCAGGCCGCCGATCAGCCCGGCCCACCAGCTCCCCGTGACGCGCCGGCACAGGAGGTAGGCCGCGAGCGGGGTCAGGAGCATCCCCAGCAGGACCATGACGTTGTAGGAGAACGTCGCGTCGCCGCTGACCCACCGCAGGACCTGCAGGGGGCCCTCGATCGCCACCTGGGGCAGCGAGGTGGACCCGGGCAGCGGCAGCCCGAAGGGCGCGTTCTCGTCGGGCGTCCGCCGCATCGACAGCGGCCCGACGCCGAGGTCGGCGCGGTACTCGGTCAGCGTGATCTGGCCGGTCGAGTCGCCCGGGAAGCCGTAGATGGTCCCGGTGGGCTCCTTCGCGACCGGCCAGGTCACCACGACCGTGATGACCAGGAAGATCAGGAGCGCGACGACCCAGTGCGCCTCGCGCTCGGCCCGAGCCCTCGCGCGCGGCCATCGCGACGGCCGCCGGTCGGCGCCCTCCACGGCGTCCGAGCCGGAGGTCGGCCGCGGGTTCGTCGGCGGAGCTGACACCGGGGGCGAGGCTACAGAACGCCGCCCGACGGACCCGCGGACGGGGTCAGCCGAGCACGAAGGGCGGCGTCCCCGGCCCGTCCGCGCCGATGCCGGCGAAGCGCAGCGCGACGCGACGCGCCTCCGGGGTCCCGAGGACCGCGCCGATCCGGGTCGGCGGGCGATCCGTCTCCACCGCGAGCCGGGTCTCGCCCGGGGGAACGGTCACGTCGAACGCGACGTGCGTGGGGCCGGCGATCCGGCGGCGCAGGAGCACCCGGTCGCGGTCGCGGACGACCAGGTCGCGGGCCGCGATGAAGGTCCCGACGGTCGTCGAGAGGCGCACCCGGGAGGTCCGGCCGGTCCGGTTGAAGACGGCGATGGTCCCTGTCTGCCGCTCGAGCCACTGGTCGTAGCCGCCGTCGGGGCGCGGCTCGGGGACGCCGAAGCCGTCGCCGGGCACGGCCATCAGCGGCGCAGCGGCGGCGGCGACGCGGTAGACGGTCCCGCCCGGCCGGGTCCCGATCGGCCGGAACCCCGGCGCGGGCAGCGTCCCCAGGTCGTGGAGCAGCGCGTAGCGCACCCCGAGCGCCGCGAGCGCCGGCGCGACCCAGGGCCGCGTCGGGTCGGCGAGGCGCCCGTCGACGGCCCCGCCCACCGTGCCCGGCTTGCCCCCGTTCATCAGCGGACGCCCGGCGGCCTCGGTGTAGAAGATGTAGCCCAGGTGCCGACCCTCGACCGGCGGCACGAGCGGGTATTCGACGCGGGCGCCCGGCGGCTGCTCGGCCAGGAGCGCGTAGACCGGCGGCGCGCCCGAGGGGAAGTGCACCGAGTCGACGGCCAGGTCGACGAGGGTCAGGGCCGCCAGCGCCAGCGCGGCGATCGGCCCGGCCCGCCGGCCGAGGCGCGCGACGATCCAGGCGACGCCGATCGCGGCGAGCACGACCATCCCGATCTCGACGACGGCGAACAGCCGGGCGTAGACGCGCCACTCGTCGACGACCTTGGAGATCGCGTACGACGGCATCGGGACCCCGATGCCGAGCGGGTGGATCATGCGCGGCAACGAGGTGATCAGGCCGACGACCACGATCGCGCCGGCGAGGGCGGCGGCCCGGGCGCGGGGGCGCTCGGCGCGCCGCGCCAGGACGGCGACCGTCGCCCCGAGCAGCGCGAGGGCGAGCACGACCAGGCCCACGTACAGCGAGGTCTCGGCGAAGTTGCTCCCGTGGAGCCGGGCCGCCCGGTAGGGAGCGGTCCACTCGTCGAAGTACGGGTTGCGGTAGCTCGGCACGATCCACTCGAACCAGCGCGAGCCGTAGGTGGTGGTGTCCGTGGGGCTGCGCGTGCCGGCCAGCGCGGCGTCGATCCGGTCGCGGTGCGTCTGGAGCCAGATCGCCTGGGGGATCAGCGCCGCGACCGCGATCCCCACGGCGAGGCCGGCGCGGCGCAGCGCGGCGAGGGCGAGGCGCCGGCGTCGCGCGACCAGCGGGCCCACCAGGTCGACGATCAGGAACGCCGCGATCAGCGCGCCGACGAAGAGGGTGAAGTAGGTGTGGACGTAGAGCGCGACGAGCGTCGCGGCGGCGTAGAGCGGCCAGCCCCAGCGGCGCCCCTCGCGCACGCCGATCAGCCCGAGCACGAGCAGGGGCAGCGGCCAGAGGTGCACGAAGTGGACGTGGCCGTGGGCCTGCTCGATGACCCAGGGGTTGAAGCCGTAGGCCAGACCGCCGACCACCCCGCCCCACCACGAGCCGCTGACGTGGCGGCAGAGCAGGTATGCGGCGAGCGGCGTGAGGACCAGACCGAGGAGCAGGACGACGCCGTAGGCGGCCACCGCGTCGCCCAGGACCGACCGGGCGAGCTGCAGCGGCTCCTCGACGGCGACCTGGGGGAGCGCGGTCGCCCCCGGCAGGGGGAGGCCGAACGGGGCGCTCTCCTCGGGGGTCGTGCGCGACGACAACGGGCCGACGCCGAGCTCGGCGCGGTACTCGATCAGCGTGATCTGGCCGGTGGCGTCGCCCGGCGTGCCGAAGACCGTGGCGCTCGGGTCCCTGGCGAGCGGCCGGGTGATGACGATCGCGACCGCCGCGAAGATCGCGAGCGCGGCGAGCCAGAGCCCGTGGCGCTCGAGGAGGGCGCGGGCGGCCCCCTGGTGGCGTGCGTCGGACACGGCGGGCAAGCCTAACCCTCGCCCGGGACGCGGCGGGCGTCGGGGGCGGCCCTTAGGCTGTGGCGGTGCGACGCCTGCCGACCGATCTCGAGGGCCCCGTCCTGATCGAGCCCTCCGTGTTCGCCGACGAGCGCGGGTTCTTCCTCGAGAGCTTCCGCGAGGACCGGCTCGCCGAGCTCGGGATCCACGAGCGCTTCGTGCAGGACAACCACTCGCGCTCCCGGGGCGGTGTGGTGCGCGGCATGCACTTCACGGTCGGCGAGGGCCAGGCCAAGCTGGTCCGGGTGGCGCGCGGCGAGGTGCTCGACGTGGTGGTCGACATCCGGCGGGGCTCGCCGACCTTCGGCCGCTGGGAGTCGTTCGAGCTGGACGACCGCGACGGGCGCCTGCTCTTCGTGCCGATCGGCTTCGCCCACGGGTTCGCGGTGCTGAGCGACGTGGCCGACGTCCTCTACAAGTGCTCGAGCTACTACGACGGGGGCCTGGAGCGCGGGTTCGCCTGGAACGATCCGGAGGTCGGCATCGCGTGGCCGATCGAGGAGCCGGTCATCTCGGAGCGCGACCGCGTGGCCCCGCGGCTGGCCGAGATCGCCGAGGAGCTGCCCTTCCGGTACCCCTCCGGCGTCGCCGCGTAAGCGAGGTCAGGCCGGGGCGCGCCCGGCCCGCTCGATGGCGACCCGGCAGAGCGACAGGTAGCGCTCCGCCGCGCGGTCCCAGCCGTGCCGCTCGCGCGCCCGCTCGGCCGCGCGCCGGCCGAGGTCCGCGCGCCGGTCCGGGTCGGCGATGAGCGCCGCCAGCGCCTCGGCCAGCGCCGGCGCGCCGCCGGCGAGGGGGAAGGTCGCGGCGGCGTCCCCCACCACCTCGAGGTTCGGCGCGTGGTCGCTCACCAGCAGCGGGGCGCCGGCGGCCATGCCCTCGACGATCACGGGATGGGTGCCGCCGACCTCGGTGGGCGCGCACATGACGCCGGCGCGGTGGACCAGCTCGGCGTAGCCGTCGCCGAAGACGTAGCCGGGGAAGCGCACGTCGGGGCCGGCGGCGGCGCGCAGCGCCTCGCCGTAGTCGCGGGCGTAGGGCGCGTCGCCCACGACCACCAGCGGCCAGTCGCCGCCGAGGCTCCGGTGCGCCTCGACCAGCAGGTGGGCGTTGTTCTCGGGCACGAGGCGGCCGACGAAGAGCACGAACCGCCCGGGCTCGACGTCCAGCTTGCGGCACCACGCGTCGCCGCCGGGGTCCGGCAGCTCGGCGCCGTAGGTGATCGCGGGGAGCCGGCGGCCGTAGCGGCGCTCGAACTCCTCGGCGACGGCCTCGGAGTCGGTGACGGTCACGGTGGCCGCCGCGGGCGACATGCGCTCGGCCCAGCGGATCAGCCGGCGCGCGGCGCCCGACCACTTGGCGCGCTCGGAGTCGAGGCCGTCGATCTGCAGCACCGCGGGCACGCCGGCCAGGCGGGCGAGCGGCACGAGCGGCGCGTTGCCGGCGATGAAGTAGACGGCGACGTCGGGCCGCGCGCGGGCGGCGAGGTGGGCCGTGCTGAGCGCGGTGTGGACCAGGGTGTCCAGGTGCTTGGCCGGGACGGTGGGCAGGTGCACCAGGCGGGCGCCGGCGTGGGTGTCGCGGCGCTCGACCATGTGAGGGCGGCAGTAGACGGTGACCTCGTGGCCCCACCCGGTGAAGCGCTCCGCGAGGTGCTCGACCGCCGTCTCGAACCCGCTGTACGCCGCCGGGATCCCGCGGGTCCCGACCAGCGCGATCCTCACCCGGTGGCCTCGCGCACCGCCGACCAGGCCGCCGACCCCATCGCCTCGGGCCGGTAGAGGGCGGCCCGCTCGGGCCCGGCCGCGGCGAGCCGCGCGGCCGTGTCCGGCTCGAGCGCGGCGCGCAGGCCCTCGGCGATCGACCCCGCGTCGGGCTCGACCAGGATCGCCGCGTCGCCGGCGACCTCGGGGGTCGCCCCGCGCCGGCTGGCCACCACCGGGCTGCCGCAGGCGAGCGCCTCCAGCACCGTCAGGCCGAAGCCCTCGTAGAGCGAGGGCTGCACCGTGGCCGCCGCGGCGCGGTAGAGGTCGGCGAGCTCGTCGTCCTCGACCCGCCCGAGCCAGCGCGCGCCGGCCGAGCGCAGGATCGCCCCGCCGCCCTGGCCGACCCGGCCCACGAAGACCAGGTCGACGCCGGGCGCGTTCACGCGCCGCACCGCCTCCCCGAGGGCCTCGAGGTTCTTTCGCGGCGACACGTCGCCGACGGCCAGCAGGTAGCGGTCGAGCCCGAAGCGCGCGGCGACGCGCTCGGCCGCCTCGGCGCGGTCGCCGGGGGTGAAGGCGCGGCCCGGCGGCGGGCTGACCACCCGGACGCGCTCGGGGGCGACGCCGAGGGCCGCCGAGAGGTCGGCCTTGGCGGTCTGCGAGAGGGCCAGGACGAGGCGGGCGCGGCGGGCCGCGCGCGGGACCAGGGCGCGGAGCATGGCCCGGGCGCGGGGGCGCAGCCACTCCGGGTTGGTGATGAAGGAGGTGTCGTGCACCGCGACCAGCACCGGGCAGGGCGAGTGCGGCGGGGCGACGTAGGTGAAGATGGCGGCGTCGGCGGCGAGCGCCACCAGGGCGCGGGGGCCGGAGCGAAGGATGCGGCGGACGTTCGCGGCCGGGACGCCGGCCGTCCGCGCGCCGCCGAGCTCGCCGTTGTGGGGGTGGGCCACGAGGGCGGCGACGTCGTCGCCGGGGCGGGCGGTGGCGGCGAGGGCGCTCACCAGCGCGGCGGCGTAGCGCGCGTTGCCGGCGTCGCCGGCCCGCGGCTGGCCGACCATGTGACAGTCGACGACGACCCTCATCGGTCGGCGGGGCGGCTCACGCCAACGCCTCGCGATAGGCGGCGACCGTCAGGCGGGCGGTCTCCTCCCAGGTGAAACGGGCGGCCTGCTCACGCCCCTTGGCGCCGAGCTCCGAGCGGGCGGCCTCGTCGCGGGCGAGATCGCCGATCGCCCGTGCCCAGGCCGCCGGGTCGTGCGGCGGGAGGTAGAGCGCGGCGTCCCCGCCGGCCTCGCGGAGCGCCTGGGTGTCGCTGGCGAGCACCGGGACGCCGTCGGCCATCGCCTCGAGCACCGGGAAGCCGAAGCCCTCCTTGCGCGAGGGCACCAGCACCGCGCAGGCCCCGGCGCGCACCGCCGCGAGGCGGCCCGGCGAGAGGTAGCCGAGCCAGTCGATCCGCCCGTCGGCGCCGGCGCGGCGGGTCTCGGCCTGCAGGCGGGCGAGACGCCGGTCGGACCAGGGGCCGGCCATGGCGAGCCGGACGCCGGCCGGCGCGCCGGCGATGGCTCGCACCGCGAGGGCGGCGTTCTTGTGCGGCTCGAGCCCGCCCGCGTAGAGGACGTAGACCCCGCCGGGAACGGGCCCCTCGGGATCGGCCGGCGCCGGCACGCCCCACGGGATCTGGCGGACCCGGCCGGCATGGACGCCCGCGAGGCGGACGACGTCCTCGGCCGTCTCGCGGCTGGGCGTCAGCACGAGGGCCGCCTCGCGCAGCCGGGCCAGGAAGCGCCGGTAGGCGAGCCGCTCCGCCAGCCGGCCCGCGCCGCTGAGGAACTCGCGCGGATAGGCGGCGGGGATCAGGTCGTGACAGGTCACGACGCTGGCGCCGCCCGGGGCGAGCGCCGGCTGGGTGGCGTGGAAGACGCGGGCGCCCATGCGTCGCACCAGGCGCTCGCCGATCGCCGCGGGCCAGGGGTCGGGCAGGCGATAGAGCGGCCACGCCGGCCATCGGACCTCGCGGGCCCGGAACCCCGCGGGCACCTCCTGGCCGCGCCGGACCAGCAGCTCCGGCCGGTCGTCGGGGTCGACCGCGGCGAGCCCACCGAGCATCCCGCGCAGCGCCGCCCCGATGCCGCGTGCCGAGTGGCCGCTCGAGAGCGGCGTCGCATCGAGCAGGACCGGCGCGGACATGGGGCTGGAGCCTACCGCCCCCCGCCGCCGGCCCGGCCGGACCCGGCCCGTCAGCGGTGCCGGT
>JAWVEV010000100.1:0-6357 GCA_033856535.1 Miltoncostaeaceae bacterium | reverse complement strand
GTCGCCGTCCGGCTGCGCCAATTGGCTCCGGCGGAGCCAATTGGCGTCGGGGCCTCCGGGCGACCCCAGCTCCAGCGGCCGGCCGGCCACCACCAGCACCGCCCGCTCCGCCCGGGCGGCCAGGACCTGCGCGCACTCGCCCATCGCGTCGACCCACCGGCGGGCGCCGGCGGTCGCCGGCAGCACACCCAGGCCGGCCTCCTCGCAGACCACGATCGTCGGCTCCGGCCGCGCGGCCGCCAGGTCCGCCAATCGGCGCGCCGACGCCAGCACCGCCCCGACCGCTCCGGCCGGCGCCGGCCCGTCCTCCAGGGCGCCGGCCGCGTGCAGCCGGCCGGCGGCCCAGACCCCGAGGCCGTCGATCAGCACGCAGGCCTCGCCGGCGCCCTCCAGCGCCGCGGCCAGGTCGGCGCCGGCGTCAATCGTCGTCCACGCGCCCGGGCGCCGCGCCCGGTGCGCCGCGATCCGCTCGGCCATCCCGGGGTCGCCGGCGTCGGCCGTCGCGACGTAGCGCACCGGCCGCCCGGTCGCGTCGGCGAGCGCCTCGGCGTGCGCGCTCTTGCCCGAGCGCGCCCCGCCCAGCACCAGCGTCAGCCCCATGCCGCCCCGGCCCGCGCGGGCGCCGCCGCCTCGGCCGCCGCCACCAGCCGCTCGGCCGCCCCCGGCGTCGCCGCCCAGTGGGTGTGCAGATAGCTCGCGCTCACCGCGCCGACGGTCATCCCCTCGTCCCGCTCGGCGCCGGTCGAGCTCCGCAGCCGCCACGCCGGCGCCGGCTCGGCCGCGGCGTCCGGCACCACCCGCGAGTAGTGGAACTCGTGCCCCCGCGGCGCCGCCCCGGCCGCGAAGCACGGCCCGTCGCCCAGCGCCGCCGCCTCGCGGTACCCCAGCGTCAGCCGGTCGGTCATCTCGCCGCGGGCCGGCAGCACGCCGCACATCGGACGCCCGTCCAGCTCGCGGCACAGATAGAGGTACCCGCCGCACTCGGCCACCACCGGCCGCCCGGCCGCCGCGAACGCCGCGATCTCCTCCCGCAGCGCCGCGTTCGCCGACAGCTCGGCCCCGTGCACCTCCGGGAACCCCCCGGCCAGCACCAGCGCGCCGGCGCCGGCCGGCAGCGCCTCGTCCGCCAGCGGGTTCACGTCGACCAGCTCGGCGCCGGCCGCCGCCAGGAGCTCCAGGTTCTCCTGGTAGTGGAACGAGAACGCGGGCCCGCGCGCCACCGCCACCCGTGCTCGCGCCGCCCGCGGCGGCCCCGGCGACCACGCCGGCCCCGCCTCCGCCGGCGCTCCGGCGGCGATCCGCTCGACGGCGGCCAGGTCCACCCGCTCCGCCACCGCGGCGGCCTGCGCCGCCAGCGCGTCATTCGTCGCCGCCAGCCGCTCCACCGCGGGCACCAGCCCCAGGTGCCGCTCCGGCACCCCCATCCGGTCGTCGCGCCGCAGCGCCCCCAGCACCGGCACGCCGAGCCCCCCGATCGCCTCGCGCAGGATCGCCTCGTGGTGGTCCGAGCCGACTCGGTTCAGGATCACCCCGGCCAGGTCCAGCTCGGGGTCGAACGACCGGAAGCCGAGCACGGTCGCCGCCGCCGAGCGCGCCACCGCCCGCGCGTCGAGCACCAGCAGCACCGGCGCCCGCAGCAGCTTCGCCACCTGCGCCGTCGAGGCCAGCTCGCCCCGCCCGGTGACCCCGTCGAAGAGCCCCATCACGCCCTCGACCACCGCCAGGTCGGCCCCGGTGGCGCCATGTCGCGCCAGCGGCGCGATCAGGTCCGGCCCGCTCAGGAACGCATCCAGGTTCCGCCCCGGCCGCCCCGACGCCAGCGCGTGGTGGGTCGGGTCGATGTAGTCCGGACCCACCTTGAACCCCTGCACCCGCCGGCCCCGCGCGCGCAGCGCGCCGATCAGCCCGCAGGCCACCGCGGTCTTGCCGGACCCGGAGCCCGGCGCGGCGATCACGACGCGGGGAGGGAGAGAGACCGTCATGCCACGGCCAAGGCCGAGGCCCACGCCGGCGCCTCCGCCGGCAGGCTCGCCACCGCCCGCTCCGTGAAACCGTCCGGCCCGGCGGCCGCGACGCCCGTGCCGGCCACCACGGCCGGCACCGGCGCCCCGTCGTGACGCCCGTCGGCCGGGTCGCACCCGTGGTCGGGGCAGACCGCGATCCGCCCGCCGGCGCGCGTCACCGCGTCGGCCAACGGCGCGATCAGCTCCCGGTCCAGGCGTTCGAGCGCCGCCACCTTCGCGCCGGCGTCCCGGGCGTGCGCCGCCTCGTCCGGCGCCCCCACGTGCACCGCCACCCGGGCCGCCCCGCCGGCGATCGCCGCCAGCGCGGCACCCGCCTTCGCCACCAGGTCGGTGTCCACCCCACCGGTCGCGCCAAGTGGCGTCACCACGGTCGCGCCCATCAGGCGCGCGCATCCGGCCGCCGCGCCGGGCGCAGCGACCACCACCACCTCCGGTCCGAGGATCCGCGGCGGCACCACGCCCTCCGGCCACAGCGACAGCCCGCCCCCCAGCGCCGCCGCCGCCGGCCGCAGCCGCCCGTACACCAGCAGCCGGTGCCCCCGCAGCGACACCACCCGGTGCGCCGGCAGCCGCGCGGCAAGCGCCGCCGCGGCCTCGGCCGCCTCCTCCTCGGAGGCCCGCTCGCCGCCCGGGCGCGTCACGTCGCAGCGCCACGCGCGCTCGCACCGCCCCGGGGGCACGCCGGCCGCGGCGACCTCCAGCGCCCCGCGGTCCACCGCCGAGGAGGGGAGCCAGCCGAGCAGCGCCGGCACGCCGACCTCCGACCCGGCCGGCAGCCCCGGCGGGATCGTCCGCACCCGGCTCACTACCCCCTCCCGGCAGAGCGCCGCCAGCGCCGGCATCCGCGCCCGATCCAGGCTGGTCGGCCCGGCCCCGACGGGCTCCGACGCGCCGTCAGGAATGACGAGCACGTTTACCACTCGATCCCCTGCTGGGCGCGGATGCCGGCGTCCATCGGGTGCTTCACCTTCACCACATCAGAGACCAGGTCGGCGGCCTCGATCAGCGCCTCGGGCGCGCGCCGGCCGGTCAGCACCACGTGCTGGAAGCCCGGGCGGTCGCGGAGCGTCGCCAGCACGTCCTCGAGGTCGATCCAGCCCCAGTTGATGGGGTAGGTGATCTCGTCGAGCAGCAGGAACTCGTAGCGCGCCTCGGCGATCACCTGGCGCACGCCCTCCCAGCCGGCGCGGGCCAGGTCGGCCGACTCCTCCAGGTCCTTCGAGATCCACGACCAGCCGTCGCCCATCCGCTCCCAGTGGATGCCGCCGAGCGCCTCGGCCGCCTTCAGCTCGCCGATCTTCCACTTGGCGGACTTCACGAACTGGAAGACGCCGCAGCGGTAGCCGCGCGCCCATGACCGCATCAGCATCCCGAACGCCGAGCTGCTCTTCCCCTTGCCGTCGCCGGTCAGGACGATCACCAGCGGCTTGTCGCGCGGCTTGCGGCGCTTGGGCTCGGCGCTGCCGACGTCGTCCGGGCGGTGGGGGACGTCCAGCGACTCGTCGGCGTGCTTCGCCCGGGGATCCTGGCGCGGTTCCCCGCTCACGCCGCCCTCCTCGCCGCGACAAGTGGCGCGACCGTCCCGCCGGCCGCCCGCGCCAGGGCCCCGGCGAACCCCAGCCGCACCGGGCCCTCCTCGGCGTCGACCACCCAGACCCCGTCGGCGGCCGCGCCCAGCCGGGCGGCGGCCCGGGCAGCCTCGGCGGGATCGCCCACCGCGCGGCCGTCGGTGAGCACCACCGCCAGCGCCCGCCGGTCCGGCTCGCGCCGGCGCTCCCGGCGCACCAGCATGGTCGCGGCGTCGAGCCCTTCGGCGAGCGGCGTGCGCCCGCCCGTCGGGAGCTCCTCCACGAGCCGCGCCACGGCGTCGAGCGGCAGCCCCGGCCGCGCCAGCAGCTCGGCACGCGCGTCGCGGAACGCGATCAGCGCCACCCGGTCGCGGCCCCGATAGGCCTCCTCCAGCAGGCCGAGCAGGGCGCCCTTCACGCGCGCCATTCGACGCCGCGCCCCCATCGATCCGCTGGCGTCGACCACCAGCACCACGAGGCAGCCCTCGCGTCCCCGGCGCACGTGCTCGCGCGGCGCGGCGTCCGGGTCGGCCAGCCGGGCCAGCAGCGTCGCCACCGGGGCCGGGTCGGCGCTCGCCGGCGCCGCCGGCCGGCTGTCCACCGCGCCCGCGGCCTCCGCCGCCGCGCCGGCGCGGCGCCCGGCGGGCCCGCGCCCGCGCCCGGCCGGGCGCAGGTTCACGGGCGCCCGCGCGCCGATCGGCGCGTCGCGGCGCGGCCGGGCGGGGGCCTGCGCGTCGGGGGCCTCTCGGCGCTCCCCGTCGGCCGGCCCCGGGCCCTCGTCGTCGGGATCCGGCTCGGGATCCGGCTCGGGCTCGGGCTCGGGCGCCAGCGCGGCCTTCAGCTCCTCCTCGGCCAGCGGCGCCGGCCCTCCCAGCGGGTCGTCGCGCCGGCGGTGGGCCAGCGCGAGCGCGGCGGCGCGCAGCACGTGGTCCTCGTTCACCTCGTCGAGCCCCTCCAGCGCCGCCAGCGCCCGCGCCGTCCGCGCGGTGACGATGTCCGCCCGCACGCCGTCCACCCCGAGCTGCGCACAGGCCCCGGCGATCCGAAGCAGCAGCGGCTCGGGCAGGCGCACGCCCGGCAGGCGATCCCGCGCCGCGGCGATCCGCTCGGCCAGGGCCCGCTCGGCCGGCGCGTGGGCGGCGGCGAAGCCATCCGGGTCGGCCTCGTAGGCCAGCCGCCGGCGCACGATCTCGGCCCGGACGGCCGGCTCGCGCGGGCCGCGCACCTCCACGCCCAGGCCGAAGCGGTCGAGCAGCTGCGGCCGCAGCTCGCCCTCCTCGGGGTTCATCGTCCCCACCAGCAGGAACCGCGCCGAGTGGCGCACCGACACCGCCTCGCGCTCCACCGTGCAGACCCCAGACGCCGCCGCGTCCAGCAGCACGTCCACCAGATGGTCCGGCAGCAGGTTCACCTCGTCGACGTAGAGCACGCCCTGGTGGGCGCGGGCCATCAGCCCCGGCTCGAGCGCGTGCTCGCGCCGCTCCAGCGCCCCGCGCAGGTCGAGCGAGCCCAGCAGGCGGTCGGTGGTGGCGCCCACCGGCAGCTCCACCAGCGGCGCCGGCCGCGGCTCCCACGCGGCGTCGGGGGCAATCGGCCCATCCGGCGCCAAATCGCCCGGCGCGAAGGGCAGCGTCTGCCCGGCCGCCACCGGCACCGCCGGCAGCAGCGGCGCCAGCGCCCGCACCGCGGTGCTCTTGGCCGTGCCGCGCTCGCCGCGCACCAGCACCCCGCCCACCTCGGGCGAGACCGCGTTGGCGAGCAGCGCCTCCACCAGGCGCTCCTGGCCCACGATCGCGCTGAGCGGGAAGGGCGGCCTCACGCGCCGGCCTCCTCCAGCTCGCCCTCCAGCGCCAGGTAGCGATCGCGCACCGCGCCGAGGGTCTCGTCCGGCGGGCTCGACCAGAGGCCCCGGTCGGCCGCCTCCAGCAGGCGCTCGGCGATCGCCTTCGCCGCCCAGGGGTTCGAGCGGCTCATGAACGCGGCCACGTCGGGGTCGAGCAGGTACCGCGCGGCGACCTGCTCGTACATCCAGTCCTCGACCACGCCGGCGGTGGCGTCGTAACCGAACAGGTGGTCCACCGTCGCCGAGAGCTCCGACGCGCCCTTGTAGCCGTGGCGGATCATCCCGGCGATCCAGCGCGGGTTGGCGACGCGGGCGCGAAAGACCCGCCGGCCCTCCTCGGCCAGCGAGCGCGCCACCGCGCGGGCCGGGTCGGAGCTGTCGCCCACGTAGGCCCGCGGCTCGCGGCCGGCCACCTCGCGCACCATGGCGACCATGCCGCCGTGGTACTCGAAGGCGTCGGCCGAGTCGAACAGGTCGCTCTCGCGGCTGTCGACGTTCTTCACCGCGACCTCGATGCGCCGGAAGCAGTCGCGCATCGCCTCGCGCGCCTCGGCCCCGTCGCGGCCCGGCCCGTAGGCGTAGCCGCCCCAGGCCTCGTAGACCTCGGCGAGGTCGCCCTCGCCGCGCCAGTCGCGGGCGTCGAGCAGCTGCGCGAGCCCCGCGCCGTAGGCGCCGGGCTTGGAGCCGAAGATCCGCGTCGTCGCCTGCCGCCAGGCCGGCGCGGCGTCGAGCTCACCCGCGAGCGCGGCCGCGTCCTCACGGGCGTGGGCGGCGACGAAGTTCTGATCGGACGGCTCGTCGAGCCCCGCCACGAGCGCGACCGCGTCGTCGAGCATCCGCACGAGGTGCGGGAAGGCATCGCGGAAGAAGCCCGAGATGCGGATCGTGACGTCGATTCGCGGCCGTCCCAGCTCCTTCAAGC
>JAWVEV010000099.1:0-7260 GCA_033856535.1 Miltoncostaeaceae bacterium | reverse complement strand
ACCTCGGAGCTCCTCGGCTTCATCGCGGCGATCATCGTGCTGCTGATCGTCCTCCGGACCTTCAGCGCGATGATGATCCCCATCGCGCTGGCGCTGGTCGCGCTGGCGACGGCGTTCCTGCTGCTGTTCATCCTCGCCGGCTTCACCGACATCAACACGATCACGCCGATCCTGGTCTCGATGATCGGCATCGGCGTCGGCATCGACTACTCGCTGTTCATCGTCACGCGGTTCCGGCAGTTGCTCCACGACGGGCTCTCCTCGCGTGACGCGGCCGCCGAGGCCGGCGCGTTGGCTGGTCGCGCGGTGCTCTTCGCCGGCTTCACCGTCGCGATCTCGGTGACCGGCCTGGCCTTCATCGGCCTGGACTTCATCACCAAGCTCGGCATCGGCAGCGCGCTCGGCGTCCTCACCACGGTGCTGATCGCCAACTCGCTGCTGCTCTCGGTGCTGGCGCTGCTCGGGCATCGGGTCGACCGGCTCAAGGTTCCGTTCCTGCCGAGGGGCGACGACTCCGAGGCGGCCCGGGAGCGCACCCTCGTCGCCCGCTGGGGCCGGTTCGTCACCCGAAACGCGAAGGTCGTCTTCCCGGTCACGCTGCTCGTCGTGCTGGGCCTCGCCTCCACGGTGAGCCTGGTGCGCCTGGGCTCGTCCGACCAGGGCACCCAGCCCACTAAGCAGACGGCCCGGCAGGCCTACGACCTGCTGGCCGAGGGCTTCGGGCCCGGCTTCAACGGGCCGATCCCGATCGTGGTCGACGTGAACGGCGACCCGCAGGCGCCGCAGAAGATCTATGAGCTCACGCAGCGGATCCCGGGCATCGCCGAGGTCAACGAGCCGCAATTCAACGACGCCAAGACCGTCGCGATCGTCTTCGCGACCCCACGGTCACGCCCGCAGGACGAGGCGACGAACGACGTCGTCGACACGCTGCGCGACGAGGTGGTCCCGGCCGCGACGGCGGGCGGAGATGCGGTGGCCTACGTCTCGGGCCAGAACGCGGCCTTCAAGGACATCGCGGACCGGATCATCGACCGGATGCCGCTGTTCCTGCTCTACATCCTCGGCGTCACGTTCATCGTGCTGGCGATGGCCTTCCGCTCGGTCGTGATCGCGCTGAAGGCGGCCGTCACCACGATCCTCTCCGCGCTGGTGGGCTTCGGCGTGCTGGGGCTGATCGTGCAGGAGGGCCACCTCCTGGGGCTCACCGGCCTCGATCAGACCGGCCCGATCGAGACCTTCGTGCCGCCGATCGCCTTCGCCATCCTGTTCGGCCTGGCGACCGACTACGAGGTCTTCCTGATGAGCCGAATCCGCGAGGAGCACGTTCACGGGCTGCCGACGCGCGAGGCGGTCGAGCACGGCATGGCGGCCATCGGAAGGGTGGTCGTGGCCGCGGCGCTGATCATGGGCACGGTCTTCGCGGCCTTCATCCTGAGCCCCGACCGCATCTCGAAGGAGTTCGGGATCCTGCTGGCCGTCGCGATCCTGACCGACGCGCTGATCGTGCGGATGACGCTGGTCCCGGCCTTCCTCGCGCTGATGAAGGAGAAGTCCTGGTACATCCCGGCGTGGCTCGACAGGGCGCTCCCGAACCTCACGATCGAGTCGCCGCACGACGGGAACGGGAAGGGCGGCGCGGCCGGGACGGACCGTCCGGCGGAGGCCGGCGGGCGGCCCTAGCGGTTCCCGGCCGGGCGGGCGCGAACGGGCGCCCGCCCGGCATCCTCCACGGGATGCACGTCGAGTCCCTCTGGCGGTACCCGGTCAAATCGCTCGGCGGCGAGCCCCTGAGCGAGGCCGAGCTGACGCTCGACGGCGTCGCCGGCGACCGGCTGGTCCATGTCGCCGTCCCGTGGGGGCCGATCACCGGCCGCACGAAGCACGGGCTGCTCACGATCCCCGCGAGCACCGGCCCGGACGGGCGCCCGCTGGTGGCCGGCCACCCCTGGGACGGGCCCGAGGCGGCCGAGATGATCCGTGCGACGGCCGGCGACCACGCGCGGCTGGTGGCCTACGACGGCCCGGAGCGGTTCGACGTGCTGAACCTCCTGGTGGCGACCGACGGCGGCGTCGCCGATCTCGGCGTCGACGTGCGCCGGCTGCGGCCGAACCTGCTCATCGGCGGCGTGGAGCCCGGCGAGGAGCGGACCTGGGGCGGGCGGGCGCTGGCGATCGGCGACGCCCTGATCGGGATCCTGAACCTGCGCCAGCGCTGCGTCGTGACCACCATCGACCCGGACACGGGCGAGCAGGACGTCGGCGTGCTGCGCGACATCAACGACCGCTTCGAGGGCCGGGTCGCGCTGAACTGCTGGGTGATCCGGCCCGGGACGATCCGGCCGGGCGAGCCGGTGGAGCTGGTCGACGCGCCGGCGCGGCCGGAGCACGTGGGCGGCTGGGTGGTCGGCGCGCCCTACCTCGTCGACGGGTGAGCGCTCCCCCTCCCCGTCCCACCAAGGCCGACCTCGAGGCCGCGTACGGCGTGGCGATCCCCGACGTGATCGCCGACGACCTGGACGTCCTCTTCTGCGGCATCAACCCGGGCCTGTGGTCCGGCGCCACGGGGGACCACTTCGCCCGGCCGGGCAATCGCTTCTGGCCGGTCCTGCACCGGTCCGGCTTCACGCCGCGCCAATTGGCGCCGTGGGAGAAGGGCGAGCTGCTCGGGCTCGGCCTCGGCGTCACCAACCTGGTGCCGCGGAGCACCGCGGCGGCCGCCGAGCTGACGGCCGAGGAGCTGAGGGCCGGCGCGGCCGCGCTCGAGGCCAAGGCCGCCCGCCACCGCCCGCGCGCCGTGGCCGTGGTCGGGATGGGCGCGTACCGCACCGCGTTCCGCCGGCCGAAGGCCGCGATCGGCCGCCAGCCGGAGGACCTGGCCGGCGCCCTGCTCTGGCTGCTGCCGAACCCCAGCGGCCTCCAGGCGACCTACCAGCTGCCGGACCTGGTGGCCGCCTTCGGCGAGCTGCGCGCGGCGCTGGTGTAGGCGGGCCCGCGCGCTTGCCGGCGGGGGCGGCATGTCGTTCACTCGGGGGCGACAACGCCGGCCGGAGGTGACGCATGTACGCACGAGTCGCGAGGTTCGAGGGCGGGGACGCCGAGGGGATCCGGCGAGGGGTCGCGGCGATCAAGGAGCAGGGCGAGCAGGGGCCGCCCGAGGGAGTGCCGGCGGTCGGGTTCCTGCTGCTGATCGACCCTGACGCCGGTCGCACGCTGGCGATCAGCCTTTACGAGACCGAGGCGGACATGCGGACCGGCGACGCGACCCTGAACGGGATGAGCCCGCCCCCCGGCACGCTGGCGCAGCGGGCCTCGGTCGAGTTCTACGAGGTCGGCGCGGAGATGCGCGCGGGCTGAGCGCGCCGCCCGCGGGGGGCCGCCCCGCCCCCCGCGGGCCCGGTGCTACTTCGGGTTGATCTGTCCCGCGAAGGTGTGGCGGACGATCTTCTCGCCCTCGATCACGAAGGTGTCGGTCCCGAAGGGGACGTCCGCCGCGTCGCCGGTGGCATGCCACACGATCACGGCGAGGTCGCCCTCCACGGTGGCCGCGTCCATCGTGAACTCGTAGGTGCCGGGCTTGAACAGGCCCGAGAACAGCTCCTCGAAGACCGACCGCATCGCGGAGGCGCCGCGCACCACGCCCCGCGGCGAGATGAAGATCGAGTCCTCGGAGTAGTCGGCGACCGCCGCCGCGACGTCGCCGTCGCCGAAGGCCTGCAGGTGGCGGTCCAGTACCGCTTGCGTGCTCATCCGATCCCCTCCCGGTGGTCGCGGCGGCCCCCGCGGCCGCCCCGGGGAGCATCCGTCACGGGCCGCCGGGGCGCCAGGGTCACCGCCACCGCAGATCGTCTCGCTAGCGTGGCGCCGTGCGCATCGGCGTCCACCTGCCCCAGTTCCGCGAGCCGGTCACCGGCGCCCAGGTGGCCGAGGCGGCCCGGGCGGCCGAGGCCGCCGGCCTCGACGACGTCTGGGTCTCGGACCACGTGATCCTCCCGACGGGCAGCACCCGGCCGCCGGCGGCCTTCCACGAGCCGCTGGCCGTGCTGGGCTGGGCCGCGGCCGCGACCTCGCGCGTCGGCCTGGGCACCTCGGTGCTGGTTGCGCCCTACCGGCCGCCGGCCCTGCTGGCCGCCGCCCTGGCCAGCCTCGACGCCCTTTCGGGCGGCCGCGTCATCGCCGGCATCGCCTCGGGCTGGATGCCGGCGGAGTTCGCCGCACTCGGGCTGTCCTTCCGGGAGCGCGGCGCCCGCACCGACGAGGCGATCGCGGTCTGCCGCGCGCTCTGGCGCGGGGAGGACCGCTTCGAGGGCCGCTACACCCGCTTCACGGGCATGGGCGTGCGGCCCGGCCCCGCCCGGCCCGGCGGGCCGCCGGTGTGGGTGGGAGGCAACTCGGACGCCGGCATCGCCCGCGCCGCGCGGCTCGGCGACGCTTGGCACACCACCCTCAGCGACCCGGACCGCCTGCGCGAACGGCTCGCGGCGCTGGACGCGGCGCTCGCCCGCGAGGACCGGAGCCGCGAGGGCTTCACGGTCTCGGTGCGGGCGCGTACCGACCCGGACGGCGCCGCCGCGCTGCTGCCGGCGCTGCGCGACCTGGGCGTCGACCACCTGCTGGTCGACCTGCCGCGCTTCGAGGAGCGCTTCGCCGAGCAGGCGGTCGAGCTGGCGGCGCTGCGCCGTTAGTCGCCTGACAGCGCCCTGAGCAGCATCGCGGTGTCGACGTGCTCGTCCACCCGGACCGCCCGCTCGCCGCGGAAGGTGTAGACGAGGGCGAACGGGATCTCGACGTAGCGGCCGCTGACCTTCGGCCGGCCGCAGAACCGGCCCACCGCGACGACGCGGTCCCCGCCGTCGATCACGTCGTCGGCCAGCGCCCGGAAGTCGTCCCAGCGCCCCTGCACCTCGCCGAAGTAGGCCCCGACCGCGTCGCGGCCGCGGATGACGCCGCCGTGGGGCAGGACCTCCGGCATCGCGAACTCGACGTCCGGATCGAGCACGTCCAGGGCGTCGGGGTCGCCTCGCCCGGCCGCCTCGAAGAACCGCCGCACCCGCTCGCCGTTCTCACCCATCGCCCGACCTCCCGCTCGCGCCCGCGAGGGCGACGCCGAACGCCTCGGCGTGGTCCCGCGCGAACTCCTCGACGGACCGCGGCCGGCGGCCGCAGACCTGCTCCACGCCGTCGCCGACCGGCGCCGGCGCCCCGGCCCGCACGCGGGCCATGACCTCCTGCAGCGCCCCGACCAGCCACTCCGGCATACCTCGCGCCCGCAGCGCGGCGGCGACGGCCTCGGGCGGCGCGTCGGCGTAGCCCACGGGGCGCCCCAGGCCGGCGGAGAGCCCGGCCGCGAGCTCCCGGCCCGAGAGCGCGGCCGGGCCCGTGAGGGCGTACGCGCGCCCCTCGTGCCCGTCGTCGGCCAGCGCCCGCGCGGCGACATCGGCCACGTCGCGCGCGTCGACGAAGGCTTGGCGGCCTTCCCCCCAGGCCGCCGTGATCGCGCCGGCCGCCCGGATCGCCGGCGCCTGCGCCAGCAGGTTCTGGAAGAACGGCCCCGGGCGCAGGTGGGTCCAGGCCATCCCCGAGCGCTCCAGCCGCCGCTCGCCGGCGCGGTGCGCCGGGTACGGGCGCGGCTCGTGCCCGGGGCCGGCCTCGGCCACCCCGAGCGTGGAGAGCTTCACGACGTGGCGGACCCCCGCGCGGGACGCCGCCGCGATCGCGGCCGCCTCGCGCCGCTCGAGGTCGGGGCCGAGCGGCGCCACCAGCAACATCCGGTCGGCCCCGGCGAGCGCGCGGTCGAGGCTCGGCGGGTCGTCCAGGTCTCCGATCGCCACCTCGAGCCCGAGGCCGGCGAGCCCGTCCGCGCGGGCGGGATCCCGCACCAGGCACCGCACGGGACCGGCGCCGAGCCGCGCCAGCGCGCGCGCCGTCGCGCCGCCCACCGTGCCGCTCGCGCCGAGGATCAGGATCGCCATGCGGCGAGGCTAGTGCCGCCCGGCCGCGGCGGGTATCCCAGGCCGGCTGGGATTGTCAGCGCAGCCGGCGGGGCGGAGGATCGCGACATGCTGAGCGACCCGGCCGCCGAGCGCGCGCGCCGGCGCATCGTGGGGCTCGCCGCGAGCGGGCTCGACGCGCCGGCCCTGCTGAGCGCGGTCGCGGCCGAGGTGCAGGCCGTCGTGAACTACGACGGCGCGGTCTGGGCGACGGTCGACCCGGAGACCGTCGTGATCACCGGCGCGGTCGTGCAGGAGCTCCCGCGCGACTCGGCCGCGGCCTTCTACGAGAACGAGTACGGCCACGATGACGTCATCCCGTTCGCCCGGCTCGCCCGTGGGCTGCGCCCGGTGGCGACGGCCTCCGAGGTGACCGGAGGAGACCTCACCCGCAGCCGCCTGCACCGCGAGGTGGGGAGCGCCTTCGGCTTCCTGGGCGACCAGCTGCGGGCCGCCTTCACGGTGGGCGGCTCGTGCTGGGGGGTCGTCTCGCTGGGACGGCGGAGCCCCCTCCCGCACTTCCGCCAGGCCGACGTGAGCTTCCTCGCCAGCGTGGCCGGCCCGATCGCCGAGGGCCTGCGCCGCGCGGTGCTGGTCGAGGCCCTCGAGCCGGCGGCCGGCCCCGGCGGCGCGCCGGCCCTGGTCCTCGTCGACCCGGCCGGGACGGTGACCGCCGCGAGCCCGGCGGCGCGCGCGTGGCTCGAGGCCCTCGCGCTGGACGACGGCCTGGCGGCCGACCGGCGGGCGCCGGCCGCGCTGCGCGCGGTCGCGGCGCGGGCGCTGGACGCCCGTCCCGATGCCCAGCCCGCCCGCGCCCGGGTGCGGACGCCGTCGGGGCGCTGGCTGGTGCTGCACGGGTGCGCCCTGGAGGGCGAGGGCGCGGGCGGCGCGGCCGCGGTCGTGATCGAGCCGGCGCGCGCGCCGGACGTCGCGCCGCTGATCGTCGAGGCCTACGGCCTCTCGGCGCGCGAGCGCGAGGTGGCCCGCCTGGTGGTGCTCGGCGCCACCACCGCCGAGGTGGCGCGGGCCCTGGTGATCAGCCCCTACACCGTGCAGGACCACCTGAAGGCCATCTTCGACAAGGTCGGCGTGCGCAGCCGCGGCGAGCTCGCGCGGCGCGTGCTCAGCGCCGCGGGCGCGTCCGCCTAGTTGAGGGGCGCCAACACGTTGTTCATCCGGAACCGCCTGGAGGATTGGGGTTGCTGAGACTCCGATCCCCAAGGACGGTCCCGAATGAAGCTCCACGCTAACGCCAAGCTGACGCCGGCGG
>JAWVEV010000098.1:0-67527 GCA_033856535.1 Miltoncostaeaceae bacterium | reverse complement strand
CGGGCATCCGGCCGGCGACCGGGTGGATGGCGTACCGGACCTCGCACCCCTCCGCCTCGAGCGCGTCGGCGAGCTCGCGCACCTTGTGCTGCGCTTGGGCGACGGCCATGCCGTAGCCGGGGACGATCACCACCAGACGGGCCGCCTTCATGATCTCGGCCGCCTCGTCCGGCGTGGCGGTGCGGACCTGGCCCTGCTCCTGGCCGCCCGCGCCCGGGAGCGCCTCGGTGGCCCCGAAGGCCCCGAAGAGCACGTTTCGGAAGGACCGGTTCATCGCGCGGCACATGATGATCGAGAGGATCAGCCCCGAGGTGCCGTCCAGCGCGCCGGCCACGATCAGCAGCTTGTTGTCGAGCACGAAGCCCAGGCCGGCGGCCGACAGGCCCGCGTAGCTGTTCAGCAGCGCGATGACCGTCGGCATGTCGGCGCCGCCGATCGGGATGATCAGCAGGACGCCGAAGGCCAGGGCCAGCGCGATCAGGATCGGCACGAGCCAGGTCGAGCCGGGCGTGAAGACCAGGGCGACGATGATCGCCGCCGCCGCGCCGAGGACGGCGAAGTTGAACAGGTTCTGGCCGGCCCAGACGATCGGCCGCTGCGGGAGCTTCTCGTGCAGCTTGCCGGCGGCCATCAGGCTGCCGGTGAAGACCAGGAACCCGAGGAGCATCTCGGCCCCGAGCACGGCCATCGTGAACTTGTTCATGTTGTCGTGCTCGAGGTAGTAGTGGGCCGTGCCCACCAGCGCGGCGGCCAGGCCGCCGAAGGCGTGCGAGAGCGCGATCCGCTGGGGCATCGCGGTCATCGGCACGCGGAGGCCGAGCGGCACGCCGATCGCGGTGCCCACGACGAGCGCGATCCCGATGAGGACGAAGCCCTCGTTGGTGAAGTCCGGGTTGATCAGGGTGGCGAGGACCGCCAGCCCGAAGCCGACCTCGCCGGCGAGGATGCCCCGCCGCGCGGTGGGCGGGTTGGACATCCACTTCAGCGACAGCGCGAAGCCGACCGCCGCGACGAGGTAGATCAGTTCGACGATGTGCTCCCTCACGAGCCCGCCTCCGTGGCGCCGGTGGTGTCAGAGCGCGTCGGCACCTTCGGGGGCTCGCGGCGCTTGAACATCTTGAGCATCCGGTCGGTGAGCAGGAATCCGCCGACCACGTTGATCGTCGAGGCAACGACCGCGACGAACCCGAGGATCTTCGAGTAGGTCGTCTCGCTGAACCCGAGGATGATCATCGAGCCGACGAGCGCGATCGCCGAGAGGGCGTTGGTGAGCGCCATCAGCGGCGTGTGCAGCAGCTTCGGGACCCGGCGGATCACCTCGAAGCCGAGGAAGCCGGCCAGGGCGAAGACGAACAGCCCGGTGATGATGACCTCGGTGGTGATCTCGTGCCTCATCGGGCCACCTCCTGGCCGACGCTCTGGCCGAGGGCGTCACGCACCCGCTCGTTGACGATCTCGCCGTTCCGGGTGACCGCCGACTCCTGGACGATCTGGTCGTCGACGTCCGCGTCGATGACGCCCTTCTGGACCATCAGGACCACGAAGTTCGAGACGTTCTTCGCGTAGGTGAGGCTGGCGTGGTACGGGATGGTCGATGGCACGTTGACCGGGCCGATGATCAGCACGCCGCCCTCGTCGACCGTGCGGCCGGGGATGCTGAGCTCGCAGTTGCCGCCCTGCTCGGCCGCCAGGTCGACGATCACCGAGCCCGGCGTCATCTGGGCGACCATCTCCTTGGTGACCAGCACCGGGGCCTTGGCGCCCTGCACCTGCGCCGTGGTGATCACCACGTCGGCGCCGGCGACGGTCTTGGCCATCAGCTCGCGCTGCTTCTGGAGGGTCTCCTCGGAGACGGCCTTGGCGTAGGCGCCCGAGCTCCCCTCGCCCTGGTCCGTGTCGAGCGGCAGCTCGAGGAACCGGGCGCCGAGGCTCTGGACCTCCTCCTTCACCGCCGGCCGCACGTCGTAGGCCTCGACGACCGCGCCCAGCCGGCGCGCGGTGGCGATGGCCGAGAGGCCCGCCACGCCGGCGCCCATGATGAAGACGCGGGCCGGCGCGATGGTGCCGGCCGCCGTGGTGAGCAGCGGGAACATCTTCGGCAGCGCGGCGGCGGCGAGCAGCACGGCCTTGTAGCCGGCCACGTTGGCCTGCGAGGAGAGCACGTCCATCGCCTGCGCCCGGGTGGTGCGGGGCACCAGCTCGAGCGAGAAGAGCGTGGCGCCCTTGCCCGCGATCGCGGCCGCGATCTGCGGCGTGGCGAACGGCGCCGACATGCCGATCACGATCTGACCCTCGCGCAGCCGGTCGAGGTCGGGGCTCTCGGCGTCGGCGCCCAGCACGCGCACCTGCGCGACGATCTGGGCCGCGAACGCGTCGTCGCGGCTGCCGATCGTCGCCCCCTTGTCGGCGTAGGCGGCGTCGGTGAACCCGGCCGCCTCGCCGGCGCCCGACTCGACCACCACGTCGAGGCCCGCCTTGGTGAGCTGAGCGATGACCGTCGGCGTGATCGCCACGCGGCGCTCGCCCTCGAGCGACTCCCGCGGGACCCCCAGCCGAGGCGTCTCGCGTACGCCCCCGTCGCCCTCGGTCGGGGCGCTCATCGTGGCGGCCCCGGTGGAGCCCAGCGCCCTCGGGCGCGCGGTGAGGGGGCCCGCCGGGATTGCCCCCGGCGGGGAGGGGACGGAGTCAACGCGAGAGCCTCCAGCGAGTTCGCGGTCGGACGAGACCGTTTGCACATACCCGACGCCGTCTGGGGGCGTCAACGCGGCATCCTGCCATGCAGGGCGGCGGCGTGCGGGCCTCCTCGGCCCCGGATGCGGCACGTTCGTCCGGACCTTGGCCGGGCGGGCCGGGTGACCCGCGCCCCCTGCTACCGTCTTCGCAGTGGCGAGCACGGCGCGCGATTTCTACGAGATCCTCGGGGTCGACCGGGGTGCCGACGAGGCCGAGCTCAAGAAGGCCTTCCGCCGGAAGGCGCGAGAGCTCCATCCCGACGTCAACAAGTCGCCGGACGCCGAGGCGCAGTTCAAGGAGCTCGCCCGCGCCTACGAGACGCTCTCGAACGCCGAGACGCGCGCCGCGTACGACCGCTTCGGCGAGGAGGGCCTGCGCGGGCGCCCCACCCCGAACGTCGACTTCAGCTCCTTCCAGGACCTCTTCGACGCCTTCTTCGGCGGCGACGTCTTCGGCGGCGGCCGGGGGCGGGGCCGGCGGGGCGGCGAGGACATCGGCCTGGCGGTGCGGATCGCGTTCACCGAGTCGGCGCTCGGGGTCACCCGCGAGCTCGACTACGAGGCTCTCGGCGCCTGTGAGACCTGCGAGGGCACCGGCGCCGCGCCGGGGGCCGAGATCGTCCGGTGCGCCACCTGCGCCGGCGAGGGCCAGGTGCGGCAGGTCACGCGCGGGCCCTTCGGCCAGTTCGTGCGCGCGCAGGTCTGCCCGCAGTGCCAGGGCGCCGGCCAGGTGCCGGAGGAGGCCTGCCCGGACTGCCGCGGGCGCGGCGTCCGCCCAGGGCGACGCCAGCGGACCGTGGACATCCCCGCCGGCATCGCGCACGGCCAGCAGATCCGGATCACCGGGGAGGGCCACGCGGGGGACACCGGCGCCCCGGCCGGCGACCTCTACGTGCAGGTGGCCGTGACCGAGGACGAGCGCTTCGAGCGCGACGGGCTCGACATCGTCACCCGCATCGCGGTCCCGGTTACCGACGCCATGACCGGCGCCACGATCGTCGTGCCCACGGTCGAGGGCGAGACCGAGATGGAGCTGCGGCCCGGCACCCAGCCCAACGACGAGCTCGTGCTGCGCGGCAAGGGCTTCCCGGCGATCGGCGCCCGCGGCCGCGGCGACCAGCGCGTGGTGGTCGAGGTGAAGGTGCCGCGCGTGATCACCGAGGACGGGCGCGCCGCCGTGGCGCGCCTCGGCGAGCAGCTCACCGAGAAGAGCTATCGCGAGGACGAGGGCTTCTTCGACCGGATCAAGTCAGCCTTCCGCTGAGCTCGTCCGCCTGACGGTGACGGCCGCGGAGGCCGTCGCCGAGGCGGTGCTCGCGGATGCCTGCGCGCTGCTCGGGACCGGCTGCGCGGAGCGTCCCGTCGCCGAGGGCCGGATCGCGCTCGACTTCTGGGTCGAGCCGCGGCGCGCGCCCGACCCCGCGGACCTGCGCGACCGCCTGGGCGCGCTGGGCCACGCCGTGGCCGTGACGGCGGGACGGGAGCAGAGCGACTGGCAGGCGTCGATGCGCGCCTTCCATCGGCCGATCGAGGTCGCCGGCCGGCTGCTCGTGCGCCCGCCGTGGGAGCCGCCACGGGCCGGGCTGCTCGACGTCGAGATCGATCCGGCCATGGCGTTCGGCACCGGCCAGCACGCCACCACTCACGGCTGCCTCGAGCTGCTCGCCGGCCTCGAGCCCGGCCCGCTGCTCGACGCCGGCACCGGGTCGGGGGTGCTGGCGATCGCCGCCCGGCGCTTCGGCTTCGACCCGGTCTGGGCGATCGACGACGACCCGCTGGCCGTCGAGGCGGCCGTCGACAACGCCCGGCGCAACGGCGTCGGCCTGCGCGTGGGCCGGCGCCGGATCGGCGTCGACCGCCTGCCGCAGACGCCGACGGTGGTCGCCAACCTCACCGCGACGGTGCTCGCGATCCTGGCGGAGGCGCTGCGGCCGCCCTTCCCGCGGGCGCTCATCGCCAGCGGCCTCCGTCCGCACGAGGTCGAGGCGACCGCGGCCCGCTTCGCCCCGCTCGGGCTCGAGCCGGCCGACCGCCGGGAGCGCGCCGACTGGTGCGCGCTGCTGCTCCTCCGCGACGGCGCGTGAGGCACGT
Organism: Miltoncostaeaceae bacterium; assembly: GCA_033856535.1. Lineage (GTDB taxonomy): Bacteria > Actinomycetota > Thermoleophilia > Miltoncostaeales > Miltoncostaeaceae > JAWVEV01. The sequence continues at coordinate 62,704 of JAWVEV010000098.1, read as the reverse complement.
CTTCCGCTATCTGGTGAGCGAGGCCCCGCGCGAGGGCGACACCGTGGCGCTGTCGGAGGAGGACACCCGGCACCTGGTGCGGGTGGTGCGCCGCGGCCCCGGCGACCGACTGGAGCTCACCGACGGCGCCGGCCGCCTCTGGCCCGCCACGGTGATCGCCACCGGCCCGCCGGCGACGGTCCGGGTCGAGGCGCCGCGGCCCGCGCCGGCGCCCGCCCCGGTCGTGCTCTACCAGGGGCTGATCGAGGGCAACCGGCTGGACCTGGTCGTCGAGAAGGCGGCCGAGCTGGGGGTCGCGCGGGTGGTGCTGGTGACGGCCGAGCGGGGCCGGCGCACGCCGGCTCCCGAGGCCGCCGCGCGGCGCCTGGATCGCCTGCGCCGGCTGGCCGGCGCGGCGGCTCGGCAGGCGGGCCACGGGCACCTGCTGGAGGTGGAGGGGCTGGTACCGTTCGGCGACGCGCTGGACGAGGTCCGACCGGCCGGGGGATACCTGATCGACGCACGCGGAGAGGTGGCCTTGACCGACGCCCTGGGGCGCGGCCCCGCGTCGCCCGCTGCGCTCTTCGTCGGGCCCGAGGCCGGCTTCTCCGAGGCCGAGCTGGGCGCCGCCCGCGACGCCGGCCTGGCGGCCTGCCGCCTGGGTCCGGTGACCCTCCGCGCCGAGACCGCCGCCCTGGTCGCGATGAGCCTCGCCCTGGGGGCGTCCGGCCGCTTCGCGGAGACCGGGGAGGGCGCGCCTCATTAGGTTCTCGGTCCGTTTCCTGGGCTGCAAGGTGAGCCAGGCCGACGCCTCCCTGATCCGTGACGCGCTCCTCGACGCGGGCCACCGCGAGGCGGCGCCCGAGGCGGCCGAGATCCACGTGGTGAACACCTGCGCGCTGACGCTCGAGGCCGAGCGCAAGAGCCGCCAGCAGGTGAACCGCGGCGCGCGGCGCGGGCGCACCTTCGTCTCGGGCTGCGCGGTGAACCTGAACGCCGGCCAGTTCGCGGCCGATCGCGTGACGGTCCTGCCCGGCTCGGCCGACCGGGCCGCGCGCGAGATCGTGGACCTGCTGGGCGGGGGGCGGGGGACGGCCTGCGCCGACGACGCCCCGCGCCTGCCCGGCCGCACGCGCGCCTTCGTCAAGGTGCAGAACGGCTGTGACTCGGCCTGCTCCTTCTGCATCATCCCGACCACCCGCGGGCGCGCCGAGAGCCGGCCGCTGGCGCGGATCCTGGCCGACGCCCGCCGGCGGATCGACGAGGGCCACCCGGAGCTGGTCGTCACCGGGATCAACGTCGGCACCTACCGCGACCCGCGCGGCGGCGCCGACCTGGCCGACCTGGTGCGGGCGCTCGGGCGCCTGGACGGCCTGGCGCGGCTGCGCGTCTCCTCGATCGAGCCGAACAGCCTCGACGAGCGCTTCCTGGCCGCCATGGCCGAGACGCCGACCGCCGCGCCGCACCTGCACGTGCCGCTTCAGAGCGGCGACGACGGGGTGCTCCGGGCGATGCGCCGGCGCTACTCGGCCGACGCGTACCGCGCCGCGGCCGAGCGCGCGAGGGCCGCGCTGCCCGGCCTCAACCTCACCACCGACGCGATCGTCGGCTTCCCCGGCGAGTCGGAGGAGGCCTTCGCGGCGACCGCCCGGATGGCCGAGGAGCTCGGGATGAGCAAGGTCCACGTGTTCAGCTACTCGCCCCGTCCGGGAACCGACGCCGCGATGGCCGACGACGCCGTGACCGCCGAGGCCAAGAAGGAGCGCAGCCGGCGCCTGCGCGACCTCTCGGACCGGCTCGGCTTCGCCCACCGGCTCGGCCGCGTGGGCGGGCGCGATGCGGTGCTGGTCGAAAAGCGCCTGGAGGACGGCACGCTCACCGGGCTCGGGGCGGACTACAGCCGCTTCGTGCTGCCGGCCGGAGCGGGGGAGCCGGGCGACCTGGTGCCCGTGGAGGTCGCCGGGCTGGCCGGCGAGCACCTGGAGGGGAGGCCCCGTGGCTGACTGCATCTTCTGCGCCATCGCGGCCGGCGACGCGCCGGCCGACGTGGTCCGCCGCGACGAGGACTTCGTCGCCTTCCGCGACATCTCCCCGAAGGCCCCGGTCCACCTGGTGGTGATCCCGGTCCGCCACATCGGCTCGATCGCCGCGATCGGCGAGCTGTCGGAGGGCGAGCGCGCCGGGATGCTGCCGTTCATCGCCGCGGTGGCGAGCGAGGCCGGCCTCGACGGCTCCGGCTACCGCGTGACGACCAACCACGGCCCCGACGCCCGCCAGAGCGTCTTCCATCTGCACTGGCACGTCATGGGAGGAGCGCCGCTATCCGACACGATGTGAGCGCCGGCGAGGAGCCGCGGGTGGAGCGGGTCATGGAGCTGTCCGACCCGGTGGCGGTCGAGCTGGCCGGGGAGCAGGACCGCGTGCTGCGCTCGCTGGAGGAGCGCCTGCGCCTGTCGCTGGACCTGCGCGGCAACCGGCTCACGCTCTCGGGCGGCCAGCGCGAGGTGGCCTCGGCCGAGGCGGTCATCGAGGAGCTGGCCGGGCTTGTGAGGGCCGGGCGCGGCCTGGGGCCGGCGGCGGTCGAGGCGGTCGCCAGCGCGGTCGAGGGGGACCAGCCGGTGCGCGGGATCCTCGACGACGTCATCTGGCGCAACCGCCAGGCGACCGTCACGCCGCGCACGGTCGGCCAGAAGACCTACTGCGACGCGATCCGCAAGCACACGATCACCTTCGGGATCGGCCCGGCCGGCACGGGGAAGACCTACCTCGCCGTCGCCCTCGCCACGGCGGCGCTCATGGCGCGCCAGGTGGGCCGGATCATCCTCACGCGACCGGCGGTCGAGGCGGGGGAGCGGCTCGGGTTCCTGCCGGGCGACCTGCAGGCGAAGGTCGACCCGTATCTCCGGCCGCTGTTCGACGCGCTCTACGACATGCTCGAGGCCGAGCGGGTGGAGGCGCTCTTCGCGCGCGGCCAGATCGAGGTGGCGCCGCTCGCCTTCATGCGTGGGCGAACCCTCAACGACAGCTTCATCATCCTGGACGAGGCGCAGAACACCACGACCGAGCAGATGAAGATGTTCCTCACCCGGCTGGGCTTCGGCTCGCGCATGGTGGTCACCGGGGACGTCACCCAGATCGACCTGCCGCGCGACCGGCGCTCGGGGCTCGTGGCCGTCACGGACGTGCTGAGCGGGGTGGAGGACATCGCCTTCGTTCCGCTCGACCGCCGCGACGTGGTGCGACACAAGCTGGTGCAGCGGATCGTCGACGCGTACGGGGTGGCCGAGGAGGCGCCGGCCAAGTGATCGAGGTCGAGGTCCAGTCCGAGCTCCCCGAGGTGGAGACGCCGCCGCTGGTGGAGTGCCTGCGGCGCACGGCCGAGCGGCTCGAGATCGGGGAGGCGACGATCGGGCTGATGGTCGTCGGCCCCGAGCGGATGCGCGCGCTGAACGCCGAGCACCGCGCGATCGACAAGGCGACCGACGTGCTCTCGTTCCCGCTCGACGGACCCGACCTGGCCGACGGCTGGCCCGAGGACGGTCCGCCGCCCGAGCTCGGCGACGTGATCATCTGCCCGGCCGCCGCCGAGGACCCGCTCGAGACGCTGGTCGTGCACGGGCTGCTGCACCTGCTCGGCTATGACCACGAGACCGACGAGGGGCAGATGCTCGCCCTTCAGGACGAGCTCCTGGTCGAGCCCGCGGGACCGTGACCACGACCGACCCGCCGCCCGGTCCGCCGCGCCCGCGCCGCGGGCTGCGGCGCCGGGCCCGCGCGGGCGGCGAGGACCCCTCGGGGCTCCCGCCCCAGGAGTCACTGCGCTGGTCCTTCACCTGGGCGTTCGAGGGGATCGTCTACTGCCTGCGCACGCAGCGGAACATGAAGGTGCACATGAGCGCGGCGGTGGTCGCGCTGGTGCTCGGGCTGCTCTTCGACGTGTCGCGGCTGGAGCTGGCGGCGGTGCTCGGGGCGATCAGCCTGGTGCTGGTCGCCGAGATGTTCAACACGGCGATCGAGGCGGCCGTGGACGCGGTGATCGACACCTACCACCCGCTGGTGAAGATCGCGAAGGACGTGGCGGCCGGCGCGGTGCTGGTGGCGACGGTCAACGCGCTCGGCGTCGCCTACCTGATCTTCTACGACCACTTCACCCAGCCGACCGGCGACCTGCTGCTGGGGGTCCGCCGCTCGCCGACCCACCTGGTGGTGGTCGCGCTGATCGTGGTGGTCATCGCGACCATCGCGCTGAAGGCGGCCACGGGGCGCGGCACCCCCCTGCGCGGCGGCCTGCCCTCCGGCCACGCGGCGGCGGCCTTCGCCGCCTGGACCGCGATCACGGTGGTGGCCGAGCCGCTGCGGCACGCCGCGCTGGTCTCGACGCTGGCATTCCTGATGGCCCTGCTGGTGGCGCAGTCGCGCGTGGAGGCGGGCATCCACTCGGCGGTCGAGGTGGCCGCCGGCGCGGTGCTCGGCGCCGGGCTCACGATCATCCTGTTCCAGCTATGGGGATGAGTCCTGAGGATCTGTACGCGGCGGCGCGCGCCGCCGCGGAGCATGCTCACGCCCCGTACAGCGGCCTGCGGGTGGGGGCGGCCCTCGAGGCCGCATCCGGCGCCGTGTACCCCGGAGTCAACGTCGAGAACGCCTCCTACCGGCTCGCCACCTGCGCCGAGCAGGCGGCGCTGGCACGGGCCGTGACCGACGGCGAACGGGCCTTCACGCGCATCGCCGTGGCCCGCGCCGACGGCGCGCCGATCGTCCCCTGCGGGGCCTGCCGCCAGACCCTGGCCGAGTTCGGCGCCGGAATCGTGGTGGTGATGGACGAGGGCGCCGGTATCGTCCAGCGCCCGTTGTCCGACCTCCTCCCCGACCCGTTCGCGTTCCCGCGATGAGCCACCGCTCGGGTTTGGTGGCGCTCGCCGGGCGCCCGAACGTGGGCAAGTCCACGCTCGCCAACGCGCTCGCGGGCCGGCACGTGGCGGCCGTGTCGCCCCGGCCGCAGACCTCGCGCCGGCGCATCAGCGCCGTCGTGCACGGCGAGGACTGGCAGGCGGTCCTGCTGGATCTGCCCGGGTTCCAGCGATCGGTCGACCAGTTGACCGCGCGCATGCAGGCGACGGTCGACCAGACCCTGGCCGACGCCGACGCGGCGCTCTTCGTGGTGAACGCCGCCGAGCCCAGCGGCCCGGGCGACCGCTTCATCGCCGAGCGCCTGCGGGCGGCGGGGCGACCGGCGATCGCGGTGGTGAACCAGGTCGACCGGGTCGACCCGGGCCGCATCGCCGAGGCCATCGCGGCGGCGGCGGCCGTGCTCGGGGATGACCTGATCGCCCTCCACCCGGTGAGCGCCCTCACCGGCGACGGCCTCGATGCCCTGCGCGCCGACCTGCCGCGGCTGCTCGGGGAGGGGCCGGCGTTCTTCCCGCCCGGCGTGGCGACCGATCAGACCGAGGAGGAGCTGGCGGCCGAGCTCATCCGCGAGGCGGCCCTGGCCCGCCTGCGCCAGGAGCTGCCGCACGCGCTGGCCGTCGACGTCCAGGAGATCGACCCCGCCAAGACCGGCGGCCTGGTGGTGCGCGCCGGCCTCGTGGTCGAGACCGAGTCCCAGAAGGGGATCGTGGTCGGGCGCGGCGGGTCGATGGTGCGCGACATCGGCGCGGCGGCCCGGGCGACGCTCGCCCGGGCCTGGGGCACCGAGGTCCACCTCGACCTCACCGTCAGGGTCCGCCGGCACTGGCGGGAGGACCCCGCGATGCTCACCCGCCTGGGTCTCTAGGAGGCCTTGATCCCCACCACCATGGACTCCGGTCCGGCGAGGTGCTCGACGTAGGTGTCGGCGAAGCCGGCGTCCCTCATCCAGCCCTGGCAGTCGGCGCCGGTGTAGTCGTTCCCACCGGGGGTCTCGATGAGCATGTTCAGGCTCATCAGCAGCCCGAAGGCGTTCTCGCGCCGGTCGTCGTCGATGAGCGCCTCGAAGACGATGAGCGCGCCGCCGGGCGGCAGCACGGCGTGGACCTTCTCGAGCAGGACCCGCCGGTCGTCGAGGGGCCAGTCGTGGAGGATGTGGCCCATCGTGTAGACGTCGGCCGGCGGCAGCGGGTCGGCGAAGAAGTCGCCGGGGTGGAAGCGCAGGCGGTCCGACAGGCCGTTGGCGGCGACGTAGGCCTCGAAATGCGGCGCCACCGGCGGGAGGTCCATCCCGCCCCCGTTCGCGAGATGCGGGTGGGCCAGGGCCACCTGCACCGGCAGGTCTCCCTGCGCCGTCCCGAGGTCGAAATGGACCTCGTGGTCGGCCCACGGGAACTTCGCCGCGATCGCGAGGGCGGACCCCCGGCTGATGCCGGTCATCCCGGCGAGGAACTGGGCCAGGCGGGCCGGATCGGCGTAAATGGTGTCGAAGAACCCGCCGCCGACCTTGAGCTCGTTCTGTGGCTGGCCGGTGAGCAGGCCCTCCGTGAGGGTGCCCCAGAAGCCGTAGAGGCGGTGGTTCGCCATCTCGAGCACCCCGCCGATGTACGAGGGCTTGTTGCGGTCGAGGAAGATGTCGGTGGAGGGCGTGTTGGCGTAGCGGTCGCCGTCGCGCTCCAGCATGTGCAGCGCCACCAGGGTGTCGAGGAAGTCGCGGGCGCTGCGCTCGTGCAGGCCGAGCCGGCCGCGGAGGGCCTCGTACTCCTCGGGGCCGTGCCCGAGCTCGGTGAAGACCCCGAGCTCGATCGCGCTCAGGAGGGTCTTGGAGGCCCAGAACCCCAAGCCCAGCTGCAAGATCTCGCCGGGGTTCGGTCCGTGCTCACTCATCGTTCGTCTCCTCGATCGGTCGGCGGACGAACTATGGCCCTTCGGCGTCTCCGGACGCCGCTCCGAGCGCCGTCCGGGGCCTGCGACATGATCTGCAGGATTCCCGACGACCTCCGGACAGCGACGCGGGCCGCCGGGTCCGTGCAACGACGCGCGGTGTCGCACCGCGTTGCAGGTGGGGTTCCCCCCCGTCCGGGGAGCTTGCGCCCGCCCGCGACCCTGAGGGAGGATCGCCTTCGACTCGCGCCAAACCCCTGCCCGAAGGGCGCTTCGAGCAACAGGGACCATGCGGGCGGTCGGCCTGGAGGGTCGGGATGAGGGGCAGGACGACGGCGGCGCGGCGGGACGGCCGCGCGACGGTCGGAGAGCGGTTGCTCACCGCTGCCGCCGTCGCGTGCGGCGTGCTGCTGGCCGCTCCGACCATCGCGATGGCCCTGACCGCCCAGGAGGCGGTGGACGCACTCAATGCGCGCCGGGCCGCCCAGGGCATCCCCGCCGGCGTCACGGCGCTCGACCTGCTGAGCGCGGGCTGCGCGCTGCACAACCAGTACATGGCGCTCAACGGGTTCGTCCTGACCCACGCAGAGCTGCCGGCCTCGCCGGGCTACAGCCTGCAGGGCGCGCGCATCGGGACCGACTTCACCGCCTCCGAGGTGCTCGCCCGCTACGGCCGCTGGACCACGACGAGCTCTCCGTGGGACGTCTCGCCCGGTCACATGTACCTGCTCATGGCGCCCGGCATGCGGCAGGCCGGCTACTTCGAGAGCTACGGCTTCCAGTGCATGCGCTTCCGGTACGACCCGGACGCGTTCACCTCGGGGGCGCCCGAGTTCTACAGCGTCCCCGGCAACGGCCGCGCCGACGTCCCGCGGTCCCAGGTGGCCCAGTCGGCGACCGGCGTCCCGCAGACCGCGGTCGGCATCCCGGCGGGGCAGCCGACCGGCCCGAACATCCTGCTGTACTCGACCGGCCTCGGCGACGCGCTCACCGCGACCGACGCCAGCCTCATCGGCCCGGACGGCCCGGTCGAGGTGCGGGTGGTCGACGAGGCGAGCGGCGGCGACCTCTACGCCGGCGGCGGGGTGATGATCCCGGTCAACCCGCTGGAGGCCGGCACCTACACCGCCCGGGTGGTCTGGCGCACGACCGACGGCACGCTGGCGGTCCAGCAGTTCTTCTTCACCACCGAGGGCGCGGCCGCGCCACCGCCGACCCCGACCCCGGACCCCGTGCTGGTACCGGCCCCGCCGGCCGGGAGCGGGAGCCCCGACAAGCCCCGGGCGCAGGAACCCGAGCCCGACGAGCCGGACCGCCCGATCGACCCGCGCCTGATGTCGCACCCGCAGGCGCCGTCCACCACGCCGACCCTCGAGATCGGCCAGCGGGCGGTGCGGGCGGCGGCCGTGCCGACGCTGCAGCGGCTCCGGGTGGCCCGTGTCGACGGCACCCCCGCGGCGATGCTCTGGCTGCGCCGGAGCGCGCGCGTGACGATCACCGTGAAGACCCGGGGCGGCAAGGTCGTGCGCCGGATCGTGAAGCGGCGGCTCGGCGCCGGCGTGAAGAGCGTCACGCTCGGCCGCCTGGCGGGCGGGCGCTACGCCCTCGTGGTGACGGTCAAGGATGGCCCCCGCGGCGCGACGGCGACGACGCGGAACTTCCGTCTGGCTGGCGGGCCGCAGACGTAGCGGGTCGGCCGCGGGGGGCGCTCGATCCGTCGCGGATCGAGGCCGCGCCGATGCGGGGCACAGAAGGGGGCGACCTGTGCGCCCCGCATGGCGCGGTCGGCAGCGCGGGCGGAACGCCGCGCGCGGTCTGATTGTGGCGAATCCGGCCCGCCCGCGAGGGCCGAGGAGGCAGACGGCGCTCGGGGCGGGACCGATCCGACCACGCTCACAGGCTAGGTCGGCGGATCCGGCCGGCCCACGGATGGTTCGCCCAGTCTTTACCGCGGCGCGAATTGGTCGGAACGCCGAGCCGGCTCAGCGCAGGAAACGGCTCCTGCGGCGGTCCGCGTAGACCTTGCCGGCGGTCTGGCAGGTCGGGCAGTAGACCAGCTCGTAGCCCTCGAAGGAGACCCGCTCGAGCGCCGTCGCGCAGCGCAGGCACGGCTCCCCGTGGTGCCCGTGCACGACGGTGACGCGCCGCTCGCGGGTCGGGAGCTCCACGTCGATCGCCGCCCGGGCGCGGGCCAGCGCCTGGGTGAGCACCGTCTCGGCGCCGGCCGCGAGCCGCGCCCAGGCCTCGTCGGGCAGCTTCTGCACCGAGGCGAACGGGGCCAGCCGGGCGGCCCACATGATGTCGCTGGCGTACGCCCGTCCGATGCCCGCCACCCGGCGCCCCTCGCGCAGCGCGGTGTGCAGGCGCCCCGGCCGCGCGCCGAGCGCCTCCCGCCAGCCGGCGGCGTCCAGGCCGAGTGGCTCGGGGCCCAGGCGCAGCAGCGGCTCGTGGCGCGCCAGCCCCTCGGCGTCGAGCAGGTGGGCGCCGGCGCGGCGCTCGGTCGAGAGCTCGCGCAGGCGCAGCGTTGAGCCGCCCTCCAGGCGGAGGTCGAGGGCGGCCGTCCGCCCCGGGCGGCCCTCACGAGAGGGCACCAGCCCGAGCCGGCCGGCCTGCATCAGGTGGACCACCAGCGTCAGGTCGCCGGCGGTCACCCCGAGCAGCTTGCCGCGGCGCCAGACCTCGCCGACGGCCCGGCCCTCCAGCGCGGCGAGCGGCGGCTCGGCGGTCTTCAGGGTCGCCGCCTGCCACTCGGCGACGCCCTCGATCGCCCGACCGGCGACCGCGCGCGTGAGGCCCTCGGCGAGGGCCTGCAGCTCCGGCAGCTCAGGCAGGGGGCGGCCTCCGACCCCTCGCTATACTCGCCCGGATGATCCGGACCCTCCGCGCCGCGCGTCGCTGATGCGGCCCGAGGACCTCACCAAGACGCTGGACCACACGGCGCTCGCGCCGGGGATCACCGAGGCGGACATCGAGCGGGCCTGCGCGGAGTCGCTCGAGCACCACTTCGCGGCGCTCTGCTCGTATCCCCACTTCGTGCCGCTCATGGCCGAGCGCCTGCACGGCTGCGACGTGAAGGTCTGCTCGGTGATCGACTTCCCCGGCGGGCGGCAGTCGACGGCCGCGAAGGTCCGCGAGGCCGAGCAGGCCGTGGCCGAGGGCGCCGATGAGCTCGATGTGGTCATGAACTACTCCGCGATGCTCGCCGGCGACTTCCGCGCCGTGCGCGACGAGCTCGTCGCCCTGGTCCGGGCGGTCCGCTCGCGCGCGGTGAACGTCGCGCGCGGCGACGTGCTCATCAAGGTCATCATCGAGGCCCCCCTGCTCGACGACAAGCTCAAGCGCCTCGCCTGCAAGATCGTGACCGACAGCGGCGCGGACTTCGCCAAGACCTGCACCGGCGTGGGCACCGTGGCCACCGTGCCCGACGTCGAGCTGATGCGCGACGCCCTGCCCGAGTCGGTCGGCGTCAAGGCCGCCGGCGGGGTGCGGACGCTCGGGGACGTGCAGGCGATGGTCGGCGCGGGAGCCGCCAGGGTCGGCACCTCGTCGGCCGTCGGCGTCATGCGCGAGCTGGCCGCGCTGAGCGGCTCCTGATGGCCGAAGGCGAGGCCGCGCCGACCGATCTGCTCGACCGGGTCCGCTTCGGGCCCGACGGGCTGGTCCCCGCGGTGGTGCAGGACGCGACCACCGGCCGCGTGCTCACGCTCGCCTGGATGAGCCGCGCCTCGCTGGAGCTGACCCTGGAGCGTCGCGAGACCTGGTTCTGGAGCCGCTCCCGGCAGGAGCTGTGGCGCAAGGGCGCGACCAGCGGGAACACGCAGGCCGTGCGCTCGGTGGCGCTCGACTGCGACGCCGACGCGCTGCTCGTGACCGTCGATCAGACCGGCGTGGCCTGCCACACCGGCGCCGAGACCTGCTTCCACGAGCCGCTCTCGGGCGCCGATCCCGAGACCTTCGCCGCGCTCGGGGACCTCGAGGCGGTGATCGCCGACCGCGCCGCGGCGGCCGACCCCGACGCGTCGTACACCGCCCGCCTGCTCGCCAAGGGCATCGACACGGTCTGCAAGAAGGTGGGGGAGGAGGCGACCGAGGTCGCGATCGCGGCCAAGGGAGCCGAGCGCGACCGCGTCGTCGAGGAGAGCGCCGACCTGCTCTTCCACCTGGCGGTGCTGTGGCGCGCGAGCGGGGTGCGCGCCGAGGAGGTGGCCGACGTGCTGGCGGGCCGCCGCCGCCCGGCCGCGGCCGCGGAACCGCGCGGAGCGGCGTGACCGACCTGCGCCTGGAGGTCCCGCCCCGCCCGACCCGCGGGGACGGTCGCCCCGCGCTGCCCGTGTCGCCGAGGGTCGATGAGGTGCGCCGACTCGCCGGAAGCGGCGGCCAGGTGCCGCTGGTCCACACCTACCTGGCCGACTGCGAGACCCCGGTCAGCGCCTTCCTGAAGCTGCGCGACGGCGGGCCGGCCTTCCTCCTGGAGTCCACCGAGCAGGGCCAACGCCTGGGCCGATACTCGATGATCGGCGTGCGCCCGCAGGCCGTCATCCACGGCCGCGGCGACGCGCTGGTGATGACCGCCGCCGACGGCGCCCGGACCGAGCTGGACGCCGCCGACCCCTTCGGCGCGGTCGAGGCGGTGGTCGAGGCCGTCGGCATGCGCCCGCCCGCCGAGCCGGTCGCCTTCTGGGGCGGGTCGGTGGGCTACTTCGGCTACGACCTGGTGCGCCGGGTGGAGCGCCTGCCGAACCCGCCGCGCGACGACCTGGGCCTGCCGGACCTCGAGGCCATGATCACCGGCCCGGTCGTGCTGTTCGACCACCTGCGCCGCTCGCTCACGATCGTCGCGCCCTGCGCCCTCGACCCCGACACCGACGTCGAGGCCGCCTACTGGCGCGCGGTGGCGACGATCGCCGAGCTCAAGGAGCGGCTCGCCGGGCCGGTGCCGCGCCCGCCGGCGCCCGAGGGCGACCCGGTGATCGGGCCGGTCACGAGCAACTTCACCCGCCCCGAGTTCGAGGCGGCGGTCGAGCGGGCCCGCGAGTACATCCACGCCGGCGACGCCTTCCAGGTCGTCCCCTCGCAACGCTTCTCGGCGCCGATGAGCCTCGACCCGTTCGCGGTCTACCGCGGCCTTCGCACGGTCAACCCGTCGCCGTACCTCTTCTTCCTCGAGACCGACGAGGTGACCCTGGTGGGCTCCTCGCCCGAGATGCTCGTGAAGGTCGAGGACGGGAACCTCGAGATGCGGCCGATCGCCGGCAGCCGCCCGCGCGGCGGCAGCGACGAGGAGGACGAGCGCCTGCGGCTCGAGCTGCTCGCCGACCCGAAGGAGCGCGCCGAGCACGTGATGCTGGTCGACCTGGGCCGCAACGACCTGGGCCGGGTCTCCACGATCGGCACGGTCCGGGTGCGCGACCTGATGGACGTGCAGCAATACAGCCACGTCATGCACATCGAGAGCTCGGTGGTCGGCCGGCTGGCTGCGGGCCGCACCGGCGCCGATGCGCTGCGCGCCACCTTCCCGGCGGGGACCCTGTCGGGCGCGCCGAAGGTCCGCGCGATGGAGATCATCGACGAGCTCGAGCCCACCCGGCGCGGCCCCTACGGCGGCGCGGTCGGCTACTTCGGCTTCGACGGCTCGCTCAACACCTGCATCACGATCCGGACGATCGTCTGCCGCGACCGCGTGGTGCACGTGCAGGCCGGCGCCGGCATCGTGGCCGACTCGGTGCCCGCCACCGAGTACGAGGAGACCCAGAACAAGGCCCGCGCCCTCTTTCGCGCGATCGAGGTCGCCGCCGCGGAGCCGGACTGGTAGCCGTGGCGCGCGTCGTCCTCATCGACAACTACGACAGCTTCACCTACAACCTGGTCCAGTACCTGGGGGAGCTGGGCGCCGAGGTGATCGTGCACCGGCACGACGCGATCGACGTGGCCGGCGTGCGCCGCCTGGAGCCGACCCACCTGGTCGTCTCGCCGGGCCCGAAGACGCCCGACGACGCCGGCATCTCGCTGGAGGCGATCACCGCGCTCGCCGGCGAGGTCCCGATCCTCGGCGTCTGCCTGGGCCACCAGGCCATCGGCCAGGCCTTCGGCGGGCGCGTGGTGCGCGGCCGCGAGCCGGTGCACGGCAAGACCAGCGAGATCCACCACGACGGCCGGAGCGTCTTCGCCGGCCTCGAGAGCCCGATGATCGCCACCCGCTACCACTCGCTGGTGGTCGAGGCCGACGTCCCGCCGGAGCTCGAGGTGACCGCCTGGTGCGACGGGGACGTCGTCATGGGCGTCCGCCACCGGTCGTACCCCGTCGAGGGCGTCCAGTTCCACCCCGAATCGATCCTGACCGGCTCGGGCAAGGCCCTGCTCGCCAACTTCCTGGCCCTGGAGGTCTAGAGGGTGCCCACCGAGGTCCTTTCCGAGGCGATCGACCGGCTCCTGGCCGGCGAGGACATCGGTCGCGAGGGCGCCGCGACGGCGCTCGAGGCGGTCATGTCCGGCGAGGCCGGCGAGGCCCAGACCGCCGGCTTCCTGATCGCGCTGAGGGCCAAAGGGGAGAGCGCGGCAGAGCTGGCCGGCCTGGCCCAGACCGTCCGCGCCCACGCCGAGCGGGTGCACCCGCCCGAGGGTTTGTGCATCGACACCTGCGGCACCGGCGGCGGGCGCTCCACCTTCAACATCTCGACGACGTCCACCTTCGTGGTGGCCGGCGCCGGCGTGGCGGTGGCCAAGCACGGCAACCGCTCGGCGACCTCCAAGTGCGGCAGCGCCGACGTGCTCGAGGCGCTCGGCGCGCGGATCGACCTCGATCCGGACGCGGTCGCGCGCTGCCTGGAGGAGACCGGCCTGGGCTTCATGTTCGCGCCGGCCCACCACCCGGCCTTCAAGCACATCGTGCCGGTGCGCCGGGCGCTCGGTGTGCGCACGATCTTCAACCTGCTCGGCCCGCTCACGAACCCGGCCGGCGCGCCCCGCCAGCTGCTCGGGGTCGCCGACAACACCTACATCGAGCGCATGGCGACCGCGCTGGCCGAGCTCGGCTGCGAGCGGGCGCTGGTGGTCTCGGGGCGCGACCGGATGGACGAGATCTCGACCGGCGCCCCGACCGACGTGATGGACGTGCAGGGATCGGTCGTGACCGCCACGGTGGTCGACCCGGCCGAGCTCGGCTTCGCCCCGCCCGCGGAGGGCGCGATCGTCGGCGGCGACCCCGCCCAGAACGCGGCGGTCGTGGAGTCGGTGCTCGCCGGCACCCGCGGCCCCGCCCGCGACGTGGTGGTGCTGAACGCCGCCGCGGCCATCTGGCTCGCCGGACGGGCGGAGAGCCTGGCCGACGGGATCCCGGTCGCCGAGGAGAGCATCGACACCGGGGCCGCCCGGGATCGCCTGGCCGCGTTCGTCGCGACCACCCGCCGGCTGGCGGCCGCGGGCTAGACTCGGCGACTCCGGTGGCCACCTTCCTCGAGACCGTCGTCGAGCGCACCGAGGCCGAGCTGGCTCGGCGCAAGCAGGACGTGCCGGCCGCCGACCTGGAGCGCCGGCTGGGACCGTCGCGCCGCAGCCGCCCCTTCTCCGAGGCGCTGGTCGACGAGGGCATCTCGCTGATCGCGGAGATGAAGCGCTCCAGCCCCTCGCGCGGCCCGATCCGGCCGGGCGCCGGCGTCACGGAGATCATCACCGCCTACGACGCCGGCGGCGCGCGCGCCTGCTCGGTCCTGACCGAGCCGAACTGGTTCGGCGGCAGCCTCGAGGACCTGGTGGAGGCGCGCCGCGCGACGACGCTGCCGCTGCTGCGCAAGGACTTCATGGTCGACGAGTACCAGCTGCTCGAGGCCCGGGTGGCCGGCGCCGACGCCGTGCTCCTGATCGTGGCCGCGCTCAAGCGGAAGCGCCTGGCCCGGCTCGCGGCGCTCGCCGGCGAGCTCGGCATGGACTGCCTGGTCGAGGTCCACGACGAGAACGAGATGGAGAAGGCGGTCGACGCCGGCGTCGAGGTCATCGGGATCAACAACCGGAACCTGCACAGCCTCGAGGTCGACCTGGACACCACCTTCCGGCTGCTGTCCGACGTCCCGGCCGGCACCGTGGTCGTGGCCGAGTCGGGCATCACCCGCCACGAGGACGTCGAGGCGCTCGAGGAGGCCGGGATCGACGCGATCCTGGTCGGTGAGGCGCTGATGGGCGCGGACGACCCCGGTCAGGCCATTCGGGCCCTCATGGGCGGGTAGGGCCGCCCCGGCCGCGCGCGCTCCGGCCGCCGGCCGGCGGCTACCATCGGGCGCGGAGTGACGCCCGACCCCTCACCGCCCCCGCGCGAGCGCCGCCGCCTCGCGGGGCCGATCGCCGCCGTCGTGGCCGTGGTGGCCGTGATCGCCCTCCTGGTCGTCGGCCTGCTCAACAAGGGCGTCGACACCAGCATCCGCGACGCCCTCGCCGCCGGCGAGCGCCCCCCGGCGCCCGAGCTGACGCTTCCCGTGCTCGTGACCGGCGATGGCATCGGCCCGGTCGGATCGCAGGTGAGCCTGGCCGACCTGCGCGGACGCACCGTCGTGGTCAACCTCTGGGCGTCGTGGTGCACCCCCTGCGAGACCGAGGCGCCGGTGCTCGACGAGGTCGCCCGCCACTACCGGGTGAGCGGGAAGGACAAGGTGGTGGTGCTCGGGATCGACGTGCGCGACGTCAGCGACGACGCGCGCGGCTTCTGGGACGAGTTCGACCTGAGCTACCCGACGGTGCGCGACCGCTCCGACGACGCGTGGGGCAAGTTCCAGATGACCGGCGTGCCCGAGACCTACGTGATCGACCCGCAGGGGCGGATCGCCTACCGCCAGATCGGCGAGGTGCGGCGGGCCGACGAGATGATCCGGCTCCTGGACGACATCGGCGCCCCTCCTGCGAAGGCGCCCGCGTGAGCCGCGCGGTCCGCGCGGTGCTCGTCGCGCTCGCGCTGCTCCTCGCCGCCCCGGCGCTGGCCTCGGCGCTGACGGTGAACCAGGTCGCGCGCGAGGTGCGCTGCCCGACCTGCAATACGCCGCTCGACGTCTCCAACGCGCCGATCGCGGTCCGCATGAAGGCGTACATCGCCGAGCGGATCGACCGCGGCTGGGACAAGCAGCGGATCATCGACGGGCTGGTGGACGAGTTCGGCGAGGGCGTGCTCACGACGCCGCCGAAGAAGGGCTTCGACCTGATCGCCTGGATCGTGCCGGGGCTGCTGGTGGCCGCCGGCCTGATCGCGATCCCGATCGTGACCCGGGCCTGGGCGCGCCGGCCGCGGGCCGAGGGGCCCGCGCCGCGCGAGCCGACCGACGACGAGGCGCGCGCGCTGGACGTGGAGCTGCGCCGGCACGGGCACGGCGACGTCTGAGCCCGCCCCGATCCTCGCGCGGGCCCGCGTCGGCACCGCGTCCTGGACCGACCCCGAGTTCATCAGGGCGGGCTGGTATCCGCCGGAGGTGAAGGACGACGCCGAGGGGCGCCTGCGCTACTACGCCGAGCGCTTCCCGATGGTGGAGGTCAACTCCAGCTTCTACGCGCTGCCGACGGTCCAGACGGTCGCCAACTGGGCCGAGCGCACGCCGCCGGGCTTCCGCTTCCACGTGAAGGCCCACCAGGTGATCTCGGGCCACCCGAGCGAGCCGGGCCGCCTGCCGCCGGCGCTGCGCGACCTGCCGGCCTCGTTCGACAAGCGCGGCCGCATCCGGCGCCCGTCCCGCGAGATGCGCGACGCGGTCATCGACAGCCTGCTGGAGGCCTGCGGCCCGCTCGGTGACAAGCTCGGCGCGATCCTGGTCCAGCTGCCGCCGTACGTGGTCGCCGGCGAGGCGCAGCGCGCCGAGCTGGCGCGCATCATCTCCCGGCTGCGCCCGGCCCGGGCGGCGGTCGAGTTCCGCCACCGCTCGTGGGCCGAGCCCGAGGCGCGCGCGGCGGCGGCCGAGCTCCTCGGCGAGCACGACGCGGCCTGGGTCTGCGTGGACGCGCCGCGCCTGGACGTGGCCAGCGCCATGCCGCCGATCGTCGAGCGCACCTCCGACGCGCTGGCCTACGTGCGCCTGCACGGGCGCAACGCCGCCACCTGGACCACCGGCAAGACCGTGGCCGAGCGCTTCGATCACCTCTACAGCGAGGCCGAGCTCGAGGAGTGGATCGACCCGGTGCTCGACCTGGCGGAGCACGCCCAGGAGGTCGCCGTGGTCTTCAACAATAACGCCAAGGACCACGCCCTGCGCAGCGCGGCCCAGTTCCGGGAGCTCCTGGAGGCCAGGAGCGCTCGGACCTAGGCGGTCGCCGCCGGCCCCTCGATCTCGGTCCGGCGCGACGCGCCGGACCTCTGGTCCTCGCCCTGGGCGATCCGCTTGCAGATGACCGCGCCGATCGGGGCGGCGTAGCAGCCGGCCCGCTCGATCACCTCGAGCGGCGAACCGTAGATGCCGGCCGTCACGTGCAGGAACTCCGTGCCGAGCTTGTAGGCGAGCACGAACAGCAGCAGCGACGTCGCCGGGACGATCAGGACCAGGGCGCCGAGCCCGATCTCGAACAGGCCGACGTAGGTGTTGAGCGAGCTCGGGTCATCGACCAGCGAGGTCAGCCCGACCGAGTCGTAGAGCTGGATCAGCAGGGGCTTGTCGGTGAAGAGCCCCAGCCCGCCGTGTCCGATCAGGTACAGGCCGATGATCCACTGGAACCCCCGGAAGAAGGCCGCCGCCCGCCCACGCGTCAGCCGCGGCACCTCGCGGACCCGCTCGATCCACGCGGCGGGGGTCCGGCCCAGGCCGTAGAGCAGCAGCAGCGACAGCGGGACGCCGTAGTTGTACGAGCGCTCGATCGTCTCCCAGATGCCCTGGCCGGCCAGCGGCCGCAGCGACGCGGTGAAGAGCCCCCAGACGGCCATGTAGCCGATCAGCGCCCGCGTCGGGCGGAGCAGGACGATGACGCCGAGAGTGATGTCCACCGCGCCGGTGATCGGCATGAGGATCCGGCCGTGGTCGGCGGAGATGCCGAGCGCGTCGTAGTACGCCAGCCAGGACTCCTTGCGGAGCACCCCGAACATGCCGTGTCCGAAGAACTCCAGCGCGACCGCGACGCGCAGGATCCACTGCAGCTTCCACTCGATGGGGCCGGCTCGCCACGAGCCGAGCCCCGCTCCGATGGCCTGCTCCACGTCGCCTCCTGGTCCGGGCCCGGCGGACTTTCTCACAGCCCGCGGACGCACGGCGACGGGCATGCGGGCGGACCGGGATCAGGGCGCGGCGCCACCTCCGCGCTCGAGGCGGCACGGGGTCCGCGCGACGCCCGGGCGCATCACCTGGCAGGCCGCCAGCCGCGGGACCTCCACCCGGATCCCCTTCGGCAGCCGCCCGACCGGGAGCGCCCCGGACTGAAGGCCGGCGAGAACCTTCCGGATCTGCTCCGCCGGGACGCCGGGGTCGACGATGAACCCGGGGGCGCTGATCCGGCCGGCGGGGAGGTCGTAGCCCCACGGGGCGCGGAGGTCGATTCGGATGCCCCGGCCCGCGCCGCCGAGCTCCGCCACCACCCCGACCGGCAGCGCCCGCTCCAGCGTCGCCTCCTCGGGCAGGGCGCCCTCGCCGGTCACCGTCTCGAAGAGGCGGGTCACGGCCTCGCCGTAGCTCGTCCCGGCCGGGAAGGCGAGCGAGGGCTGCTCGGGGACCTCGTCGATCCGCGGCGCGCCCGAGGGCTGGAAGAGCCACGGCAGCTTGGACAGGAGCGGGGACTCGAGGCGTGCGACCCGGGCCGGCGGCGGGCCGGCCGGCACCGAGAGGCCGTCGTCGTCGAGCAGCTCGTAGGCGACCGCCGCGGTGGCCGCGGCGAGGGCCGTGGCCACGGCGGCGACCATCGCCCGGCGGCGCCGGCGGGCGCGGACGAACGGCCGGACGGCCTCGCGCGCCACGGACGCGAGCATGTCGACCGTGCCCTCCGGCACGGCGACGTCGTCGAACCAGCTCTGGAGCTCGAGGTCAGACATGGTCCACGTCCTCCGTCTGCAGGGTGCTCCGAAGCTCGGCGAGCGCGCGGGCGAGCCGCGACTGGGCGGTCCCCATGGGCACGTCGAGGGACTCGGCGATCTGCTTCACGCTGTATCCGGCGAGGTGGCTCACCACGATCGTCTGACGCTCGGGCGAGAGCGCCGCGAGCGCCCGGCTCAGGTCGAGCGCGGTCTCGCGGCCGGCGTCCGGCGCCGGCAGCAGGTTGATGTCGACGTCCACGGTGAACCTCTGGCGTGACAGCGCGTCGCGCGCGCAGTTGACGATGATCGCGTTCAGCCAGGGCCCGAACGGCCGGCGCACGTCGAAGCCCCCGAGGCCGCGGAACGCGCGGCCGAAGGCCTCCTGGGAGACCTCGTCGGCCAGGTCCCGCGAGCCGGTGAGGCGGTAGGCGACCTTCCAGGCCGTCGGGGCGTGCCGCCGGGCGAGCTCGTCGGCCGCGCGCGCGGACCCGGAACGCGCGGCCCGGGCCAGCTGCCCGTCGTTTGAGCTCAGCACGGCGCAAATGTCGCACGAAGTCCAAAGGATTCCGAGATTTCTCGGCACCGGGACAAATCGGCCGCCTCCGCCGGTACGTCAGGTCACAGACCGAGGGAGGCGGCATGGGACCGGGCTCGTCCTGGCGGCGGAACGGGGTGGTGGGGCTGGTGGCGGTGGGGGCACTGGTGTGTGGCGTCGCGGCGGGTGAGGCCGTCGACGGCGGGCCGGACGGGCCGGCGGCCCCGCCGCCCGGCCCGCCGGTCGGCTCCCCGCTCGCCGGCGTGCCGTGGCTCATGCCCGAGGGGACGCCGACGATCGACGAGGCCGACCCGCGCGGCTCGGTCCGGTTCCCCGCCGGGGTGGGGTACCGCGACGCGCTCGAGGCCGTCCTGCTCGCCGCCCTCGGGCGCGGCGAGGTCCCCGCCGGCGCCGTCATCCAGCCGCCCCTGCCCTCCGAGGTCATCCTGGTGCGACCGGCCGGCGCTGGGAGGGGCCTCCGGCTCTCGCTCACCGCGCCGTGGGGCTACGACCGGGACCGCCGCATCCGCGCGCCGAGCGTCGCCGTGCCCGACGGCTGGCCCCCCGGGCGCGTGCGCGACGCGATGGCCGCGCTGCACGGCGTCCCGCCGCGCGTCGCCGACGGCCTGCGCGTCGACGCGCCGCGCCTCGTTCCCTGTCAGGTCGCGCAGGCGACCCCCGCCAACCACCCACCATGTCCGGAGCGCCCATGAGCATCCAGAATTCCCGGCGCCGGTACGCGACCCGCCTCGCGATCGTGGCCGTCGTCGCCGGCACGGCCGGCGCCGCCGTGCAGGCGCTGGCGGCCTCGAGCGTGACCTGCTCGGTCAACGCGTCCGTCGGCTACGTCACCTGCCTGAGCTACACCAACCCCGGCTACGAGCAGGTCCGCGCGCTCGGGAGCTCGGGCGTGCCCTACCGGTTCCAGCTGCGCCGCGCCTCGGACGGGGCGACCTGGGGCGCATGGCAGTACTCGGACACCAGCGTCCACGTGAAGGTGCTCCAACTGACGGGGACCATCCGCGCGCAGGTCGACAACCTCGGCACCGGGAATCCGTCCTCCTACGCCGTCGAGATGGGCTGATGGTGGCCACGGTCCGGCTCGGCCCCCGGGCCCGGCCGGCCCTCGGCGGGGCCCGGCTCCTGCGGCGCGGCCGCGGACGGGCCGCGCTCCACGCCGAGATCGAGCTGAACGCGACCCTGAACGCCCTGACCGCCGGCCTCGGGGAGGCGTACCGGCCCCACCGGGAGCGCGTGATGGGCCTGCTCCGCGCGGCCGCGGCCGCCGCTGGCCGGGAGCATCTGGTGATCCTGGGCGCCGGCAACTGCAACGACGTCGACCTGACCGAGTTGTCGGAGGCCTTCGCGGCCGTGACGCTGGTCGACATCGACGCCGCGGCCATGGCGCGGGCGGCGCGCCCGCTGGGGCGGGGGGCGCGGGCGCGGCTGAGCCGGCACGCGCTCGACCTGGGCGTCGCCGACGGCGCGACCGCCCGGCGGGTCCTCGGGGACGCCGGGCGGGCGGCCTCCGTCGTGCTCTCGGCGACGCTCCTCACCCAGCTGATCGCGAGCGACCCGGCGCCGGGGGGCGCGGCCGGCTGCGTGCGCCGGCGTCATCTGACGCTGATGCGGCGGCTCCTCGCGCCGGGCGCGCGCGCGATCCTCGTCACCGACCTGGTGTCGAGCGCCCAGACGGGGGCCCTCTGCGGCCCGGAGGCCCGCCGGCCCGGCGCCGTGCTCGCCGAGTGCTGCGCCGTCGGCGACTACTTCGCCGGCACCCGCCCGCGCGACGTCCTGGCCGACATGGCCGCGCTGCCCGACCTCGCGCCGGCGTCGCTCCGCCGGTCCGCGCCCTGGGTCTGGACGATCGAGGATCCCTACGCCTATCTGGTGTACGCCGCCGCGTTCGCGCGCGCGGATCACAAACGCGAAGGCCCGATCTCGTAGGGCTGGGACATGCCATCCGCGATGGGTCGGGATCTACGGTCGAGCTGCGCCGGAGCCGGTCCGGCGCGTCACCCACCTCGACGGGGAGGCGCGATGGCCATCTACGACGAGATCGGCGGGGCGGCGGCGGTGGCGGCCGCGGTGGACGACTTCTACGAGCGGGTGCTCGGAGACGCGACGCTCGCCCCGTACTTCGAGGGGGTCGACACCGGGCGCCTCAAGACCCACCAGCGCAGCTTCATCGCCGCGGCCCTCGGCGGGCCTGAGATGTATGCCGGCCGCTCCATGCGCGACGCCCACGCGCGGCTGGCGGTCACCCCCGACGCGTTCGACCGGGTCGTGAGCCACCTTGTCGCGACCCTGGAGGGGCTCGGCGTGCCCGAGCTCACGATCGGCGCGATCGGGGCGCGGCTGATGCCGCTGAAGGCGGACATCGTGGCCGCGCGCGCCGCCTGAGCCGGGGTCACCGGCCGGCCGTCACGCCCAGGATGAGGTGGGCCGTCTCGAGGGGGACGTCGAGCTGGGGGCAGTGGCCGACGTCCTCCAACTCGACCCAGTCCGCCCGGGGGAGCCAGGCGGTCCGGTAGCGCGCTGCCGCTCCCGGCCAGGGGAGCAGGCGGTCCTCGGTGCCCCAGATCACCCGCACCGGGCAGGTCACGCGCTCGGCATCGAGCGCCCACCCTTCCCGCAGTGCGTTCTCGACCATCGGCCCCACGGCGTCGCAGGCCGCGGCGCCGCGCATCTGGTGGGCGAGCAGCGCCGGCGGGATGTGCTCCCAGCGGACCGCGGTGAACTCGCTCGCCCTCCGGCGGCCCCCGGGCGTGGCCACGATCGCGTCGGCGTTCGCCGCGGCCGCCCGCAGCGGCTCGCGCAGGGAGGTGAAGTGGGCCAGCGTCTCGCGGTCGGACGTATCGCCCTCGGCCCAGCCGCCGGCCGGAGCGAGGGCGACCACCGACCGGGCCCTGCCGCGCGCCGCCAGATGCAGGGCGATGTAGCCGCCCATCGAGTTGCCGACCAGGTGCGCGGTCGCGAAGCCGGCCGCGTCCATCGCCCGCTCGACGGCGTCGACCATGGCGGCCGTGCTCACCGGCTCGGGGAGCGGCGGGCCGCCGGCGTGCCCCGGCAGGGTGGGGGCGAGCACGTCGTGGTGGCGCTCGAGCGTCGGGAGCACGAGCTCCCAGGTGCGCCAGGTGTCGGTGAACCCGTGCAGCGCGACGAGCGGCGAGCCGGAACCGCCCCGGTGCTGCCGGGTGAAGCCGGGGAGGGTGGCCACCGGGGCATGATGGCAGGCCCGATTTCGCCCGCACGGGCCGCAACTCTGCGGAAGCTCCTACTCAGTACCCCCCGCCACCGCCGGCGCTTGCCGGGCGTCGCGGAGCGAACGTACGGTGGCCCTGCCCGCCGGACCCGGACGTGCCGCCGTGCCCGCAGTCAGAGCCCTCACCGCCATCCTCGTGGCCCTCCTCGCCGTGTGCCTGGGCCTGCCCGCGCGCGCCGTCGCGACGTTCCCCGGCGTGCAGGGGGACATCGCCTTCGTGCGGGCGGGGGACATCTGGGCGGCCTCGCCCGACGGCACGAGTCCCCGGCCGCTGACCGTCGGCCCCGAGGTCGACGCGTCCCCGCGCTGGGCGCCGGACGGCCGCTCGCTGGTCTTCGACCGCGGCACCGTCGTCGGGCGCGTGATCCACACGCTCGGCGACGCCGGCGGCGCCCCCCAGCCGCTCCGGGCCGGTGAAGCGCCGGCCTGGTCGCCCAGCGGCAGCGGGCTGGTCTACGTCGACCCGCTGCCGGCGCCGCCGTGCGTCCCGCCGGCCTGCCGGCCGCTCTCGTCGATCACCCTGCCGGCCGGGACGGCGACGCCGATCCCCGGTCTCGGCAACGCCTCCTCGCCGGACTGGGCGCCGAAGGGCGACTGGATCGCCTACGAGACGCCCATCGCGACCGGCGCGATGCAGATCCACGTCACCTCGCCGTCGGGCGCGGCCATCGACTACGCCTTCCGCGCGGACCAGGACACGCGCTCGCCCTCGTGGTCGCCCGACGGCACCCGGCTGGCCTTCGTCACCTCGCCGGGCCCGGGGCACGTCTGCTATCTCCGCCCGGGCCCCTGCCTCGAGGACCCGCAGATCGGCCTCACGGTGATGAACGCCGACGGCACCGGCCGCGCCGTGATCGCGACCGGCGACGCCCGCGACCCGGCCTGGTCCCCCGACGGCAGCCGCCTCGCGTACGTCTCCGCCGCCAGCGGGACCGACGAGATCTGGACCATGGGCGCCGATGGGTCCGCGCCGGTGCAGATCACGATCGGCGGCGGGACCCAGCCCGACTGGCAGCCGCGCCAGCCGCTCCCGATCCCGGTGCTGCAGTCGCTGGCGCCCGACTCGGCGTCCGCCGGAAGCGGCGTCTTCTCGCTCACGGTGCGGGGCACCGGCTTCCAGCCCGGCTCGGTCGTCCGCTGGAACGGCGTCGACCGGCCGACCGCCTTCGTCTCGTCGGTCGAGCTCACCGCCCAGATCGACGCGGCCGACGTCGCCGGGCCGGGCACGGCTCAGGTCACGGTCTCCACCGGGCCGCCCGGCGGCGGGCTCTCCGAGCCGAAGACCTTCACGGTCACCGCGCTCGGGCCGGCCGGCGCGACCCCGCCGCTCGCGGTCGCGCCGCCGCAGGTCACCGGTGCCGCCGGCGTGGGCGGGGTGCTGTCGTGCTCGCCGGGCGCCTGGGCCGGCGCGAGCTCGCTCACCTGGCAGTGGCTGCGCGACGGCGCCCCGATCGCCGGGGCCACCAGCACCACCTACGCGCCCACGCCGGCGGACGTCGGCCTGTCCATCGCCTGCCGGGTCCTGGCCAGCAACGGCGGCGGCGCCAGCGCGTCGGTGAGCGCGGCCGTCGTGCCGGCGGCGGGCGTCCCCCCGCCGCCGAAGCGCCCGTCCGACCCCGGCCCGACGCCGGGCTCCGAGCAGACCGATTCCCGCCAGCCGGCGTCGACTCCCGCGGGGCCGCCGCTGCGGTTCGGCATCCGCGCCCGTGCCCGGATGCGGGCGGGGGAGCTGCTCGCGGTGCGGGTGACCTTCAGCCGCGCCCTCGCGCGGGAGCGCGTCAGCCTGCAGATGCGCCGCAACACCCGTTACGCCACCGTGCTCACCCGGCGGGTGACCGGCCGCCGGACGCGCCTGGCGGTGCGGCTGCTGACTCCCGGCCGCTACACGTTCCGGGTGGTGGCACGCGAGAACGGGCGCGCCAAGCCGGGCAAGCCGTTCACGGTGCGCGCCCGGCGCTGACGCCCGCCCTGCGGAGAGCCCGAGCGATCGTTGCGAGGCGGTGCTATCATTGCGTCTGCAACTAACAGACGGCCCCCGATCGAGGAGCGGCCATGAAGCTCGAGGGCATCCACCACATCTCCGCCATCACCGGCGACGCGCCGCGCAACGTGGACTTCTACGCGCGCGTGCTCGGCCTGCGGCTGGTCAAGAAGACGGTGAACCAGGACGACCCGTCCGTCTACCACCTGTTCTACGCCGACGAGGAGGGCAGCCCGGGCTCGGACCTGACCTTCTTCGAGTACCCGGGCGCGGCGCCGGGGCGCGCCGGCGCCGGGATGATCCACCGCATCGGCTGGCGGGTCGGCTCCGAGGACGCGCTCGGCTTCTGGAGCGACCGCCTGGGCGACGAGGGCGTGGCGACGCGCCGCGAGGCCGGCGGCCTGGTCTTCGCCGATCCGGAGGGGCTGGAGCACCACCTGGCGGTCGTCGAGACGCCCGACCGGCCCCTGATCGCGCGCGCCGCCGAGGTCCCCGACGAATACGCCCTGCGGGGCTTCGACCACGTCCGCGCCCTCACGCGCGACCCCGAGGCCAGCGCCGAGCTGCTCGCGGACACGCTCGGCTTCGCGCGGGTCGGGGACGGCCACTGGGAGGCCCGCGGCGACATCCGCGGCGGGCGCATCCTCTACGACAAGGCCACCGTCCCGGGCCGCAGCGGCGCCGGCACGGTGCACCACGTCGCGTGGGCGTCGCGGATGGAGGAGCAGGAGGACTGGCAGCGCCGCGTGGCCGCGGCCGGCGCCTGGGCGACACCCGTGATCGACCGCTTCTACTTCCGCTCGATCTACTTCCGCGAGCCGAGCGGCGTGCTGTTCGAGATCGCCACGATGGGCCCCGGCTTCACCGCCGACGAGCCCGCCGAGACGATGGGGGAGGCCCTGTCGCTGCCGCCGAACTTCGAGGCGCTCCGCGACCAGCTGCGCGACATCCTGACCCCCCTGCCGGACCACCGGCGCTGGCGGCGCGCGGCCCTTGCCGGCGCGCGGGAGGGCGACGATGGCGGCGAGTGAGCAAACGGACCTCGGCTTCGTCCACCGGTTCGAGCCGGGGACGTCCCCGTGGACGCTCCTGCTGCTGCACGGCACCGGGAGCGACGAGCACGACCTGATCGGCCTCGGGCGCGAGCTGGCGCCCGAGGCGGCGCTCCTCAGCCCGCGGGGGAAGGTGCTCGAGGGCGGGGTGAGCCCGCGCTTCTTCGCGCGGCACGGCGTCGGCAACCTCGACCTCGACGACCTGCGGTTCCGGGCCGACGAGCTCGGGGACTTCGTGCTCGCGGCGGCGGAGGCCTACGGCCGCGATCCCTCGCGGATCGTCGCCCTCGGCTACTCCAACGGGGCGAACATCGCGGTGGGCCTGCTCTACCGCCGGCCGGGGCTCCTGCGCGGGGCGGTCCTGCTCCGGGCGATGCTCCCGTACGTGCCCGATCCGCTCCCGGACCTCGCCGGCACCGACGTGCTGGTCGCGGCCGGCCGGCGCGACTCCTACTCCTCGCCGGAGAGCACGGCCGGGCTGGTGGAGACCCTCGAGGGCGCCGGCGCGGCGGTGCGGGCGAGCATGGTCGCCGCCGGACACGAGCTCACGCACGAGGACCTCGCCGTGACGGCCGAGTTCATCCGGGGGCTGACGGCCGGCTGAGTGCCGGTCAGCCCCCGGAGCGGTCCAGGGTCTCCCAGGCCTCGGCCAGGGCGGCCTGCCGCTCGGCGCCCAGCGGCGCGAGGAAGAGGCGCCGGACGCCGCGCACGTGGGTGGGGGCGGCGGCGCGCAGCCGCTCCCACCCGGTCTCGGTGAGGATGGCCTCGACCCCGCGCGCGTCGGCGCTCGAGCGCTTGCGCGACACCAGCCCCTGACGTTCGAGCTGGTCGACCAGCCGGGTGAGCCCGCTGCGGCTGAGCAGCACGGCGTTGGCGAGGTCGGACATGCGCAGGCTGCCGCCGACCTCGGCGAGCTGCAGCAGCACGTCGTAGTGCGAGAGCGGCAGGCCGTGCTCCTCGAGGAGCTCGGCGTCGAGCTGGCGCATCAGCCCCGCGTGGATCCGCAGGAACCCGCGCCAGGCCGCCATCTCGTCGGGCAGCAGCCGGCGCTTGGGCGTTCCGGACGGCGATGTGCGCGGACGGTCGCTCATGGGTGCGCCAGTGTAAGGGCTGTTCCGGCGCCGGTCCTGCCGGCGACGAGCCGTTCTAGTCTGGCCCGCCCGTCCGCCCACACGGAGGCCGCCCCGTGACCCGCATCCTGTACGCCGCCCTGCCACTGGTCGGCGGCGCGCTCATCGCCGCCCAGGCGCCGATCAACGCGCGGCTGCGCGTGATCCTCGGCTCGCCGGTCGGCAGCGCGTTCGTGTCGTTCCTGATCGGCACGGTCGTGCTGTTCGGCGCCCTGGTGGTGGCGGGCGACGCGGGACGGCTCACCGAGCTCGGCGGCGGCCCGTGGTGGGCCTACCTGGGCGGTCTCTGCGGGGCGGTCTTCGTCTTCGCGACCCTCGTCGCCTCGCCGCGACTGGGCGTCACGGCCACCTTCGTGTCGGTGATCGTCGGGCAGGTCCTCCTGGCCGCGCTGATCGACCGGTTCGGCTGGTTCGGCCTGCCGTCGATCGCGCTCACGACCGAGCGGATCGTGGCGATCGGGCTGCTGGCGGTGAGCCTGGTGCTGCTGCTCCGCCGTTAGCGGGGGGAGCCGGGCCGGGCGGTGACCTCGGACGCCATCGCCTGGATGCGCACGGCCACCGCGACCGCGCTGGCCTTGTCGCGGTCGGCCGCGTTGTCGGCGACGAACCAGGCCTCCTTGGCGAAGTACGCCAGCCGCGCCGCGGCGTCGGGGCGGCCGGCGGCCTCGGCCGCCTGCGCCTCGAGGTAGTCCAGGATCTCGGTCGCCTCGTCCGTGCTCCAGTCCGCCGAGCGCTGCTCCGGGTCGCGGCGCAGCAGGATCCACCAGAGCACCGCCAGCAGCGGCACCTTCACCAGGATGAAGCCGGCAAGCACCCAGACCGCCAGCGACGCGGGGCTGCCGGCGCCCGCCATGAGCAGGCCGGCGAAGGTCGCAAACGAGATCAGCGCGATGGCCGCGACCACGCCGCCTAGCAGGCGCACGGTGTGCAGCCGGCCGTCGCGGTCGTAGACGAAGCGTCCCACGAGCCCCCGGCGGGGGGTGGACGAGGAGGCCGTCGCGGTCACGATCTGACGGTACCAGGGCCGGCCCGATCGCCACATCGTTCACGGGTGAACGACCTTGCGGCCGCCGGAGGCCTCTGCGACACTGGACCACAGCGCACGGACACGCCGACGGAGGGAGGAGCCACATGGTCACGCTGACCGAGCAGGCCACCGACAAGCTGCGGACGCTCCTCGCCGAGGAGGCCGACGCGGGCGCCGGGCTGCGGCTCGAGGTCGTCCCGGGCGGCTGCTCGGGCTTCGAGTACGCCCTGGCCCTGTCCGAGCCCCGCGACGGGGACGAGATCATCGAGAGCGCCGCCGGCGTGCGGGTGATCCTCGATCGCTTCAGCCTCCCGTACCTCCTGGGCGTCCAGCTCGACTACGAGGAGGGCTTCCAGGGCGCCGGGTTCATCATCAACAACCCGAACGCCACCTCCTCCTGCGGCTGCGGAAAGAGCTTCCAGACCTGAGCCCGCGGGACCCGGCCGCCGCCGCGGCGGTCGATGCCCACTACGGCCGCTCCGGCCCCATGCGCCTCTTGGGCGAGGCGATCCACGACGCCGTGGGCACCGACGGCCCGATCGACCCCGAGGTGCTGGAGCCCTACGAGGAGTTCCACGTCGGCGCCCGCCCCGCCACCCTGCGGCTCGCCGAGCTGGCCGCGCCCGGCGAGGGCATGCGGGTCCTCGACGTGGGGGCGGGCGTCGGCGGCCCGGCCCGTCTGCTCGCGCGCCGCTTCGGCTGCCGCGTCACCGCGCTCGACCTGACCGAGGAGTTCTGCCGGCTGGCGGTGGAGCTCACGGCCCGCACCGGGCTGTCGGAGGTCGTCGAGGTGGTGCAGGGGAACGCGCTCGACATGCCGTTCCCCGACGGCGCGTTCGACCTGGTCTGGACCCAGCACGCGTCGATGAACATCGCCGACCGGGAGCGCCTCTACGCCGAGATGCGGCGGGTGTGCGCGCCGGGCGGCCGCCTGGCGCTGTACGACGTGCTCGCCGGCCCCGACGGGCCGCCGCGCTACCCGCTCCCCTGGGCCGACGACCCGGCGATCAGCGCGCTGCGGACCGCCGAGGAGCAACGGGCGCTCGTCACGGCGGCGCGCTTCCGCGAGCTGGCCTGGGAGGACGCGACCGCGGAGGGGCTCGAGGGCTTCAGGCGCATGCAGCTGGCCGGAGCCGGCGCGACGCCACCCGGCATGCGCGCGCTCGTCGAGGACCTCATGCCGAAGATGCAGAACCTCGCGGCGGGCCTCGAGGCCGGGACGCTGGCGCTGGGCCGGGGGGTCTTCGCGGCCGCCTGAGCGAACGCTACGAGCGCTTGGCCTTGGCCTCGAGCTTGAGCCGGACGGGGCAACGGCGGCATCGAGGCCGCGACTTGCAGCACTTCTTCTTCGCCTTCGGCTTCCCCATGCGCGGGGCCACCTTAGACGCGCCTCACATGGGCCGCAAGGCCATCCTCAAGAATTGCCGGCCGACCGGGACCGCCGTCCCGGCGGAAGCGGGCGTGCGTCCCGGGACCTACCCGCCGTAGTCCGCGGTGTACATGGTCGCGTTGCAGGCGCCGTCGGTCGTGACGCCGGTCCCCGCGTAGCGGAAGTCCCTGCTCAAGAGGTTGGCGCGGTGGCCCGGGCTCTTGAGCCACATGGCGACCACCTGCTCGGCCTGGCGGTGGTTGGACTCCTCGCGCGCCTGGCGGCGCAGCTGGACGTAACCGTTGGGGCGGCCGCAGCCGCCGATCAGCGCCAGGTTCTCGCCCATCGTGCTGTTGCGCGGGTAGCCGGCCTTGACCAGCCGGGTCCAGAAGGGGCGCCCGCCGGCGCTGTCGTGGTCGAGGTGGCCCAGGCGCGCCAGATAGGCGCTGTGCTTGCGGGCCGCGTGCTGGAGGCTGGACTTGCCCTGGAAGGCGGGGAGGCCGTACTCGGCGCGCGCCTCGTTCATCTCGCGCAGCAGGGCGCGCTCGAGGCCGGGTTGCACCCGGACCTTGGCGGGCGCGGCGGACTCGGCGCCCTTGGGCGCCTTGCTCTCGGGGGCGGCGGGGGCGGCGGCGCCGGGGACGGCGAACGCGCCGAGCGCGCCCAGCATGGCCATGGCGGCGGCAGCGGCCGCCGTGCGGCATCCGTGCATCTCTCTCCTTGTCCGTGGAGCGGCGCCGCCGGGGGCGGAGCCGTGCCCGGCCCCTCCGAAGGGCCGTCGTGCGTCCGTGCAACGCAGTCAGCATCGGCGCGGAAATGCGCCCGCTTGAGATTTCGGCGACGCTGACGACGACGACCCGTCCGCTCGTCGTCGCCGGCGCGCTGACGAGAAGGTACGGCGCCGGGACGCGCCGGTCGCCGCCCAAACGGTCAAATCCTCACCTCGCCCCGGCCCCCCATGGGGTGGGGGCGGGCCCCTTCACGGGCGGCCGGCCGGGTTCCTTGGAGGTCCACTTGACGTCCGGTGCCTATAGGTGCACACTGCACATACATGGAGACGAACGGACCGACGAGCTCCGACCCGAACCCCGGCGCCAAGCGCGTCGAGGGGGCGGGACGTCCGCGCAACTGGCTCCAGCCGTTCCTGCTGCTCTGCCTGCAGCAGTGGCAGAGCTACGGCTACGACCTGATGCGCCGGCTCGCGCTCTTCGGCTTCGAGGCCACCGACCCCGGCAGCGTCTACCGCACGCTGCGCCAGCTCGAGAAGGAGGGCCTGGTCCAGTCGGACTGGGACACCTCCACCCACGGGCCGGCGCGCCGCATGTACTCGCTGACGGACGCCGGTGCCGCCTACCTCGAGACCTGGGCCGGGGCGCTCCGCGACTCGCAGTCCATGCTCGATCGCTTCTTCAGCTTCTACCCAAACGCTCCGGGCGGCTCCGCCCGAGAGACCCTGTAACAGGGCCCCACCGGGAGGTAACCGAACCATGGCTCAGACCGACTTCACCGCGACCACCACCGAGGCCGCCGGCCGCATCTACGAGGCGACCCGCGAGGCGTACGTCGCCGGCCTGGACGCCGCGCTCACCTACAACGAGCGCGCCGGCCGGCTCGCCCGCGCCTGGGCCGACGAGGCCAAGGCCGCGAGCGCCGACGACAAGGCCCTCCGCGAGACGCTGCGCGAGCGGCTGACCGAGACCCAGGAGGCCGGCCAGCAGCTCGTCCAGAGCTACCTCGCCGCCGGGCTCTCCAGCCTGTACTTCCCCTTCGCGGTGGCCGACCGGGTGTTCCGCCCGCAGGCCGCTCAGACGGCCTAGCAGGACCCGAACGCGGGGAGTGACGCGGGCGCCGGCAACCGCCGGCGCCCTCGCGCGATCCCGCACGGGCCCCCGACCGTCCCGCGAAAGGAGCCCAGCGCCGTGAGCGACGCCCCCCCGAAGCCGCCGGACCCCTTCCAGGTTCTGCGCCAGAGCTACGACCAGGCCACCGAGGCCTGGGCCCAGGCCGTCGAGCAGGCGATCTCCACCGAGGAGTTCGCCGCGTCGGCCGGTCGGTTGATGGAGCGCTACACGGAGATGCAGGAGGTGCTGCGCAAGACCTCCGAGGCCGTCGCCGAGCAGCTCCACATCCCGACCAAGGACGACATCGCCCGCGTCGCCCAGCTCGTGATCAACGTCGAGCGCAAGGTCGACGACGTGAGCGACCAGGCGGACGACCTGCTGCGCAGGGAGGACCCGGCCCCGGCCGCGGCCGCCCTGGGCGAGCGGCTGGCCGCGCTCGAGGAGCGCATCGCCGGCCTCGCCGCGCGGCTCGACGCGCTGGACCGGATCGAGGCGAGCCTCGACAAGCTCGCCGCCGCCCCGCCGCCGCCGGCCCCGTCCAAGGCGGACACTCCGGTCCCGGCCGCGACGGACGAGCCGGCCCCGGCCAAGCCCGCCCCGCGCCGTCCGCGCGCGAAGCCGGCCGCCGAGACGGGCGCGGCCAAGCCGCCGGCCCGCCGGCGGAGCACCCGAACCCCGGCCAAGGAGGAGTAGCCGATGGCGTCCTCGACCCCGCCCAAGCGCGCCGCGGCCAACGGGACCCAGGAGGGCATCCCCACCCCGTGGGGGACCATCCCGGGCCCACCGTCCTTCGAGAGCATCGAGGAGGGCCTGCGCATCCTGGCCCTCGGCGCCGACACGCCCACCGGGCTGACGCCGAAGGACGTGGTCTGGACCCGCAACAAGACGACCCTCTACCGCTACCGCGGCGAGCGGCCGCCGGTTCACAAGACCCCGATCGTCTTCGTCTACGCGCTCATCAACAAGCCGTACATCTTCGACCTGAGGCCGGAGAACAGCTTCTTCCGGCACCTGCTGGGCGAGGGGTACGACGTCTTCCTGGTCGACTGGGGCACCCCGGGGTGGGAGGACCGCCAGATGACGTACGACGACTACGTCGGCGACCACCTGCCGAAGGCCGTCGACCGGGCCCTGCGGGCCAGCGGCGCCGACGAGTACACCCTGTTCGGCTACTGCATGGGCGGCACGATGTCCACGATGCACGCCGCCCTGCGCCCCGAGCGCATGCGCAACCTGATCACGCTCACCACGCCGATCGACTTCAGCGACGCCGGGCTGCACGGCAAGTGGCTCGACGAGCGCCACTACGACCCGCGGAAGGTGGCCCAGGCCTACGGCAACGTGCCGGGCAGCCTGATCGACACCGGCAACGCGATGCTGCGGCCGGTCGCCAACTACTTCAGCGCGCGCATGACCATGTGGGAGCGTCTGCTCACCGGCAAGGACATGACCAGCTGGAAGGCCATGAACAAGTGGGTGAACGACGGCGTCCCGTTCGCCGGGGCCGCGTACACCCAGTGGATCACCGACTTCTATCAGGGCAACCGCCTGGCGAAGGGCGAGATGACGATCCGCGGCGAGCGCGTCGACCTCTCGCGCATCGAGGTTCCGCTGCTCAACATCGCCGGCGAGAAGGATCACATCGTCCTGCCCGCGATGGCCGAGGTCCTCAACGGGCTGGTGTCCAGCAAGGACAACGACTACCTGCTCATGCCGGCCGGCCACGTCGGCCTGCTCGCCGGCTCCGGCGCCCGCAAGGGCCTCTGGCCGAAGGTCACCGACTGGCTCTCGAGCCGGTCCGCTGACCGCGGCCGGTCCGGCGGGAGAAGCGATGGGGGGGCGCGCGCCGCGCGCCCCTCGTAGTGTTCGAGACACATACGGGACAAGGGGAGATCACGTGAATCAAGCGGTGATCGTCAGCGCCGTGAGAACGCCCATCGGCAACTTCAACGGCGGCCTGTCCACGGTCCACGCGACGGAGCTCGGCGCCACGGTGGTGGCCGAGTCCCTCAAGCGGGCGGGGGTCGACCCCGAGCACGTCGACGAGGTCCTGATGGGCAACGTCCTCTCCGCCGGCCTGGGCCAGAACCCGGCGCGCCAGGCGGCGCTGAAGGGCGGGCTGCCCGAGAACGTGCCCTGCATGACCATCAACAAGGTCTGCGGCTCGGGGCTGAAGTCCGTCGCGCTCGCGGCCCAGGCGATCGCCACCGGCGACGCCGAGGTGATCGTGGCCGGCGGCATGGAGAACATGAGCGCCGCGCCGTACCTGCTGGAGCAGGGCCGCGGCGGCTACCGGATGGGCGACGGCAAGCTCGTCGACTCGATGATCCGGGACGGCCTGTGGTGCGCGATGACCGACTGCCACATGGGCACGACGGCCGAGAACATCGCCACCGACTACGAGATCAGCCGCGAGGACCAGGACGCCTTCGCCGCGGAGAGCCAGCAGAAGGCCGGCCGGGCCATCCGCGATCACGTCTTCAAGGACGAGATCGTGGGCGTCTCCGTGCCGCAGCGGCGCGGCGACCCGATCCGGGTCCTGCACGACGAGTTCCCCCGGCCGACCACGAAGGCCGAGGGCCTGGCCAAGCTGCGCCCCGCCTTCGACAAGGAGGGCACGGTCACGGCCGGCACCTCGTCGGGCATCAACGATGGCGCGGCCGCCACGGTGGTGATGGAGAAGGAGCGGGCCAAGCGGCTCGGCCTGATCCCCATGGCCACCATCCGCAGCTTCGCCTCGGCCGGGGTGGCCCCGCGCATCATGGGCATGGGGCCGGTCGAGGCGGTCCGCAAGGCCGTCGCCAAGGCCGGGATCGAGCTGGCCGACCTCGACCTGATCGAGCTGAACGAGGCCTTCGCGGCGCAGTCGCTGGCGGTCATCCGGGAGCTCGGCATCGACACCGACAAGACCAACGTCCACGGGGGGGCGATCGCGCTCGGCCACCCCATCGGCGCCTCCGGCACCCGCGTCCTGACGACGCTGCTGCACGAGATGGTGCGCCGGGACGCGCGCCTGGGCCTGGCCTCGCTGTGCATCGGCGGCGGGCAGGGCATCGCGATGGTCGTCGAGCGCGACGTCTAGGGGAGGCAGCAGAATGGGGACGACTGCGAAGACGCGGCGGGGCAAGAGTCCGGCGCCCGAAACAAAC
The DNA here is from genome assembly GCA_033856535.1 of Miltoncostaeaceae bacterium. Taxonomy (GTDB): domain Bacteria; phylum Actinomycetota; class Thermoleophilia; order Miltoncostaeales; family Miltoncostaeaceae; genus JAWVEV01. The sequence goes on along the minus strand of JAWVEV010000098.1, from coordinate 28,625 downwards.
GGCAACGACGGCGCGTTCTCGGAGGTGGCGCCGACGCCCCTCGGGACCGGCAGCCTCGACGGCAAGGTGGCGATCGTGACCGGCGCCAGCCGGGGCATCGGCGCCGCGATCGCACGGACGCTCGGCGCCGAGGGCGCCAGCGTCGTCGTGAACTACATGAGCAGCCGCGGCCCGGCCGAGGACGTCGCGGCCGACGTCGAGCGCTCGGGCGGCAAGGCGGCGGTCATCCAGGCCGACGTCTCCGACGAGACCCAGTGCGCGACGCTGGCCACAGACGCGGTCACGGCCTTCGGCAAGGTCGACATCCTGGTCAACAACGCCGGGGTGCTCGAGGACCAGTGGTTCCGCAAGATGGACCGGCTCTCGTTCGACCGCATCCTCGCCACCAACCTCGGCTCGGTCTTCAGCATGATGAAGGCCGTTCTGCCGGGCATGGAGGCGCGCGGCTTCGGCCGGATCGTGAACATGGCCTCGTTCGTCGGCCAGACCGGCAACATCACGCAGGCCAACTACGCCGCCGCGAAGGCCGGCATGGTCGGCCTGACCAAGGTGGTGGCGCTCGAGGTGGCCGCCAAGGGCATCACCGTCAACGCGGTCTGCCCGGGCTTCATCGGCACCGAGATGGTCACCGGCCTCTCCGAGAAGATCCAGGGGATGCTGCTCGAGAAGATCCCCATGGGCCGCTTCGGCGACCCCGAGGACATCGCCAAGGGCGTCCTCTACCTGGTCCGGGACGGCGACTACATCACGGGCTCGTCCCTGAACATCAACGGCGGGCTGGTCACGGCCTACTGAAGGCGGGCCGGGCCCGCGAGGAAAGGAGTCCGAGCGATGGCGACAGACGCACCCACGGGCCACGCGCCCCTGAACGGCGGCGATGCGGTCGAGCGCGCCCTTGAGGCCTGGCGCGGCGCCCGGGGCGACGCGGCCGCGCTATATCGGGCGCTCGCCGGGCCGCCGCCGGCCCGCCCGTACCCGGCCGGACGGACGATCGCCGATCTGGCGGTCGGCGACGAGGCCTCGATGTCGAAGGTGATCTCGCAGTCGGACATCGATGCGTTCGCGCGCATCTCCGGCGACGCCAACCCCGTCCACCTCGACCGGGAGTACGCCGACGCCTCGTTCTTCCAGGGCCGGATCGCCCACGGCGTGCTCACGGCGGGGTTGATCTCGGCCGTGATCGGCATGCAGCTGCCCGGGCCGGGGACGATCTACCTGTCCCAGTCGCTCCGCTGGCGGGCTCCGGTCCGCCCGGGCGACCGCCTCCTGGCGACGGTCACGGTGAAGGAGATCGTGGCCGAGAAGAACCGCGTCGTGCTGGACACGGTCGTGAGCCGCGGCGGCGAGCCGGTGCTGACCGGCGAAGCCCTGGTGATGCCCCCGACGACGTAGGGGCGACGACTGGGCTGGTGGCCGCTGGCCGGGGCTCGCCACGCGCAGGGGGCGGCACTCGGCTGAGCGGCGCAGGGCTGCGGGATTCCTTGCGCCAAACATTAGGCGTCCCTAATCTCTCCGCAGTGAACGGCGTATCCGTCCAGTGCGTGCCCCTCCGGACGGCCTGATGGCGCCGCTCGCGCTCGCGGCCCGCCCGTCGCTCGGCCCCACGCTGGAGCGACTGGCGGGCCGCGGTATCCCGTACCTCGAGCTGGCCCTCGGCGACGGGCCCCCCGCCGCCGCCGGCTGGATCGCCCCGGCCGACCTGCTGGCGCCCGCGCTCCTCGAGGACCTCCTCGCGCGGGTCGCGGCGGAGGCCGAGTGCGAGGATCTGCGGCTGGTCTGCACCTCCCTGCTCGAGGGCTACGTCCACACCCTGGTCACGCCGGCGCTCGGCGCGTACCTCACCGAGCGGCGGATCCCCGACGTCGGGCCGCGGGCGACCGCGGTGCGGCTGGGGGAGGGCTCGGAGCTGGCCGGCGTGGCCTATCTGGCGCCGCGGGTCGGCGTGCTGGAGGCCGACGATGGCGCCGCCGCCGAGGGCGCGCTGCCCTTCGCGACCGAGGCCGAGCTGCTGGCCTGGTTCCGGCGCCGGCTGGTGCGCCACCTGTCGCCCCTGGTGGCCGAGCTGGTGCCGCGCTCGCGGCGCGGGCCGCGGGCCCTGTGGGCATCGGTCGAGGACACCCTCTCCGGGGTCCTCGTCTGGCTGGGAGAGGCGCTCGGATGCGCCGAGTGGGCCTTCGGGCAGGCCGACCTGCTGCTGGGCGTCGAGGCTCCGCTCACCGGCCGGTTCCGTCTGCGCAGCCTCGAGCATCCCCGGGGGGTCGAGCGATTCCGCGAGCGGAACGGCTGCTGCCAGTACTTCAGGAAGGGCACCGAGCACGGGGCCTGCTTCACGTGCACGAGGACGAGCGACGAGGAGCGGGTCCGCCGGCTGGCCGACGAGGGATGACCGTGCTCCATTGGACCGCCGCGCGCCAGGCCGTCGGTCGCGGCGGCGGGGGAGCCCGACGCCGACCTCGCGCGGGACACCATGCGGAAGGACGAGCCGGAGGCGCCTCGAGCTCGCGTTGCGGCGACGTGGTCCGGATGGCGGCGCCGGCGTCTGTAACGCCGGCGCGAATTCCGTCACTCAAGCTGGTGAGCGGTGGGGGTTCGCCTCGCCGGCGAGCGAGAGGAGAGTCATGTACGCGCGCGTCGTCAGGTTCACGGACGTCGATCCCGATCACCTGGCCGGGAACCTTGCGAAGGTCGAGGCCGGCCCACCGCCCGTGGACATCCCCGCCAAGGGGGTCCAGATCCTCCATGACCCGGACCAGCGCACCGCGGTCGTGATCCAGCTCTTCGAGACCGCCGAGGACATGGCGGCGGCCGAGGGCCCGCTCGACGCGATGGATTCGGGGGACACTCCGGGGACGCGCGTCTCGGTCGACCGGTGCGAGATCAAGGCAGAGCTGAGGGTCTAGCGGGCCCGCGCGACGCTCCGCTCGCGGCCCGGCCTCCCCGGCCGTCGGGAGACGCTGCCGCGCGGGACCGTTCCGCGGGGCGTGGCGAGATCGGGTCGGTGCGCGGCCGGGCGGGCGACGACCGACGGCTGGGGCTCAGCCGCTGGTGGCGGTCGGCGGCGTGCGGCCGCCTCCGGAGCCGGTGCGCCCCGCGGCGAGACGGGCGGCGCCGGCGGTGTGCGCTGCCCCGCGCGCAGCACTCCGACGACGGCGCCGATCAGCCACAGCGCGAAGGCCGGGGACGCCATGCCCCTGCCTAGGGGCGGGGCTTGACCCCGGTCAGGAGCAGCTCGACCGTGCGCCGGGCGCTCTCGACGAGGACCGGGGTGAGCCGGGCGCGCTTGGGCAGGCGCACGTGGCGCCTGCCCGACGCGACCGCGGCGACCACCGCGTCGGCGACGTCGTCGACGTGCGAGTCGGCCAGCATCCCGATGCGGTAGAGGCGCGCGAAGGCGGCGCGGGTCGGCCCGTAGGCGAGGACCGACTCGGCCAGCTCGGTCGGCTTGATCAGCCCGGTCTCGACCACGGTGGTGCCGATGGGCAGGCCGCGCAGGTCGGCCCGTAGGCCGGCGGTGAGGTGGGTGAGGGCGGCCTTGGTCGCGCTGTAGGCCGCCATGCCCGGCAGCACCGCCACGCCGGCCAGCGAGGAGATGTTCACGATGTGGCCGCGCCCGCGGGCGATCATGCCGGGGAGCGCCTGGCGGGTCAGCTCCGCCGGCGCCAGTGCGTTCAGTGTGAAGACCCGCTCGAGCTCGTCGGCCGACATGGCGTCGAAGGCGCCGGTGAGGTCGACGCCGGCGTTGTTCACCAGCACGTCGAGGGGCCCGCCGGCCTCCTCGACCCGGGCGATCAGGCCGCGGCGGACCTCGGCGTCGGTGAGGTCGGCGACGTGGGCCTGGCCGCCGATCCGCTCGGCCAGCTCGCGCAGCGGCTCCGCGCCGCGCGCCGCGACGCTCACGTTCGCGCCGGCGTCCGCGAACCGCTCGGCCATCGCCATGCCGATGCCGCGCGACGCGCCCGTGACCAGCACGTGCGCGGCGCGGAGCTCCATCAGACGGAGGTCTCGAGCAGCGGCAGGTCGTGCAGGAGCAGGTCGACCTGGCCGTCGACCGGGTACGCCGTGGTGAGGCGCCCGGAGGCGTCGATGCCGAAGGTGAAGGAGTCGTGGCCGATCAGGCCGGCGTGCCCGTCGTGGTGGCCCGCCATGTCCTCCGCGTGCACGTGCTCGTCGACCTCGCGCTCGATCTGCCAGGCCCGCCAGACCGGGCGCAGCTGGGCCTCGGTGCCCACCAGGTACTTGGCGTGCCCGCGGAGGTGGAACTTCTCGAGGAAGTCGCGCACGTTCTTCGGCGTGTCGCCCGTGGGGTCGGTCGAGACCAGCACGATCGAGAAGTCGTCGGCCTTGGGGCCGAGGTTCCGCCGTACCGTGTTCAGCGCCGCCAGGGTCAGCGGGCAGGTGTCGGGGCACTGGGAGTAGACGAAGCTCACGAGCGTCGGCTTGCCCACCATGTCCTTCAGGTCGACCGTCCCGCCGTCGACGTCCTGCAGGCGAAGGGGCGGCGCCGGCTGGCGCGGGTCGATCGGAAAGCCCTGATAGGGGAACGGCGCGGTGGACTGCGAGGCGGTGCCGGCGTCGGCCTCGGGATCGTCGGATCCGCAGCCGGCGACCAGGAGCAGGCCGGCGAGCACGAGCAGGAGAAGGGCGGCGAGTCGGCGCATCCGGGCGATGCTAGCGCCGTCCGCGCCCGAAATGCTGGCCCGACGGCGCCGCGGCACGCACCCGCTCGATCGGCGCCTCCTCGGGCAGCGGCGCGTCGGCCGGCGGGACGATCCGCTCCAGGCGGGTCGCCAGCACGTTCAGGTTGCGCCCGTGGCGCTCCAGCCGGCCCCAGGCCAGGAGCAGCGGGTCGGCTCGGACGGCCACCCGGTGGCGCTCGTAGACCTCGGGCCGCACGATCACGTTGACCATCCCGGTCTCGTCCTCGAGCAGCAGGAAGACGATGCCGTTGGCGGTGGCCGGCCGCTGGCGCGCGACCACCATGCCGCCCACGATCACGTTGGTGCCGTGGCGGGTCTCGCGCAGGTCGCGCGCGGTGCGCGCGCCGGCCGGCAGGGCGCCGCGCATCAGCGCCATCAGGTGCCAGCCGGCGGACAGGCCCATGGTCTCGTAGTCGGTCAGGGCCCGCTCCATCCGGCCGGGCTCGGGCAGCGGCGGGGCCGGGGTGGCCGGCAGCGGCAGCGCGAGCTGGCGGCCCTCGGCGCCCATCCGGGGGCGGGCCAGCGTGCCGAGCTCCCAGAGCATCGCCCGGCGCGGCCGGTCGAAGAGGTCCGCCGCGCCGGCGCGCACCAGCTGGGCGAGCTGCTCGCGGCGCAGGTCGGCGCGGGCGGCCAGGTCGGCCAGGTCGCGGAAGGGGCCGTTCGCCTCGCGCTCGGCCACCAGCCGGCCGGCGGCCTCGTCGCGCACCTCACGGACGTACCCCAGGCCAATTCGTACCGCGAGCCCCTCGGGGGTCCATTCGACGGTGCAGAGGGCCTCCGAGCGGCCGAGGCAGGGCGGCAGCACCCGCACGCCGCGCCGCTGGGCGTCCCGGACCAGGCTGGCGGGCGGGTAGAAGCCCATCGGCTGGGCGTTCAGCAGCGCGCAGAGGAACTCGGCCGGGTAGCGCCGGCGCAGCCAGGCGCTCTGGTAGGCGAGCACCGCGAAGGCCGCCGAGTGGGCCTTGGGGAAGCCGAAGTTCGAGAAGCCGATCAGCTTGGTGAAGACCGTGCGGATGGTCTCGTCGTCGACCCCGCGGGCGCGGGCGCCGTCGCGGAACTCGCGCCAGAGGGCGATCATCGCCTCGCGGCTGCGCTTGCGGCTCATGGCCCGGCGCAGCGCCTCGGCCTGGCCGGGAGTGAAGCCGGCGAGCGCCATCGCCACCTCGAGCACCTGCTCCTGGAAGACCACCACGCCGAGCGTGTCGCGCAGGACGTCGGCCAGCAGGGGGTGGTCGTAGGGCGGCTCGAAGTCCGGGTCCTGCCGCTTGGCGCGCCGGTGCTTGACGTAGGGGTGCACCGCGCCGCCGCTGACCGGCCCGGGCCGGATCAGGGCGACCTGCACGGTCAGGTCCTCCAGGTTCTCGGGCCGGGTCTGGAGCAGGCTCTGCATCTGGGCCCGGCTCTCGATCTGGAAGACGCCCACCGTGTCGGCGTCCTGGATCTCGGCGTAGACCGCCGGGTCGTCGAAGCCGATCCGCGACAGGTCGACCCGCTCGTTGCGCGAGCGGGCGATCAGGTCGATGCACTCCTCGACCGCCGAGAGCATCCCCAGGCCCAGCACGTCGATCTTCACGAAGCCGGCGTCGGCGCAGGAGTCCTTGTCCCACTGGCAGAGCTGGCGCCCGGGGAAGGCGGCCGGCACCACCGGCACCAGCTCCACCAGCGGGCGCGCGCTGACCACCATGCCGCCCGAGTGCTGGGAGAGGTGGCGCGGCAGGCCGGCGGCCTCGCGGGCCAGGAAGGCGAGCGCCCGCCAGCGCGGCGAGGAGGCCAGCCGCTCCTCGCCGCCGGGCAGGGACTTCAGCTGCTCGGCGAGCTCGCCGGCGCTGCTCCAGCCGTCGGCCATGCGCGCGAGGCGCTCCAGGTCGGCCTCGGGCAGCGCCAGCGCGCCGCCCAGCTCCCGGATGGCCATGCGCGCGCGGAAGGTGGGGAAGGCGGCCACCAGCGCCGCGTGCTCGGTCCCGTAGCGCGCGATCACCTCCGCGATCAGCGCCTCGCGGATGTCGCGCGGGAAGTCGAGGTCGATGTCCGGCACCGACGCCATGTCGCGGTTGAGGAAGCGGCCCAGGAAAAGTCGGTTCTCGACCGGGTCGATGTGCGAGAGGCCGGTCAGGTAGCAGACAATCGAGCCCACCGAGGAGCCGCGCCCGCGCCCCGGCGGCAGCCCGCGCCGGGCCGAGCCGGCCGGCCGGACGCGCAGGGCGACCTCGCGCGCCAGCTCCAGCAGGTCGCGGTGCAGCAGGAAGAAGCCGGCCAGGCCGTGGTGCTCGATCAGCGCGAGCTCCTCGTCCAGGCGCATGCGCGCCTCCACCCGCCGCGCCGCGTTCGGGTAGCGCGCGCCGAGCTGGTGGACGCAGACCCGGGTCAGCGCCGCCCGGGCGGTCTCGCCGGGGTGGCCGGCGACGAAGTCGGGGAAGCGGTAGCCCAGGTCGCGGGTGAGGTCGAAGCGCAGGCGGTCCGCCAGGCGGACGGTCTCGGCCACCGCCTCGGGGTGGTCGGCGAAGCGGCGGGCGGTCTCCTCGGGGCTGCGCAGCACCGCGTCGCGGTTGCCGCGCCGGGCGGCCTCCGAGCCGTCCAGGGTGGAGCGCTCGGCGATCGCCACGAACGCGTCCTGCAGGTAGGCCCGCCGGTCGTCGTGGGCGTGCGGATCGCCGGTGGCGACGGTCGGCAGGCCGGCGACCTCGGCCAGGCGGGCCAGGTCGCGCGCGAGCGACCGGTCGCCGCGGGTGCGGGGGCGCTGGAGCTCGACGCGGACGTTCTCGCGCCCGAAGGCCCGGACCAGGTCGTCGAGCGCCTCACGGGCCTCGCGACCGCGGTCGGCCACGACGAGGCTCGGGACCAGGCCCCGCCGCGCGCAGCCGGTCAGGCAGACCAGGCCCTCGGCGTGGAGGGCCAGCGCGGCGGGATCGAGCGCCGGCGGCAGCGCTCGCCGGTCGCGGCCGGAGCGAGTCTCGGCGTGGGCCAACGTGAGAAGCCGGCAGAGGTTGGCGTAGCCGGCGCTGGTCTCGACCAGCAGGGTCAGGTGGGCGCCGCCGGCCAGGGTCACCTCGGCCCCGGTGATCGGTCGGACGCCGGCGTCGCGCGCCGCGTGGGCGAAGGCCAGGGAGCCGCAGAGCCCGTCGTGGTCGGGGAGCGCGAGCGCCTCGTGACCGAGCTCGGCCGCCCGGGCGGCCATCTCCTCGGGCGCCGAGGCCCCGTCGAGGAAGCTGAAGGCCGAGTGCGCGTGGAGCTCGACGTAGGGCGGTGCCACGAACACATGTTCGTACCTGCCGAGCACCGGCACAAGGGCTGGCCGCGGCGCACTACAGTCGGACCCATGATCAACGGCGCGCACGTGATCGTGTACAGCCGGGACGCCGAGGCCGACCGCGCCTTCATCCGCGACGTGCTGGGGTTCTCGGGCGTCGACGCCGGCGGCGGCTGGCTGATCCTGAGGCTGCCCCCGGCCGAGATCGCGGTGCATCCCACCGAGGGCGAGGCGAGGCACGAGCTCTACCTCATGTGCGACGACATCGAGCGCGTGCTCGCGCGGCTCGCCGGCAAGGGCGTCGAGATCTCGCGTCCGGTGAGCGACGAGGGCTGGGGCTTGCTCGCATCGATCCGGCTGCCCGGCGGCTCGGACCTTCCGCTCTACGAGCCGCGGCATCCGGTGGCGCACGACCTGAACGGCTGACCGTCGGTCGGAGCGGCGTTCCGGCCGCCGGGATGCGAGGATGGCGCTCATGAGCGGCGCGATTTCAGGCGAGTCGCTGTGGCCCCGGATCGCCGGCCTCCCACTGGTCGTCGAGACCTGTGAGTTCGAGCGCCTGCACGCCGTCCTCGCCCCCGAGTCCGAGCGCACCACGACGCACGTAAGGCTCGCCGGCGCCGGGGCGGAGGGGCTCGGCGAGGACGTCTCGGTGTTCAAGGAGGACGGCACGTCGCTCCACGAGGCCCGGCCCGCGCTGCCGCTCGCGGGCGAGTGGACGCTGGCCGGCTTCTGCGAGCACCTCGCGACGTTGGAGTTGTGGACGACGCCGCCGGAGTGGGCCGGGTCGCTGAAGTACCGCAACTGGGCCTTCGAGTCGGCGGCGCTCGACCTCGCGCTGCGTCAGGCCGGCCGCCCGCTGCACGAGGTGCTGGGGCTGGAGCCGCGCCCGCTGCGCTTCGTCAACTCGCTGGGGCTCGGGAAGGAGCCCTCGATCGAGCCGGTGCGCCGGCGCCTGGCCCGCGCCCCCAGCGTGCGCTTCAAGCTCGACGCCGAGGCGACCTGGTCGCCGGACCTCGTCGACGAGGTCGCCGCGACCGGCGCGGTCGACACCATCGACTTCAAGGGCCAGTACGGCGTGGAGGTCGAGGACCCGGCGGTGCTCGCCGCGCTGTACGACCGGATCCTCGCTCGGTTCCCCGACGCCTACCTCGAGGACCCGCACGACCTGCCGGGGATTGCCGAGCGGCTGGCCGGCCACCTCGACCGCGTGTCATACGATGCGCCGATCCACGGGGCGGAGAGCATCGGCGCGACGCCGCTCGCCGCCCGCGTGGTCAACGTGAAGCCGTCGCGGATCGGCACCCTGGAGCGGCTCTTCGGGGTCTACGCCCGCTGTGCCCGGGAGGGCCGCCCGATGTACGGCGGCGGCATGGGCGAGCTGGGCGTGGGACGCGGGCAGGTGGAGCTGCTCGCCGCGATGTTCCACCCGGACGCGCCGAACGACGTGGCGCCGAGCGTGTATCACTGGGACGACCCCGAAGGCGCCCTGCCGGCCAGCCCGCTGGACCCGATGCCGGCGCCGACGGGCTTCCGCCGGGAGGGCTAACCCAGACGTTCGCCCTCGCCGGCGCCGGCGGCCGCGCCGCTGGCGCGTGGGCGGGTCGACGGCACCACCAGCGAGGCCAGCGACGCCGCCAGCGCGATGAACGCCGCGACCAGGAAGGCGCGCGAGTAGCCCTGGGTCGCGGCGTCGGCGAGTTCCGCCGGGGAGGGGGCGCCCGGTCCGACGACCGCCCGGGCGTGGTCCACCGCGATCGTCGCGAGGGCCGCCAGGCCCACGGCGCCCCCGATCTGGCGAGTGGCGTTGACGAGCCCCGACGCCAGGCCGGCGTCGCGCGGCGGCATGTCGGCGGTGGCCGCGTAGGTGCCGGGCGGGAAGCTCAGGCCGAGGCCGAGCGCGACCAGCGTGAGGGGGCCGGCGATCTCCGAGGCGTAGTCGCCCGAGGCCGAGATCCCCGACATCCACAGGAGCCCGCCGGCGCAGAGCAGCGTGGCCCCGGCCATGAGCGGGCGCGGGCCGAGCCGCGAGAGCAGCCGGCCGCTGACCTGGGCCCCGACGATCACGGCGATCGCCGCGGGCAGGAACTCCACGCCGGCGCGCAGTGGGCTGTGCCCGAGCACCTCCTGTAGGTACAGCGACACGAAGTACCACATGGCGAACATCGAGGCGCCGACGCAGAACATCGTGAGGTTGGCCCCGGCCAGCGCCCGCGAGCGCAGGCGCCCCAGCGGGACGAGCGGCGCGGTCGCGACGCGCATCTCGACGACGAGGAAGGCAGCGATCAGCGCGGCGGCGCCGACCAGGCAGGCCAGCGTGCCCGCGGAGGTCCACCCGTGCTCCTCGCTGCGCACCACGCCGTAGACCAGCGCGGTGAGGCCGGCCGTGACCGTCAGGGCGCCGGCGACGTCCAGGCTGCGCGCCGCCTCGGGCCGGCGGCTCTCGGGCAGGAAGACGCGGGCGACGAGGATCCCGCCGACCCCGATGGGCAGGTTGATCAGGAAGATCCAGCGCCACGACAGGAGGTCGGTGAGGAGGCCGCCGATCAGGCCGCCGGTGGCGCCGCCCGCCGCCAGCGATGCGCTCCACAGGCCGAGCGCGCGGGCGCGTTCCTTGGATTCCGTGAACGTCGTCGTGACGATCGTGAGCGTGGCGGGGGACAGGACCGCGGCTCCCAGGCCCTGCACCGCGCGCGCCGCGATCACCTCCCCGGGCCCCTGCGCGACGGCGCAGACCAGGCTGGCGGCGCTGAACAGGACGAGCCCGAGGATCAGCAGGCGCCGGCGCCCGTAGAGGTCGGCCGCCCGCCCGCCGAGGAGCATGAAGCCGGCGAAGGTGAGCGTGTACGCGTTGACGACCCACTGCAGCCCGGTGCCCGAGAAGTCGAGGTCGCGCTGCATCGCCGGCAGCGCCACGTTCACGATGGCGACGTCGAGCACCACCATGAACTGACCGAGACAGGCGAGCGCCAGGATGGCGCCCTTGTGGAGGGAGGGGGCGCCCGCGGCGCGTTCGGAGCTCACTCCATCGACGATACCCGCGGGCCCCCGAGGGCCGCCCGGAAGGCCCTTACCGCTCGGTCGGTACCTCGTCGCCGCTCTGCTCGGGCGCCGCGAAGCGCTCCACCAGCCGGCTCTGCAGGAGGAGGCGGAGCTGGTCCTTGCACCACCAGCTGAACCGGTCGCCGGTGTCCGCCCGGGCCGCGCTCACGAAGTCGTCCCAGGCCAGCCACTCGACCTCGTCGACCTCGCGGGGGTCCGGGCGGGGCTCGCTCGCCGCGCGGGCCAGGAAAACCGGGCAGAACTCGTTCTCCACCACGCCGTTGAACGGCGGCGAGGTGTAGCGGTAGGTGGGGAGGGCCACCTCGAAGCCGCGGGCGGCCATGCCGAGCTCCTGCTCGAGCCGGCGCTGGATCGCCGCGACCATCGACTCGCCGGGGGCCGGGTGCCCGCACACCGAGTTCGTCCACACCCCGGGCCACACGTGCTTGCCGGCGGCGCGCCGGGTCGCCAGGAAGCGCCCCCGGCCGTCGAAGACGTAGCAGGAGAAGGCCAGGTGGAGCGGGGTGTCGGCGTGGTGGCTCGACGTCTTGTCCGCGCTGCCGATCGGGGTGCCGCGCTCGTCCACGAGCACGATCAGCTCGGGCCGTGCGCCGCTGCCCTGCACGTCATCCCCTCCATGGGCCGTCATCCACCGTCGAGGGTAGCGCCATGTCCATCGCCCGGCGCGGCCGTCGGGGCTACGATCGGGCGTCGGAGGCTCCCGTGATCGACGTCTCGCCCATTCAGCTGTTCCTGGTCCTCGCGATCGCGTTGATCGTCCTCGGCCCCCGCCGATTGCCCCAGCTGGGGCGCGATCTGGGCCGCGGGCTGCGGCAGTTCCGCGAGGGCCTGACCGCGCATGAGGAGCGGGATTCGGACTTCGTGAGAGGCGAGCCGGTGGGGGAGTGGACCGGCCCGGAGCCGCCGCCGCGACCGGACGTGCCGCGGGAGCCGGAGGGTCCCGCCTGACGCCTCCGTTGGGTCGTGCCGGGGTAGTCGGCTAAGGTCCCGCGCTTCGCCGGCCGGCCCGCCGGCGTGCTTCGCCCCGACCGAGGTCGACCCACGGAGGTGCCCGCGTGCCCGAGTCCGCCGACCAACTGATCCGCATCGCCGCCATCCTCATCGGCGGCGGCCTCATCGCCTGGCTGGCCCGCTGGGCGATCGGGCGCTTCGAGCGGCGGATCTCCATGGCCGACGCCCAGCGTCCCGACCAGAGCCTGCAGCGCGCCCGCACGCTCAGCGGCGTGCTCCGCGCGGTCGCGGTGATCGTGATCTGGGCGATCGCGATCATCATGGCTCTCGGCACCGCCGGCGTCGCGATCGGCCCGCTGATCGCCGCGGCCGGGATCGGCGGCATCGCCATCGGCTTCGGCGCCCAGAGCCTGGTCAAGGACTTCTTCTCAGGCTTCTTCATGGTCATGGAGCGCCAGTTCGACGTCGGCGACACCATCGAGGTGGCCGGCGTCACCGGCGTGGTCGAGACGCTCGGTCTGCGCACCACCATCGTCCGCAGCCTGGACGGCTCGCGCCACGTGGTGCCGAACGGCGAGATCCGCGTCACGACCAACCACACCAAGGAGTTCTCGCGCTACCTGATCGACCTGCCGGTGCCCTACGAGGAGGACCCGGACGACGTCGCGCGCATCGCGGGCGAGGTGGCCGAGCGCATGCGCGCGGAGACCCGCTTCCGGACCTCGATCACCGCGCCGGCGACGGTCCTCGGCGTCGAGGCCTACGCCGACTCGAGCGTCCACCTGCGGATGTACCTGCAGACCCAGCCGGGCAAGCAGTGGGAGGTCGGGCGCGAGTTCCGCCGGCGCATGAAGATCGCGCTGGAGGAGGCGGGGATCGGCATCCCGTACCCGCACCGCGAGGTCATCGTCCGGACCGAGGGCGGCGGGGACGAGGCGCTGCAGCAGCTCGCCAAGGCCGGCCAGCGGGACTAGCCGACCGCTCCCGTCGTCACGCGGCCGGCGGCGTGCCAGTCTGCGCGCAGCAGGGACACACGCCGAAAGGACGGCACGGGATGTCCGAGCAGCTCGAGCTGGCGCGGGTCGATCGCGACGGGGCCCTCCGCGAGGCGGCCCACCGGGTGGCGGCCGACGGCGCCCTGGAGGAGGCGGCCGAGGCCGGGGACACCCGCGCGGGCATGCTGCGCAAGCTGGCCCTCGGCGGCGGCGCGGTCATGGGCGGCGGGGTCCTGCTGGGCCTGCCGTCGCTCGGCGCCGCGGCGGACACGCGCTCGAACCGCCAGGACATCACGATCCTGAACTTCGCCCTGTCGCTCGAGTACCTCGAGGCCGAGTTCTACGCGCAGGCCCAGGCGAGCAACTTCGGCATGCGGACCGGCCAGTTCGCCAGCATCGCCGGCCAGCACGAGGCCGAGCACGTCGACTTCCTCACCAACGCGCTCGGCACCCGGGCGGTGAAGAAGCCGGCCTTCAACTTCGGCTCCGCGGTGACCGACCCGGTGGTCTTCCGGAACACCGCGGTGCGCCTGGAGGACACCGGCGTCGCGGCCTACACCGGGCAGATCCACCGGCTGAAGCGCACCGCCTTCATCCTGGCCGCCTCGTCGATCCTCGCCGTCGAGGCGCGCCACAGCGCGTTCGCGCGGAGCCTGATCATCGGGCGGCTGCCCTCCGAGGAGGCCTTCCAGCAGCGGGCCACGATGCAGCAGGCGCGCGCCGTGATCGACTCGACGGGGTTCGTGGTCCGGTGAGCCGGGGGACCGCGGTGATCCGAGGGAGGGTCGGGGTCGTAAGGAAGGGGCGACAGGGCACCGACGCTCCCTCGGAGCCCGAGGCTCGGCCCGCTACCCTGTGACCGGATCCCGGAGCCCCGAGATCCCCGACCGCTCCGCCGCACGGCGGAAGAGGAGGTAGGCGCGGAGATGTTCGACTTCTCGCCCGTCCAGATCATCATCGTCCTGGTGATCGCGCTGCTCGTCTTCGGCCCGAAGCGGCTGCCGGAGATGGGGCGCAACTTGGGACGCAGCATGCGCGAGTTCAAGAACTCGGTCAGCGGGGACTCCCGTGACGACCGCGACCTCGAGCCCGACGTCGCTGAGGAGGTCGCCAAGCGGCAGGAGCCGCCGGCGCCCACGCCCGAGATCGCGGCCGCCCAGGTCGTCGACGAGCAGGCGGAGGCCGCCGGTGAGCGGCCAGAGCGCGAGGCCGTCACCGCCGGGCGCCCGACCGCCTGACGAAGGCTGCACCGGTGGCTCAGCCATGGCTGAGCCACCGGTTCTCTCTCAGGTCGCGGTAGACGAGCGCCACGCGCCCGGGCTCCACGACCAGCTCGAAGTAGTGGCGGTCCACCGGCTGGTCGGTCCACCAGCGGTCCTGCACCAGCCAGTCCTCACGCACGGCGACCACGCCGCGCCGGCGGCCGTCCACCATCAGCGCGTGCGGGGTCCCGTCCGGCGCGACCACCACGTCGGCCGGCCGGGCCTCGCCTACGCGTCGTAGGGAACCAGCGCCCATCGGCGCTCCGGCAGCCGGGACCAGGGCTCGAGCTCGACGGCCCGCAGCAGCGCCTCGGCGCCCGCCGCGGCCCGCACCTGCCGCACCGCCTCGCCGGCCCGTCGCCGGCGCTCCTCGGCACCGCTCGGGATCGCGGTGAGCTGACGGCCGCCGAGCGGCGCGCCGGCGTCGCCGGCGACGGTCAGGGTCGCCACCGGGCCGGTCACGTCGGCCAGCCGGGGGAGGGCGGCGATCGCCAGCCGCTCGGGGTCGCCGGTGGCCTCGCGGAGCGCCACCTCGCGCGTCCAGGAGCCGCCGTCGGCCAGCCGGGCGCGCAGGGACAGCCCGCGCAGCGCCCGCCCCCGGGCGCGGGCCCGCCCGGCGAGCTCGGCCAGGAGCAGGCGGCCGGCGGCCTCGAGCGCCGGCAGGGCGCCCACCGCGTCGGGGAAGGTCATGCTGGCCTCGAGCGGCTGGGGCGGGGTGCGCGGGCGCAGCGGCCGGTCGGGCTCGCCGCGGGCCAGCAGCCAGGCGTGCAGCCCCGCCGAGCCCAGGCGCTCGAGCGCCGCCGCCCGCGGCAGCGCCGCCACCTGGCCCACGGTGCGCAGGCCGAGGTCGGCGAGCGCCCGCACCAGGTCCGGGGCGAGCGGCAGCCGGGCGGCCGGCAGCGGCGCGAGGAAGCCCGCCACCTCGTCCGGGCCGATCACCAGGGGTCGGCCGGCGACGGCCTCGCGGGCGGCCTGGAGCGCGGCGAACCGCGACGGCGCGGCGCCCACGCGCCCGCCGGCGCCCACCGGCAGCGCCGCGCGGGACCTGCGCAGCACGCCCTCAAGGCCCCCGTGCAGCCGGCGCAGGCCGTCGGCCTCGAAGCAGGCGTCGCCGAGCTCGCCGGGCTCAACCCGCGCGCCGATCGCCTCCAGGCGCAGGATCACCCGCTCGGCCGCGTCGGCCGCCGCCGCGGGATCGGGCGTCACCAGGTCGAGGCTCGGGCAGCGGGCCAGCGCCTCGCCCACCCGCAGACCGGGCTCCACGCCCTCGGCCTCGGCGGCCGGCGTGCAGAGCCCCACCACCTGGGGCGCGCCGGGGGGCGGGCCGAGCGCCACCGGGCGGTCCATCGGCCGGCCGGCGGCGAGCAGGGCGACGAGCAGCGGGAGGCGGGGGACGTGGACGGCGACGACCATCGAACACATGTTCGCACAGCGGACGGCGCGCACAAGCGCACCCGGCGCGGCACGCCGATATGGTCTCGGCGGCGTGGTCGATGCCGCCCCCGGCTCAAGCTCTTTCGACCTGGTGGTCCACAACCTCTCGGCGCCTGACACCCCGCGGGAAGCTGAAGGTGTACGTGCCAGCGTGCAGGCGGCTCGTACCGGCCGCCGCCACCCGCTGGCGGGGCAGGGCGGCGGCTCCACGCTTCTTCGCGAGTGCGGGATCACGCGGCCGATGCCATTTACGGAGCGGCTCGGGATCGGGGAGTTTCCGCCGCAGGCGCCGGACGTCGTGCTGGAGCGGTGGGACGGGGTCGACCTGATGCCGCTCGCAGAGCGGCGCGACAGGGGGGAGGGGAGCGACCGAGATGAGCGACGGGAGGCGGGTGCTGGTGGCGACCGACCATCGCCGGTGTGCCACGGCGGTCCTCGACGACGCGGCCGGGCTGGCCGGCGCCGACGGCGAGGTGGTGCTCGCGGCGGTGCTGGTGGTGCCGCTCGACCAGCCGATCGACGCGGCGCTGGACCGCGCCGTCGACGATGCCGGCACGGTGCTCGAGGCGGGAGAGCGCCGGCGGCTGCCGGTGCGCGCGTTCGACACCCGGCTGGTGCGGGCGCGGTCGTTCGCCGACGGGGTGGATCGCCTCCTCGAGGAGGAGCGCTTCGACATCCTCGTGCTTCAGCGCGTCTGCGGGGTGGTGCACACCGGCTTGGAGCGCCAGCAGGAGGCGCTGGTCGAGCGCGCCGGGCTGACCGTCGCGCTCATCCGGCCGGCCGAGCCCGCCATTACTTGAGCCGTCAAGTGTCTGGTAGGATCGGGGCATGCCCGACTATCGGCACGACCTCGAGTTCGGCGTCTTCCTGACGCCGGCGGCGGACGGCGCGGACCGCGTCGTCGCCCTCTCCGTTCTGGCCGAGGAGGCGGGGCTCGACCTCGTCACCTTCCAGGACCATCCCTACCAGCCGCGATTCCTGGACACCTGGACGCTGCTGTCCTTCGTCGCGGCGCGCACCGAGCGGGTGCGGCTGAGCGGGAACGTGCTCAACCTGCCGCTGCGCACGCCGGCGATGCTCGCGCGGGCGGTCGCGAGCCTGGACGTCCTCAGCGGCGGGCGCGCCGAGCTGGGTCTGGGCGCCGGCGCCTTCTGGGACGCGATCGCGGCCCTGGGCGGCCCCCGCCGCACCCCCGGGCAGGCGGTGGACGCCCTCGAGGAGGGGATCGACGTGATCCGGGCGCTCTGGGACGCCGGCGGGCGCGGCGCCCGCTTCGACGGCGAGCACTACCGCCTTGAGGGCGCGAAGCCCGGTCCGCTCCTGGTCCACGACGTGGCGATCTGGCTGGGCGCGCTGAAGCCGCGGATGCTGGACCTGGTGGGCAGGAAGGCCGACGGCTGGCTGCCGAGCCTCTCCTACCTGGAGCCGGGCGGCCTGGCCGCGGGCAACGCGAGGATCGACAAGGCCGCGGTCGGGGCCGGCCGTCAGCCCAGCGCCATTCGGCGCCTTCTGAACGTGGGCCCCGACGTGAGCATCGAGGACCTGGCGCGGATGTCGCTGGAGGACGGGGTCGGGACGTACATCCTCTGGGCCGACGACGAGGCCGCGATCCGCCGCTTCGCCGGCGAGGTCGCCCCGGCCGTGCGCGAGCTGGTGGCGACCGGCCGGGCGGGCGGCGGGGGAGGGGGCGGATCGCGGGCCGCCGTGGCGGAGCCGGAGCTCGAGGCACCGGCCGAGGGCGGCACCGAGTACGAGCGCCTGGGCGTGAGCCCGACCGCGGACGACGGCGCGCGGCTGAGCGCGGAGGCGCCGTGGGACGAGTCGGCCCGGCCGCACCGGGAGCCCTCCCGGCCCGAGGTGGAGTACACGCGCCGCGGGCGGCTGGTGGGGCAGCACCTGATCGACGTCCACGACACCCTGCGGCGCGAGCTGGCCGAGCTGCGCGGGGTGCTGGAGCAGGTGCGCGACGGGGCGGTCACGGCCGGCGAGGCGCGCGGGGTCCTGAACGAGATGGCGCTTCGCCAGAACGACTGGACGCTCGGCGCGTTCTGCTCGCGCTACTGCGGCGTCGTGGCGCAGCACCACGGGATCGAGGACGAGGCGGTGCTGCCGCACCTGGCGCGCAGCGAGCCCGACCTGCAGCCCGTGATCGACCGGCTGGTGGACGAGCACCACGTCATCCACGACGCGATCCAGGGGGTCGACGCGGCGCTGGTGCACCACATCGGCCACCCGGGGGACTTCGGCCGCATCCAGGCGGCGATCGACCTGCTCACCGACGCGCTGCTGTCGCACCTGTCCTACGAGGAGCACGAGATCGTGGAGCCGCTGGCCCGCCACGGCTTCTTCCCGGGCCAGATCGACGGCTCATCCCGCCGACGGGCGGCTTAGCCGCTTTCCGGCGCCCCACGCCTCACGGGTCGCTCGGCTTCGCAGCGAGCGGCCGATCACCTCGATCGCTCCGATGAGGCCGACCGTCAGTCCCAGGCAAATGGCGAACCGGTCCAGCAGGGACCCATCGACGATCGCCGCGGCGATCGCCCCGATGGCCATGCAACCCGGGACGGCCCACTCGTCGAGTCGGATGGGTGGCTCCACCGAGGTGATCCCGCGCCGTGCTCGCCGACGCTCCAACCAGCGCCCCAGCCCCACCTCGAGCGCGAGCCAGAGCCCCAGCGTGACGGCAGCCGTGATGGCAAGCGAGGACCAGAGGGACCCGCCGAGGGATCTCCCGGCCACGAGGCCGAGGATGAGCGAAGACAGAATCCCCGAATCGTGGATTCGCGCCCGGAATGGCTTCGTCTGACTGAACACCTTCATCGGAAAGCCTGACCCTGGCCCGACCCGATTCACGAATCAACCATCGACCGTCTCGAGCCCGCGAAGGTCGACCAGTCGCCGTGGGCCGGTCACCATCGGTCCCGAGAAGCGCGAGGAAGACCGACGCGTGGGAGATCCACTTTGACAACTCGCAGGCCACTCCTGGCGACCGCGGCGGCGCTGATCCTCGGTGCGGGCATCATGATCGCGGCCGCCGCTCAGTCTCCGTCGTCGGCGGACCGGGCAGTGACGACCGCGGCGACGCCATCGGCTTCGCAATCAAGCCCGGTGCTGGCCAACCCGGAGGCAGAGGCCACCGCCCGCGCGCGGGAGGCGCGCGCGCGTGCGACCGGCGCGTACAACGTCCATGGCACCGGCCGCGGGTTGGAGATGAGCTTCACGTCCGACCAGTCGCCGGTCTCCATCCCCGGCGTGACGACGGTCCTGCTCCCGGCGCCCGCCGCGCGATATGACGCCGCCGACGCCTACGCCCGGACGGCGGTCGGTCCGGGTCACGCCTTCGCCAACATCTTCGACCACGGGAAGTGGCGGCTCTCGACCGACGCGCCCGCGTCGGTGAAGGCGGACATCCGGGCGAAGTACGGCGACGTCGTCAACGTGCTCGACGACGACGGGCCGCGCGCGGGCGCTTCCTAGGTCGCCGGCGGGGGCTCCTCGCCCTGCGGTGGCTCCTTCAGGAGCTCCCGGACCGGCACCCCCATTGCCTCCAGGCGTTCCTCCAGGTCGCGCGCGGCCTGGCGGAGGCCGTGATCCAGGCCGCGCACGTAGGCGGCGGTGAGGGCCTCGCTCACCGCCGAGATCGCGCCGGGCGCGAGCTGCAGGCTCTCCCGGCGCAGGCGCTCGCCGAGCTCGTCGACGACCTCCTCCAGCGCCTGGCGCAGGAGGGATCGCGCTTCGTCGCTGCGCTCCTCCTCGGACATCGGCACGCCCACGGCTCCTTCCGCCCCCCGGCCCGCGGCCGGAGACGCGCACGGCTCTCTCGGGCCGACCGGGCCCGCTCTCCGGAGCCTCCGGGCTCCGCCCTCATCGCTCGCGACGGGTGCACTCCCGACGCCGCTGCAACGGTATTCGATCCATCGCCCCGGCGTCGCCGGGCGCGCCGACCGGCGGGGCGCCTCCGGGTGGGGGACCGCGGCGCCGCGGGGCCGGGCGGCGACCTCCTCCACGTACGTCGCGAGCCAGCGGCCGAACGCGGCCGTGCCGCCCTCCTCGCCTGCGAGGCGCAGCAGGCGGAGCGCGGAGAGCAGCGGACCGCGCACGCCGGGCTGGAGCCGCCCCAGCGCACGCCGCTCGGCGCCCGAGAGCGGCGCGGCCCTCCCCTCGGCGAGGCGTTGGGCCGGGTCGCGCAGGATCAGCAGCAGCTCGGCGAGCGGGGCGCTGCCGAGGGCGGCGTGGGCCCGGTCCAGCTGGGCCGCGATCGGCCCGGCGAGCCCGGGAGGGCCGCTGCGGGGCCCGGGCGGTCGGGGCCGTGCCGGGATCGTGATCGCGCCTGACGGTCGCATGGAGTGACTCCTCGCGGCGGGGGCATCCGGGTCGACCGACCGTAGCCCAGCCCGCGCCGGCGGAGGTTGCGCGGACGTGAAACCGGGCGCGCCGGCGCGCTCCGCTGCCAAGATGCCCCATGGCAGCGGTCGAGCCGACATCGATCTGGGTCCGCACGGTCGCCGACCCCCGCTTCCGCGACGCGCTGATCGAGGACCCGCTGCGCGCGCTCGCCGAGGCCGGGGACGTCAGCGCCTCGCCCGAGCAGGTGCGCCAGCTCGAGGAGCTCGACCGCGACGAGCGCCAGGAGCTGATCTTCGGGGTGGTCCGCGACGTGCACATGCGCGGCGGCCAGGCGCGCTTCGGAGCGATCGGGCGGGACGGCCGCCTGGGCGGGCCGCCCCCCGATCGGCTGACGGGCTAGCTGCAGGCCTCCACGTAGCGGACCTGCCTCGCGCCCTGCGCGATGGTGGTCACCTTGCCGGCCTTGCTGACGTCGAACCGCAGCTCCCAGTGCGGCGACCTGGCGCGGCGGACGAACATGTTGCGCGCGCCGGGCACGTACTTGTCCGGCCGCGAGCGCAGGCGCTCGCCGTAGGCCGCCTGCAGGTCGGCCGCCCTCGAGCCGATCCTGATGCCCTTGCCCGTGTGGGCGCCCTTCTCGAAGAAGAGCGCGCCGAGCTTCCCGCCCTCGAAGATCGCGTATCCGCGCAGCGGGCCGGCGGCGATCTTGGCGACGCGGCACACGTCGGCCGCGGGGCCGGTGAGCTTCACCGGGGCACCGAGCGCGTCGGCCACCTGGGCCGGGCTCATCCCAGGGGTCGCGCCGGAGACGCCGTCCAGGGTCACGAGGCCGTCGGCCGTCGTGCCGGCCAACGCCGGCGCGGCCGCCAAGGCGGCGCAGAGTCCCACGAGTGCTCCCAGTCCGGCGGCGCGCTTCATCCGATTCCCCCTCGACGTGTGTGATCCCGCGGGGCCCTTTGGCTCCGACGGTTCCCGTTCCTCTACGTCGGCGCCCCCGGGCGTGTCACGGTCACCTTTCGCGCGGACGCATCCGGCTCCAGGAATGCCAGCAGCGCCTCCCCCTCCTCGCGCAGCGCCGCCGTCGCCCCCTTGGGGAGCCGGGCGAAGGGCACGGCGGTGATCTCGGCCGCCTTGCCCTTCCGGACGGAGGTCCACGTGCCCGCGGCGAAGCCGTCCCAGAGGAAGACCGCGCGCACGCGCAGGTTCTTGGTCACCAGCCCCTTGCGATGTTCCTCGGCGACCACCCGCGTGCGGTCGGCATGCGCCAGCATCAGGCTGTCGAACTCGGGCAGGAAGCGCGCCGGCGCCGGGACGTCCTCGTCGGGGCGCGGGGCGTCGGGCAGGTCGAACAGCTCCCGGCCGCCCTCGTCGCGGAACGTCGCGAGCTTCGGCCGCAGCGCCTCCAGTACGGGCTTCAGGCCGCCCAGCCCGGACCAGGTCTGCACGTCGGCGGCCGTCGCCGGGCCGAAGGCCGCCAGGTGGCGCAGCACGACCGCCTCCGGCCCGGGGTTCTTGAGGGGCCGGCCCAGCCACTCCTCGGCCATGGTGAACCGGGCCGAGGCCGGGAAGCCCCAGCGGTCCTCGGTCGGGACCATCACCAGCGGGAGCTGGGTGCGGACGGCGTAGCCCAGGGCGCGCACGTCGGCGTCCGGAAAGGCCTCCCCGAGCGCGTCGCGCAGCTCGGCGGCCGTGCGCGGGCCATCCTTCAGCGCCTTCCGGGCGGCCTTCAGGGCGCCGGCGGAGTCCAGCCCCTCGGCCCGGTCGCCGAGCACCCGCAGGGCCTGCGTCAGCATGGGCTGCAGCGCCGGCCGCAGCTCCGCGACGTCGGCGGCGCTCATCGTGTGCAGCGTCGCCCGCATCAGCGTCGCCCGCACCGCCGTCCGGTCGTGCAGGGCGGCGAGCAGGTCCTCCCGCGCGAAACCCTCGATCCGGCTCCAGAGGGCGGCGAACGGCGGCTTCGGCTCCTGCGCCTGCAGCCCGCCGACCCGCTCGAGCGCCTCGGGGACCGGGATCGCCTCGCGCGCCAGCAGGAGCTGGCGCGCGAGGGTGGCCCGGTTGAGGGCGCGGAGGGAGAGCTGCGTCAGCTCTGGCGCGGGTGCCCCCAGCGCTCGTCGTGCACCAGCGTCCGCCACGGCCGGCGGATCTTGGCCAGCGCGGGCGGCAGCCCCACCGGGAACTCCTCGGGGTAGCCGAGGGGCGTGACCAGCGGGGTCTCGAGGCCGGCCGCGGGGTCGATGCCCAGCAGCGCGTTGAACTCGTCCTCGAGGAACCAGTGGAAGACCGTCGGCGCGGTGCCGAGGCCCATGGCCCGCGCGGCGACGTAGAGGTTCTCCATCGCGAAGGCGACCGAGATGACGTCGGCGTCGCGCTCCATGAGCTGGTGGCGCGCGTCGTCGGGGAAGGCGCCGCGCTTCAGGCGCAGCCCGGCGATCCAGACCGGCACGTGGCGGTAGGTGCCGAGCGCGGTCTCGGCGTAGTCGCGCGCCCACTGGGCGTGCTCCTCGGCGCTGCGCCCCTCGGCCGGCGGCCGGACCGTTTTGAAGTACTCGGCGCCGCCGCGGATGATGATCTCGGCGAGCGCGCGGCGCTGCTCCTCCTCGCGCACCACGATCAGGCTCCAGGCCTGCGCCCCGCCGCCGGTCGGCGCGAGCAGCGCCAGCCGAAGAAGCTTGTCCAGGTCCTCGTCGGCGACCGGTCGATCGGTGTAGCGGCGGACCGTGCGCCGCTTGCGGATGGCTTCGAGGGCGTTCACGTCGGCGGGCCTCTCCTCGGGGACGAGCGGGGCGAGTCTATCCCCGCCCGTCCCCGGGACCCGCGCTGCGTTTTTAGGCGTCCCGGCGCTGCATCATGACGGCCGCGATCACGAGCAGCCCGACGCCCCAGATGAGGAAGACCAGGTAGCCGGTCCAGGGGGCGAGGGCGTCCGGGTCCGCGTCGACCTGGGCGATCTGGCTGCCGGCGTTGGTGATGATGTAGTCGTTCACGCGGTCGCCCCAGCTGCCGGGGAGCAGCGCCCCGAGTGTGGGGACCACCAGCAGCCCGCCGAGCGCCGCGGTGATGCCGGCCGCGGTTCGCCGCAGCAGCGCCCCCAGGGCGAAGGAGAACAGGCCGCAACCGGTGACGAAGAGCGCCCCGCCGAGCACGGCCCGGAAGACGCCGTCGTCGCCGAGCGAGGCCTGGATGTCCTCGGCCGACAGGAAGAACGAGCCCACGAAGAAGCTGCCGAAGGCGATCACCAGGTTGACGCCGAGCGCCACGGCCAGGAAGACGGCCGCCTTCGCCCCGAGAAGGGTCATCCGCTGGGGCACCGCGGTCAGCGTGGTGCGGATGCCGCCCGTCGAGTACTCGCCGCTGATCACCAGCACGCCGAGCACGCTGATGAAGAGCATCCCGAGGAAGAGGCCGAAGCCCTGGGTGATGTCCGTCGGGTTGAACGTCGCCTTGTCGGCCGGGTCGGTGCCGTCCCAGTTCCGGGCGGTGATCCAGGTGCTGAGGATCGTGAGCCCGATCGAGACCACGACCAGGGTGCCGAGCGTCCAGTAGGTCGAGCGGAGGGACCACAGCTTGATCCACTCCGCCCGCATGACGTTCGGGAGCGAGGCCGAGGCGTTCACGACGGGCGCGCCTCCCGCGGTGGTGGTGCTCATCGGGCCTCCCCCGCGGTGGCGGCGCCGGGTGCGCCGGCCTGGTACTCGACGCTGTCGCGCGTCAGCTCCATGAAGGCCGCCTCCAGGGTGGCCTTCTCCTCGAACAGCTCGTGGATGGTGATGCGGTTCTCGGCGGCGAGGTCGCCCACCGAGGCCGTGTCGAGGTTCTGCACCAGCAGGTAGCCGTTGTCGGCGCTGGTCGTCACGCCGCGCGCCGTCAGCAGCTCGGCCAGCCGGTCGCCCTGGGGCGAGCGCACCTTGACGTGGTTGGAGGAGCTCTTGCGGATGAAGTCGGCGACCGACAGGTCGGCGATCAGGCGCCCGCGCCCGATCACGATCAGGTGGTCCGCGGTCTGGGCCATCTCGCTCATCAGGTGGCTCGAGACGAAGACCGTTCGCCCCTCGGACGCCAGCCGGCGCATGAGGTTGCGGATCCACTGGATGCCCTCGGGGTCGAGCCCGTTGACCGGCTCGTCGAACATCAGCACCTCGGGATCGCCGAGCAGCGCGGCGGCGATGCCGAGCCGCTGGTTCATGCCGAGCGAGAAGCCCTTGATGCGCTTCTTCGCGACGCTCGTGATGCCGGCGATCTCGAGCACCTCGTCCACCCGCGCCCGCGGGAGGCCGTTGCTCTGGGCCAGGGCGCGCAGATGGTTGCGCGCGGTGCGGCCGCCGTGCACGTCCTTGGCGTCGAGCAGGGCGCCGACCTCGTGCATCGGTCCGGACACGACGTCGTAGGGCCGGCCGCCGACCAGGGCCGTGCCGGCGGTGGGCCGGTCGAGGCCCAGGATCATCCGCATCGTGGTGGACTTGCCGGCCCCGTTCGGCCCGAGGAACCCGGTCACCATCCCGGGCCGCACCGAGAACGTCAGGTCGTCCACGGCCAGCTTGTTGCCGAACCGTTTGGTGAGGCCCTCGACCTCGATCATGCGCGCTCCCGGTCGCCGGCGCCCGATCCGTTGGGGCCCGCCGGGGGCGCCGAGAGTCACGGCGGGCGTGGCGGCAGGGCGACGGTCGGGGGGACCGCCGTGGTCGGGCGCGGGGGCCGGACCGTGCGACGCCACGAGGCCGGATGGTAGCGGCCCTTGGGCGCAAGGGCTGTGGACGGGTCATCCGTCCCGCGCGGGGAGCCGGCGGCGCGGCGCGGGTCTACCGTCGAGGCATGACCCGACCCCGCCTGCTGAACATCGTCCTCGCCGTCGGCCTGGCCGACGCGCTCCTGCTGCTCGTCCTGCTCTACGTCGCCTTCGTCGACCGCAGCGACTCGGCGGTCCACGTGCTGGGCCCGGTGCACGGGATCGGCTTCGTGGCGCTGCTGTATCTGACCACCCACGGCGCGATCCGCCGCCTCTGGGGCTGGTGGTTCCCGCTGGTCGTGCTGGTCACCGGCGGTCCGATCGGCACCGTCGTCGGGGATCTGGTGCTCCGCCGGCGCCTGCGCGAGGCCCCCGCGACGTCCTGACGACCGTCCCCGGCCCGCCGGGGATGACGCGGTCGCCTTCGGGGTATCTCGGTCGCCAGATCCGACACGACACGGGAGGCGGAGATGGCGGAGCTGCGGCCGTTGGACGAGAAGCTGGCCGAGGTGCTGGGGCTGGCCCAGGCGGCGAAGGACGCGACCAAGAAGGTCGAGGGGCTGCTGGACGACGGAGAGCGCAAGGAGCTGCTCCAGCGGATGCGCGAGGAGGCCGAGGAGACCGCGCGCCGGTGCGAGGACTCGCTCGGCGCCTTCGAGGGCCGCAAGACGGCGATCCTCGAGAAGGCCCGCGAGACCCGCAAGGAGGCCACCGAGATGATGCGGACCTACCTCGGCGAGGACGCCGAGCCGCTCGACGGCTTCGAGTTCCTGATCATGGCCGAGGCGGGCGAGCTCGGGCACTGGGAGGTGCTGGAGACGCTCAACGAGAAGGCCCGCGAGGACGCGGTCGCCAAGCTCACCGAGTTCGCCATCCCCATCCAGCAGCGGCATTTCGCCGACGTGCGCCAGACCGCGCTGGCCCTGGCCGGCGAGGAGGACCCGCTCGAGGAGGGCTAAGCCCCGCCGAACGTGCGCGCCACCGCCGCGCGCAGCGGCTCGCCCGGCACGAGGCCGAGCCGCTGCGCGGCGGCGTTGACGTGCGAGAGCACCCCGCCGAGCCAGGCGTCGCGCGCGTCGCCGATGCGGGCGCTGCGGTGGTCCACCGCGCCGGCCGGGGTGCCCTCGGCGTCGAGCATCGCCAGGGCCGCCACGCCGGCGTCGTCCTTGCCCACGCCGGCGTCGTTGAAGAACACGGCGCGCAGACCGCGTCCGCGAGCGAGCTCGCCGGCGCTGACCCCGCCGTGCGACCCCGACACCACCACCAGCGCCTCGTCGCCGTCGCGGAGGGCGGAGATGGTGTCGACCAGGAGGACGGGGACCCCCGGGGCGGCCACCAGGCGCCGCGCGCCGCCGCCGGTCCAGAGCTCCGCCAGCGCCCGGTTCAGCTCCTCGGCCATGCGCGGGATGTTGTGCTTGGCGCCGGGAATCGACATCCGCTCCGCGCCCAGCCCCTCGGCGATGGCGTCGCAGATGGCGTCGAAGGCGGGAGAGTGGCCGCCCGAGATCACGAGCGTGGGGATCGCGTGGGCGGCCAGGGCCGCCAGGTCGACCTCGGCCTCGCCGGGGTGGCGGAAGCCGCGCAGCACCTTGGTGTGCTGGGCCAGCAGCGGCGTGAGCGGGCGCGGCACCCGCTCGGGGTCGCCGCCGACGGTGCCGATGAAGCCGGCCAGGAAGTCCTCGTCGGTCACGTCCGGGCCGCCGGCGAACAGGACGGTCTGGCGGGCGAAGAGCTCGGCGACGGCCGGGTTCTCGCGGGCGAACGCGAAGGCCGGCGGCTCGATCAGGCAGAGGCTGCGCACCAGCTCCGGGCGCCGCGCGGCCGCGACCAGGGCGATCACGGCGCCGTAGGAGTGGCCGGCCAGGTGCCCGCCGTCGCCGAGCAGGGCGATGGCGTCGCCGGCGTCGATCTCGAAGTCCTCGCGCTCGGTCGGCGGGCTGAGGCCGTAGCCGCGCCGGTCCGGCGCGATCACGTGGAAGCGCTCGCCGAGCGGCTCCTGGCGGCTCCAGGTGGCCTCGGCGCCGCTCACGTCGCCGTGCAGCAGCACCGCGCGCGGCAGGCCCGGCCGGCCGAAGACCAGCGCGTCGAGGTCGGCCGGCGCGCTCAGTTGATCCGCTTCTCGCGCCCGGCCCACTCCGCCTCGCGGAGGACGAACTTCTGCACCTTGCCGGTGGAGGTCTTCGGCAGCTCGCCGAACGCCACCGCCACCGGGCACTTGAAGTGGGCGAGCCGCTCCCGGCAGAACGCGATCAGCTCCTCCTCGGTGACCGCGCCGCCGTCGCGGAGCGTCACGAAGGCCTTCGGCCGCTCGCCCCAGCGCTCGTCCGGGATCGCGATCACGGCGCACTCGAGCACCGCCGGGTGGCGCACGACGGCCTGCTCCACCTCGATGGTCGAGATGTTCTCGCCGCCCGAGATGATCACATCCTTCTTGCGGTCGCGGAGCTCGATGTCGCCATCCGGGTGCCAGACGGCCACGTCGCCCGAGTGGAACCAGCCGCCGCGGAAGGCGGCGGCGGTGGCCTCGGGGTCGCGGTAGTAGCCGGCCATGACGTTGTTACCGCGCATGCAGACCTCGCCGGGGGTGGCGCCGTCGCGGGCGACGTCCGCGCCGGCCTCGTCCACCACCCGCACCAGGTCGGCGATCGGGTAGGCCTGGCCCTGGCGGGCGAGGCGGGTCGCGCGCTCCTCGTCGGGCAGGTCCTCGAAGCCCGGCCGGCGCGCGTAGACCGTGTGCGGGCCGTAGGTCTCGGTGAGCCCGTAGACGTGGGTGGGGTGGAGGTTCAGCTGCTCGAGCCGGGCCAGCAGCGTGGGCGAGGGGGGCGCGGCGGCGACCATGACGCTCACGGGGCGGTCCAGGCGGTGGGCCGCCGCGTGGGTCGCGATCGAGAGGTGCAGCGTGGGGGCGCCGTTCAGGTGGGTGACGCCCTCGGCCTCGAAGAGCTTCCAGATCCGGGCCGGATCGGGCCGGCGCAGGCACACCTGGGTGCCGCCGGCGGCGACCACGCCCCAGGGGAAGCACCAGCCGTTGCAGTGGAACATCGGCAGGGTCCAGAGATAGACCGAGTCGATCCCGAGGCCGGCCTCCAGCACCTCGCCGATCGCGTTCAGGTAGGCGCCGCGGTGCGTGTAGACGACGCCCTTCGGCCCGCCCGTGGTGCCCGAGGTGTAGTTGATCGAGATCGGCTCCTCCTCGTCGTCGAGGAGCGGCGCGAGGTCGGGGCCGGCGGCCGAGGCGAGCAGGTCCTCGTAGGGGTCGCCCGGCAGGCCGGTGTCGTCGATCCGGATCGCCGGCAGGTCGGCCGGCGCCAGGTGGGCCAGCTCGTGGTCGACCAGCAGCAGGCCGGCGCCCGAGTGCGCGAGGATCCGGCCGACCTCGTCGGCCGTGAGGCGGGTGTTGACCGCCACCAGCACGCCGCCGGCGGCCGGCACGCCGAAGTGCGCCTCGAGCAGGGCGGGCGTGTTCGGCGAGAGGATGCCGACGCGGTCGCCACGGCCGAGGCCGCGCTCCCGCAGGGCTGCCGCGAGGCGGCCGGCGCGGTCGGCCAGCCCGGCGAAGGTGTGGCGGCGCTCGCCGTGCACCACCGCGACCTTGTCGGGGTACACGTAGGCGCTGCGGCGGAGCAGATCGACGGGCGTCAGCTCGGTGCGGCTCACGCCGCCCGGGCCCCAGGGCCCCGCGGCGCGCTCCCGGCCCCGCGGCGGGAAGCCCGCGTCCCCCCCGTGCGCCAATCCGCTCATTGGCTCCGCCCCCTGGCTCCGGCCCTTTCGGGGTCGGAGCCTAGTTGAGGGGCGCCAACACGTTGTTCATCCGGAACCGCCTGGAGGATTGGGGTTGCTGAGACTCCGATCCCCAAGGACGGTCCCGAATGAAGCTCCACGCTAACGCCAAGCTGACGCCGGCGG
>JAWVEV010000097.1:0-2698 GCA_033856535.1 Miltoncostaeaceae bacterium | reverse complement strand
CCGCACCGCGGTGGTCTTGCCGGCGCCGTTCGGGCCCAGGAGCCCGAGCACCGTGCCGGCCTCGACCCGCAGGTCGATGCCCGCCAGCGCGGTCACGTCGCCGAACCGCTTGGCCAGGCCCTCGGTGAGGATGGCCGGTCCGGAGGCGCCCGGTCCGTTCATGTGTCGCTCCTCTCGCCGGAGTACGCTACGGAGAATGTTTATAGCACGAACGATTTTCCTCACATATCGTTTGCGCGCCTGATAGAGTGTGCGCGGTGGCAGCGGATCCCCCCGACGACCCTCTCCCGCGCCTCCCGAACCGCACCACGTTCCTGCTCTCCAAGCTCGGGCAGGGGACGGGGCGGCTGTTCTCGGAGGCGATGGCGCCGCTCGGCCTGCGCCCGCCCCAGTTCGGCGTGCTGAACATCCTCGACCGGTTCGAGGGCGCCTCTCAGCAGGCCATCGGGGAGCGCCTCGGCATCGATCCCAGCTCGATGGTGGGCGTGATCGACGACTGCGAGGCCGCCGGACTCGCCGAGCGCCGGCGCGACCCCGCCGACCGCCGCCGCCACGCGGTCTATCTGACGCCCAAGGGGCGCGAGAAGCTCACGGCCGCCCGGACGGCCGCGGCCCGGCTGCAGGACGAGGTGCTGGCGCCGCTCGGCGCCGACGAGCGGGCCACCCTGCTGGAGCTGCTCGAGCGCCTCGCCGCGGAGGGCCCGCTGCACGGCTGCATCCCGATGGCGCGGCCGCCCGCCGAGGCGCCGGCGGCCGCGGCCGGCTGAGGCCTCCGGGGGCGGGGCCGCCGCATCTGGCAGTCTTCCCCGCCGTGGACGCGCACGGGGCGGTGGGGACTCGACACGGCTGGCGGCTCTCGGGCCGGATCTGGCCGACCCTGCGGGACGCCCCCGCCGACGCGGAGGCGGTCAGCCACAAGCTGATGGTGCGCGCCGGCCTGGTGCGCCAGCTCGCCGCCGGGCTCTACTCGGTGTTCCCGATGGGCCTGCGCTCGATCGCGCGCATCCAGGCCATCATCCGTGAGGAGATGGACGCCATCGGCGCCCAGGAGTTCCTCCTGCCGGTGATGAACCCGGCCGAGATCTGGGAGCAGACCGGGCGCTACGGCCTCGGCGAGCAGTTCCGCCTCGAGGACCGCGGCGGGCGGGCCATGGTGCTCGCCATGACCCACGAGGAGATCGTCACCTGGCACGCGGCGCGGGAGATCCGCTCCTACCGCGACCTGCCGCAGTCCTGGTACCAGATCCAGACGAAGCTGCGCGACGAGCCGCGCCCGAAGAGCGGGATGCTCCGCGTCCGCGAGTTCACGATGAAGGACTCGTACTCGTTCGATCGGGACGAGGACGGCCTGGAGCGCTCCTACGAGGCCCACTCGCGCGCCTACGCGAGCATCTTCGACCGCTGCGGCCTGGTGTGGCACCGGGTCGAGAGCGACACCGGAATGATGGGCGGCACCGGCGCGCACGAGTACATGGCGCCGAGCCCGGCCGGCGAGGACACGATCGCCCGCTCGGCGAGCGGCTACGCCGCGAACGTCGAGCTGGCCATCTCGGTCGCGTCCGACCCGGACTTCGGCGAGGCGCCGGCGGCGCCGGAGGCCTTCGAGACCCCGGGCGTGGGGACCATCGCGGAGCTGGCCGCCTTCACCGGCCTGCCGCCGTCGATGCTCGCCAAGAGCGTGGTCGTGGTCGCCGACGGCGGGCCGGTGCTGGCCATCGTGCGCGGCGAGCACCAGCTGCACGAGAAGAAGCTGTCCCGCCTCGTCGGGCAGCATCGGCCGGCGCAGCCGGAGGAGATCGCCGAGTGGTTCGGGGCCAACCCGGGCTCGCTCGGCCCGGTGGGCCTCGAGGGCGTCCGCGTGATCGCCGACACCACGATCGAGCGCGGCCACTACGTGACCGGCGCGAACCGCGACGGGGTGCACCTGCGCGGCGTGGTGCTCGGCCGCGACTTCACGGCCGAGACCGCCGACATCCGCGAGGTGCTGGCGGGGGAGGGCGACCCGGTCGACGGCAGCCCGATCGCGCTCGAGCCGGTGATCGAGGTCGGCAACATCTTCAAGCTCGGCACCAAGTACACCGAGCCGCTCGGCGCCACCTACCTCGACGCCGAGGGCAAGGAGCGCCTGATCGTCATGGGCTGCTACGGCATCGGCCCGGCCCGCATCGCCGCGGCGGCGATCGAGCAGGGGCACGACGACAAGGGGATCGTCTGGCCGCGGGCGATCGCGCCCTTCGACGTCCACCTGGTGCTGATCGGCGACCGGGCGACCCCGCAGGGCGAGCTGGCCGACCGGCTCTTCGCGGAGCTGGGCGAGCTGGGCCTCGAGGTGCTCTACGACGACCGCGAGGACCGGAAGCCGGGCGAGAAGTTCGTGGAGGCCGAGCTGCTCGGATGCCCGCTGCGCGTCACGGTCAGCAAGCGCACGCTCCCGGACGGCCCGCTGGAGGTGCAGGTGCGCCGCGGCCTGGAGAAGCACGAGCTGCCGCTGGAGGGCGCCGCAGCCGCCCTGAAGGCCCTCTGGGAAACCCTCCCGTAGCGCATCGGAGGGGCATCGGGCCTGTGGTAAGGTGCCCGTCACCTCGGGGCGTGGCGCAGTCTGGTAGCGCACCCGGCTGGGGGCCGGGCGGTCGGAGGTTCAAATCCTCTCGCCCCGATTGAGAGGGCCGAGGTGCCCGGCGACATGAACGCAGTGGAG
>JAWVEV010000096.1:0-29316 GCA_033856535.1 Miltoncostaeaceae bacterium | reverse complement strand
CCGCTCCCCCTCTCGGTGCTCGACCTCTCGCCCGTGCCCGACGGCGCCGACTCCGCCGAGGCGCTGCGCAACACGGTCGACCTGGCCCGGCGCGCCGAGCGCCTGGGGTACCGCCGCTACTGGGTGGCCGAGCACCACAACACGCCCGGGCTGGCCAGCGCGGCGCCCGAGGTGATGATCGGGCGGGTGGCCGACGCCACGAGCCGCATCCGGGTGGGCGCCGGCGGGATCATGCTCCCGAACCACTCGCCGCTGCGCGTCGCCGAGATCTTCCGCGTGCTCGAGGCGCTCCACCCGGGCCGGATCGACCTGGGCCTGGGGCGGGCGCCGGGGACCGACGGGATCACCGCGGTCGCCCTGCGCCGGACGCGCGGCGCCGGCGCCGAGGACTTCCCGGCCCTGCTCGAGGAGCTGCTGGCTTACGGCGGCGGCGGGCTGCCCGAGGGGCACCCGTTCGCGAGCGTGCGCGCCGAGCCGGTCGATGTGCCGCTGCCGCCGATCTGGATGCTCGGATCGAGCGAGTACGGGGCCACGGTGGCCGCCGCGCTCGGCTGCGGCTTCGCCTTCGCCCGCCACCTCAACCCCCGCGGCGCGGCCGAGGTGATGAACCTCTATCGCGACCGGTTCTCCCCCTCGGCCGCCATGCCCGAGCCGCGCGCGATCCTGACCGTGTCGGCGATCTGCGCCGAGCGCGCGGAGCGCGCCGACGAGCTGAGCTGGTCCCTGGCGCTGTCGGTGATCCGCATGCGGACCGGCCGGCCGGCCAAGCTGCCGACGCCCGAGGCCGCGATGGCGCACGAGTACACGCCCGCCGAGGCCGACCAGGTGCGCCGCTACCGGCGCGCCCAGGTCCTCGGCGACCCGGCCGAGGTGCGCGCCGAGATCGAGCGCCTGGTCGCGGAGACGCGCGCGGACGAGGTCATGGTCATGACCACCGTGCACGACCACGCCGAGCGCGCCCGCAGCTACGAGCTGCTGGCGGAGGCCTTCGGGTTGGAGCGGCGCCCGGCCGAGGAGGCGACAGCCGGCGTCTGAGCGGGCACCATCGGGAGGCACCGCGATCCGAGCCCGAGGAGGCGCCATGGACTTCCCGACCGCCCTCGACCTGGCCGCCGGCCGCGCCCAGGACGCGCTGGAGCAGCTCGTGCCGCCGGCGCTGATGCCCCTGCCGCACATGCTGGTGAGCGCCGAGCTCTGGGAGGGCGACCGGCACGTGCGCCTGCACGGCGAGGCGATCTACGCGTTGCACCGCGGGACGCGCGCCTGGTGGGCGGTGATCGTCCAGGAGTCGAACACGCTCGCGCCGGGCTGCATCAAGATGGTCGAGCTGAGCGAGGTGCGCTGCGAGGCCCGCACCGGCCGGCGGGGAGGCTAGGGCGCGCCGTCAGATCCAGGGGAGGGCGGAGCGGCGGGCCCAGTAGTCCGCCGGGTCCTCGCGCAGGGTCGCCAGCCGGTTCTCGAGCTCGTCGGTCCAGGCCACCTCGGCGGCGGCGAGGTTGCTCGCCAGCGTCGCGACGCTGGCAGCGCCGCTCAGCACCACGTCGGCCCAGGGACGGGCGAGGACGCCGGCCAGCGCCAGGGCGTCCTCGGACGCGCCGTCCTCCCGCGCCGCCTCGGCGAGCCGCCCGCCGGCGCCCCGCGGCGAGAGGCGCCCGTTGGCCAGGGCCTCCTTGACGATCACGGCCAGGCCCGCATCGTGGGCGCGCGTCAGGGCGTCCTCGGCCGACCGCTCATGGAGGTTCCAGGTGGCCTGCACCGCGTCGAACAGGCCCAGGCCGACCGCGCGGTCGATCGTCGCGGCCTGCGAGGTGCCGCTGGTGGTCACGCCGATCGCCAGGCCGGCCTCGCGGAGCCGCGCCAGCTCGCCCAGCACCGCCTCGTCCTCGAGCACGCCGCTCTCGGGCGTCGCCGAGTGGATCTGGTAGAGCGCCAGCCGCCCGCCCAGCCGCTCCCGGGTCTCGCCGAGCTGGGTCCGCAGGGTGGCCAGGTCGTGGTGCTTCACCTCGGGCGGGTCGGCGTCGACCCGCCAGCCGGCGGTGTAGACGTAGCCCCACTTCGAGCCCACCGTGACCCCGTCCGGCGACCGCGCGGCGAGCCACGAGCCGAGGAAGTCCTCGGCCCGGCCGTAGGAGCGCGCGGCGTCCAGGTAGCGCACGCCGGCGGCCCGGGCGGCGTCGAGCACCGCGTGCGCGCCGCGCTCCATGGCCGCGGGCGAGCGGTCGGCGCCGAGGTCGTCGCCGTGGCCCAGGTTGATGTACCCGGGGCGGCCCAGCGCCGCCAGGCCCAGGCCGATCCGGGCGGCCGGGCCGGCGTCGCGCAGCCCGCGCAGGCGGGCGCGCACGGCCGCGGGGCCGGCGGCGGGGTCGGGGGCGGCGGGCACGGTCTCCCAGGATGCCATCTGCGGCGCGCGACCCGGCTACGCTTCCGGGATGGCGACCGATCCGCTCGACGTCCAGGAGCCCGCCCCCATCCCGGCGGACGACGTGCTGCGCTGGATGAGCGAGAACCGGGAGCGCCTGGGCCCGCTGCTCGCCGACGAGGAGCGGCTGCCCGGTGGGGGCTCCGCCCCGGCCGACGACGCCGCGATCCGCGCCGGGCTGCGGCTGGTGGCCGAGGCGCTGGAGGCCGTCGCGCCGGCGGCGATCGCCGCGGACCTCGCCGGCCTGGGCGACGCCCTGCCGGAGTGGTTCGCCGAGGGGCGGGAGCTCTTCGAGGAGCAGATGACGCGCGCCGCCGGGGCGATCGCCCTGGAGCAGCACCTGCAGCACCGGACCCGCCCGGGCGAGGACCCCTCGCTCGACGTCGGCCTGGACCGCCGCGAGCGCCTCTGGGCCTGGATCCGCCTGTTCGCGCTGGCGCTCGAGGCGCGCCTCGGCCCGCGCGCCGACGGGCTGGCCGAGACCGTGCTGGCGTCGATGGCGGAGCAGGGGCGCCGCCTGGCCTGGCTGATCCTGATCCTGGAGCGCCGGGCCCGCCAGGCGGCCGCCGCGAAGGCCGGCGGCCTCGCGCCGACCGACTCCGCGACGCTCGACGAGATCGGCCAGGCGGCCGTCGTGCAGGGCTACCTGCGGCTGCTCGTCGAGACCCTTTCGCCCGCCCTGCGGGCGCCCGCCTCGGCCTAGGCCGGAGCCCCCGCGCCGGCCAGGGCCGGCTCGGCCAGCGGCAGGGCCACGCGGAAGGCGCTGCCGGCGCCCTCGGCGCTCTCCACGGTGACCCGGCCGCCGTGGGCCTCGACGATCAGCTTCACGATCGCGAGGCCGAGGCCGGTGCCCGGCACCGCCGAGGGCATCGTGCCCACGAGGCGGCGTCGCGCAGGTGTCGGCCGGCGGGGCCCCCGAGTGGAGCCGGGGCCGGCCGCCGGCCGGCGCGGGACGGGTCCCGCGGATCAGACCTGGGCCAGCTGCACCTGGGTGAGGCGGATGTGGTTCCCCGAGGGGTCGCGGAAGGACGCGTCGATGCCGTAGGGCATCTCGGTCGGCACGTCGACGAACTCGACGCCGCGCGAGCGCAGCTCCTCGTAGGAGGCGCGGCAGTCGTCGGTCTCGAGGAAGATCGTCCCCGCGAAGCCCTTGGCCATCAGGGCCCGGATCTGGTCGGCGCTCTCGGCGTCGATGACCGGCTCACCCGGGATCGCCATGAGCACGATCGCGATGTCGGGCTGGCCGACCGGGCCGACCGTGAGCCAGCGGAAGTCGCCCATCTCGGGGAGGGTGGCGTCGGCGCGCACCTCCATGCCGAGCTTCCGGGTGTAGAAGGCGAGCGCCTCGTCCTGGTCGTGCACCCACACCTGCGCGGTCGAGATCCGGATCATCGTGGCTCCTCCTGGTGTCGTCGTC
Organism: Miltoncostaeaceae bacterium; assembly: GCA_033856535.1. Taxonomy (GTDB): domain Bacteria; phylum Actinomycetota; class Thermoleophilia; order Miltoncostaeales; family Miltoncostaeaceae; genus JAWVEV01. Next base: position 25,480 of record JAWVEV010000096.1, on the reverse strand, counting down.
GTTCGGTGGTGACGACCACGCTAGGACGACGCCGGCGCCCTGTCTTCTCGAAACGTGCGGTGTTGGGGGCGCCCGTAGACCTTCTGCACGCAGGCCGGGACCCGGGCCCGCAGCGCCGCCGGCGGATAGGCCTGGCGGTAGGCGGTGGGCGACATGCCGAAGGTGCGCGTGAAGCTGGTGGTGAACGAGCCGACGCTGCTGAGCCCCACCGCGACGCAGATCTGGGCGACGGAGCGGTCGGTGCCGCGCAGCAGCGCCGCCGCCCGCTCGAGCCGCCGGGTGAGCAGGTAGGCGTGGGGCGACTCGCCGAAGGCGCGGCGGAAAGCGCGGCTGAAGTGCGCGCGCGACAGGCCGGCGGCGCGGGCGAGGTCGTCGACGCCGAGCGGCTCGGCGTAGCGCGCGTCGGCCAGGTCCCGGGCCCGGAGCAGGTGGCGGGCGGGCGGCACGAACGCCATCGCCCCGAGTATGGCCTTGGCGGGGGCCCGCCGGCCACCCCCGTCGGCGCCCTACGCCTCCAGGAAGAACTCCATGCCGTACCGCGGCGCCGCCTCGGCGTAGCGCGCGCTGACCTCGTCGATGTTGTCCGGGCACGGCTGGGTGATGTCGAGCGCGCGCTCGAGCGTCTCCTCGAAGAACTTCTCGATGCCCGACGGCGTGAAGGTCAGGATCATGGTCATGGGCTCGTCGCTGAAGTTGCGAAAGCAGTGGAGCAGCCCGCGCGGGATGTTCACGAAGTCGCCGGGGCCGGCCACGATCCGCTCGTCGCCGAGACGGAACGTGGGCGTCCCCTCGAGCACGTAGAAGGTCTCGTCCTCGAGCTCGTGCGTGTGGGGCGGCGGCCCGCCGTTCGGCGGGACCACGGCGAGCATCGAGAAGTACCGGCCGCCCGACTCCTCGCCGGTGACGAGGAAGGTGTAGCGGTCGCCGGGACCCCAGAAGGAGAGACCCGAATCGGCGGCACGGTGGAAGGCGGCGGGGCTGGGCACGGTCGTCATCGGGGGCTCCCACGGTCGGCGGCGGAGGCGGCTGGTCGGCGTGGCGGGGACTGGTGGTACGGTCTGCATCAGTCCGAGGCGCAAAGGATCGATTGCGAACAATTCGTGATGCAACCTTCTGACGAGCCGGCCGCCGTGTCAAGCCCTTGCAGGGAGGCGCTCGGCGCCTGGCGCGTGTTCTTCGAGTGCGCGCTGGCGCTCCCGGACGTGCTCGACGCCGAGCTGCGGGAGGCCGGGAAGCTCTCCCTCCGCTGGTACGACGTCCTGGTGAACCTGGAGGAGGCCGAGTCCGGGGTCCCGATGAGCGAGCTCGCGGACCGGATCCTGGCAAGCAAGAGCGGTCTCACGCGGGTGATCGACAAGATGGGCGACGCGGACCTGGTGCGCCGGCAACGGCCGCCCGACGACCGCCGGGTCGTCCTGGTCACCATCACCGAGGCGGGGCGGGCGGCGCTCGAGGACGCGCGCCACGTGCACCGCGACGGGATCCGGCGGCACTTCGTGGAGCTCCTCGATGACGACGAGATCGCGAAGGTCGCCGCCGTGCTGGAGAAGGTGCGCGCCCACGTCCGGCCCCTGCGGCCGGGCCGCATGCGCGGGTAGCTCCGGCAGCCACCCCGTTGCGCGGCGGGATCGGCGGGCCTAGCGTCGGGGTGCCCCGCGATCCGCACAGGAGACCTCGCATGCGCGCCCCGTCCTCGACGCCTCAGGCACCCGGTTTCTTCGACGAGGTGTACCGGCGCTCGCTGGAGGATCCCGAGGGGTTCTGGGCCGAGGCCTCCGAGGCGATCGACTGGGACGCGCCCCCGGAGCGGGTGCTCGACGACTCCGGGGCACCGCTGTACCGCTGGTTCACGGGGGGCCGGCTGAACACCTGCCACAACGCGCTCGACCGCCACGTCGAGGGCGGCCGCGCCGACCAGCTCGCGCTGGTCTACGACTCGCCGGTCACCGGCGCGGCGGCGGCGTACACCTACCGCGAGCTGCGCGACCTGGTGGCGCGCTTCGCCGGGGCCCTGGTGGCGGCCGGGGTGGAGCGCGGCGACCGGGTGATCATCTACATGCCGATGGTCCCCGAGGCGGCGATCGCGATGCTCGCCTGCGCGCGGATCGGGGCGGTCCACTCGGTGGTGTTCGGCGGGTTCGCGTCCAACGAGCTGGCCAGCCGGATCGAGGACGCGCGGCCGAAGGTCGTGGTCTCGGCCTCCTGCGGCATCGAGCCGACGCGGATCGTGGCCTACAAGCCGCTGCTGGACGCGGCGATCGACCTGGTGGAGGCGAAGCCCGAGCGCTGCATCGTCCTGCAGCGACCCGAGCTCGAGGCGGAGATGACGCCCGGGCGCGACGTGAGCTGGGACGACGCGATGGCCGGCGCCGCGCCGGTCCCGTGCGTGCCGGTCGAGGCCACGGACCCGCTCTACATCCTCTACACCTCGGGCACGACCGGCGTCCCCAAGGGGATCGTGCGCGACAACGGGGGCCACGCCGTCGCGCTCCAGTGGTCGATGAAGCACGTCTACGGGGTCGAGCCCGGCGAGGTCTACTGGGCGGCGTCCGACGTCGGCTGGGTCGTCGGCCACTCCTACATCGTCTATGGGCCGCTGCTGCACGGCTGCACGAGCGTGCTCTACGAGGGCAAGCCGGTGGGGACGCCCGACGCGGGGGCGTTCTGGCGGGTGATCGCCGACCACGGCGTGAGCACCATGTTCACCGCGCCGACCGCCTTCCGGGCGATCCGCCAGCAGGACCCCGAGGGCGAGCACATCGGCCGGTACGACCTCTCGCGCTTCCGGGCCCTCTTCCTCGCCGGCGAGCGCTGCGACCCCGAGACGCTCCTCTGGGCCCAGCGGCAGCTCGGCGTCCCGGTGATCGACCACTGGTGGCAGACCGAGACCGGCTGGGCGGTCGCGTCGAACTGCATGGGCATCGAGGAGCTGCCGATCGTGCCCGGCTCGCCGACGCGGGCGGTGCCGGGCTGGGACCTGCGCGTGCTCGGCCCGGGCGGCGAGGAGCTGCCGCCGGGCGAGACCGGCGCGCTGGTGGTCCGGCTCCCGATGCCGCCGGGCGCGACCCCGACGCTCTGGAACGCCGAGGAGCGCTTCGTCGAGACGTACCTCTCGACCTTCCCCGGCTTCTACGAGACCGCGGACGCCGGCTACGTGGACGCCGATGGCTACCCGTTCGTGATGGCCCGGACCGACGACATCATCAACGTGGCCGGCCATCGCCTCTCGACCGGGGCCATCGAGGAGGTGCTGGCGGCGCACCCGGACGTGGCCGAGTGCGCGGTGCTCGGCGTGGCGGACGCGCTGAAGGGGCAGGTGCCGGTGGGGCTGCTGGTGCTGAAGGCCGGCGTCGGCCGACCCCACGAGGAGATCGTCGCCGAGGCGGTGCGATCGGTGCGCGACCGGATCGGCCCGGTCGCGGCGTTCAAGACCGCCGCGGTGGTGGCGCGGCTCCCGAAGACCCGCTCCGGGAAGATCCTGCGCGGGACGATGCGGAGCATCGCCGACGGCGCGACGCCGCGGGTCCCGGCCACGATCGACGATCCGGCGATCCTCGACGAGCTGGCCGAGGCGCTCGCCGCGCTGGGGTCAGGCCCAGGCGGCGCCGGCGCTCGCTGAGGACCGCCAGAGGCGCCACGCGGCGAGGCCGCCGGCGAGGTCGGTGACCGCCTCGCGCCCGCCGGCGCGGAGCAGGCTCGCGGCGATCGCGGAGCGGTAGCCGCTCCCGCAGCAGACGACGACCGGGGCGTCGGGCGGCAGCTCGCCGGCGCGCCCGGCCAGGCGGGTGAGGGGGATGTTGGCGCTCCCCGCGATCCCGTCGCCGCCGTGCTCAGCGGGGCTGCGGACGTCGAGGACCAGCGGCGGCGACTCGTCGTCGAGCGCCTCGGCCAGCGCGCCGGGGCTGAGGCGGTCGAACGACCCGACCAGCCCGGGCGCGCCGGTGAGCGCCCCCATGCCGCCGTCGAGGTAGCCGGCGACGGCGTCGAAGCCGATGCGCCCGAGCCGCGTCGCGGCCTCGCGCTCGGCCCCCGGCCAGGCGACGATCACGATCGGCCGGCCCGGCTCGAGCAGCGTCCCGGCCCAGGTCGCATAGCTCCCGCCGAGGCCGATGTTGAGGCTGCCGGCGAGGTGTGCGGCGGCGAAGTCGGCGGGGTCGCGGGTATCGAGCAGCCGCGCGCCGTCGCGCGCCCACGCCAACGCCTCGTCGAGGGCGAGCGGGCGCAGCTCCTCGGCCAGCGCCTCCTCGAGGGTCGGCCGCTCGCGTGTGTTCAGCACCGCGTCGTAGGTGAAGTAGGTCGGCGTTTCGGGCTGGTCGGCGGTCACCAGGGCGACGAACTGGGCCCGGCTCATGGGCTGGAGCGCGTAGTTGTCGCGCCGCTGCGCGCCGATCGTCGAGACCGTCTCCTTCGAGAGGCTCCTGCCGCAGAGCGAGCCGGAGCCGTGCGCCGGGTAGACCAGCGTCGCGTCGGGCAGCCGCATCAGCTTGTCGTGCAGCGAGTCGTAGAGCAGCCCGGCGAGGTCCTCCGCGGCCCAGCCGAGCGAGGCGCGCAGGTCCGGGCGGCCGACGTCGCCCACGAAGAGCGTGTCGCCGGAGAGCAGCGCGTGGGGACGCGCCGGGTCGCCGTCGGGGGCGTGGACCAGCAGCGAGATCGACTCGGGCGAGTGGCCGGGCGTCTCGATGGCCTCCAGCCGCACGGCGCCGACCGCGATCATCGCCCCGTCGCCGAGCGGGGTGAAGGCGTACTCGGCGGCCGCCCGCGCCCCGAGGGAGATCGCCGCGCCCTCGCGGTCGCGCAGCTCCAAGTGGCCGGCGAGGAAGTCCGCGTGGAAGTGGGTCAGGATGACGTGCCCGATGCGGCAGCCCAGCGCGCGGGCGTCGGCGACGTAGCCGTCGACGTCCCGCTGCGGGTCGACGACCGCCGCGACGCCGGCCGCCGGGTCGGCGACGAGGTACGAGGCGTGGGCGAGGCAGCCGAGGTAGTACTGCTTCAGGACCATGGGCGACGGTGAACACCGCCGCCGCGGCGTGTCAAGGGCGCGGGCGAGTCCGGATCACTCCCTCAGCGCAGGCACCTCCGGCGCTGACCCGAGGGCCGACGAGGCGCCCCCCGGCAGGAACACCTCGTCGTCTCGCCGACCCCCGAGATTCGGGAGGCGCTGCACCCCACGGCGATTGGTCCCACCGGGTGAGCCAGGGTGGTCCGGATCCCCCTGGCAAGCGGGATCCGGACCGGCTCGGCGGCTCGGCGGCCTCGGCGACCGTCCCGACCGCGGGCGACCGCCCGTTCGGGCGCGGCACCGGGACGGAGTACCCTCGAGGGGAAATGACGCTCGAGCTCGTCCCCCCTCGGACCGATCCGGCGCCGGCGGGGACCGAGGGGACCGCTGCCCGCCAGCCTCCTTTGCCTCTCGATCGCCGCACGGCTGGCGACCAACGGAGGCTCGATGCGCACATCTGGACACCCGGGACGGCCCGAGGCCGACCCGAAGCTCCGAATCGGACTGCTGGCGCCGCCGTGGGTGCCCATCCCGCCGCCGTCCTACGGGGGCATCGAGCAGGTCGTGGCCACCCTCGCCGAGGGGCTCCTGGAGCGCGGGCATGAGGTGTTGCTGGTCGCGGCGCCCGGATCCTCGGTGCCCGGGACCGAGCTCGTCAGCCCGCTCCCGGCGCTCCCGGGGCGCATCGGCGAGCCCGCGGACGACTGGCGGCACGTCCTGGCGGGGGTCGACGCCCTCGGTGAGGTCGACGTCGTCATCGACCACTCCGGCCCGCTCGGGGCGCTGCTCACGTCGCGGCTCCCGGTTCCCGGCCTGCACGTCACGCACGGCCCGCTCGAGGCCGTCCCCACCGAGATCTACGAGGGGATCCACCGCCACTTTCCCCGGCTTCGCCTGGTCGCGATCAGCCAGGCCCAGCGGGCGATGGCCCCGACGCTGCCCTTCGCCGGCGTCTGCCACAACGGGCTTGCGCTCGAGACGGCGCCGTTCCGGGCCCGGCCGGACGGCTACCTCGCCTTCCTCGGCCGGATGTCGCCCGAGAAGGGACCCCACGACGCGATCCTGATCGCCCGCCGCGCCGGCCTCCCGCTGCTCATCGGGGCCAAGTGCCGGGAGCGCGAGGAGCGCGAGTACTTCGCCAAGTACGTCGAGCCCGAGCTCGGCCAGGACGTGGTCTGGCTGGGCGAGCTGGACGCCGCCGAGAAGTACTCCCTCCTCGGGGGCGCCCGAGCGCTGCTCTTCCCGATCGCCTGGCCGGAGCCGTTCGGCATGGTGATGATCGAGGCCATGGCCTGCGGGACCCCCGTCCTGGCGACCGCCCGCGGCTCGGTGCCCGAGGTGGTGGTGGACGGGGTCACCGGCTTCGTCCGCGACACCGCCGACGAGCTGGTCGAGGCCATCGGCCGGATCGGCGAGATCGACCGGCGCGCCTGTCGACGCCACGTCGCCGAGCGCTTCTCCGCCGACGCGATGACGGCCGGCTACGAGCGGCTGGTGCGCGGGGAGCTCGGCGGGCGCAGCAGACGCTTCCGCCTGGCCGCCTCTCCCGAGAGGGTGACGACGAGTGCGTGAGGCCACCGCGGTCGGCGTGGTGCAGCAGGACGGGCCCTGGCGCGAGGCGCCGGCCGGCTCGGACGAGCCGGTGATCCTGGCGGGCGGAGACTCGACGATCACGCTGATCGACGGGCTGACGTTCGCGATCTCGGACGGGCTGGGCGACTTCGGCGGCGGCGCCGACGGGTTCATCGCCGACGACACCCGGCACCTCTCCCGCCTGGCGGTCCGCATCGACGGCGCGACGCCCCACCCGCTCGGGTCGGCGCGGCTCTCCCCCGCGACCGCGCGCTTCCGCGGTTTCCTCCCACGACCGGAGCAGGTCGACCGGGTGCTCGAGGTGGAGCGGCGCCGGCGCGTCGTCGCGAACGGGCTCGAGGACGAGCTGCTGGTGCGCTGGTGGGGGGAGTCCTCCTGCCGGGTCGCCGTGGACGTCGACCTGGCGGCGGACTTCGCGGACATCTTCGCCATCCGTGGCCTGGACACCGGGCCGATGCCCGCGGCCGCCGCCCCCCGGGCTGCGGCGACCTCCGAGGGCGTGCGGTTCTGGGACGACGAGACGAGCCTGTCCACGCTCGTCCGCTTCGAGCCCGCGCCCGAGGTGCTGGAGGGCGGGCGGGCGGGCTGGACGCCGAACCTCCGCCGCGGCGAGCCCTGGCGCCTGCGGATCGTCGTGGAGGCGAGCAATCACCGCGTCACCGACCGGCGGGAGGCGGAGACGGCCCGCCGGGGGCTCCGGTCCGCGGTCGACGTGCGCACCAAGCCGTCGGGGCTCGGCCGCGGCTGCCGGCGCGGGCTGGCCGACATGGCGGCGCTGAGCATGCCGGACCGCCTCGACGACGGGCGGCGCCTGGTGGCCGCCGGGATCCCCTGGTTCGTGGCCCTCTTCGGCCGCGACAGCCTCATCGCGGGGCACCAGGCGCGCGCCTTCCTGCCCGGGCAGATGATGGACACGCTGGCCGCGCTGGCCGCGCGCCAGGGGCAGGTGAGCGACCCGGGCAACGAGGAGGAGCCGGGGAAGATCCTTCACGAGGTGCGGCTGACGCCGCGCGCATGGCTCGGGGAGGGCACCGTCTCCGGCGCCCGCCCGTACTACGGCAGCATCGACGCGACGCCGCTCTTCCTGATCCTCTACGGGACCGCCCTGCGCTGGGGAGTGCCGCCCGCGGAGCTCCGCGCCCTGCTGCCGGCGGCCCGCGCCGCACTCGGGTGGATGCGCGGTCCCGGCGATCCCGACGGGGATGGCCTCCTGGAGTACCGCGCGACCGGGCCGCGCTCGCTGAGGAACCAGAGCTGGAAGGACTCGGACAACGCGGTCCAGTTCCCCGACGGCAGTCTGGCCGACGGGCCGATGGCGATGGTGGAGGTCCAGGGCTACGCCCACCGCGCCCGGCGCGAGCTGGCGGAGGTGCTCCGCCACCTCGGCGAGGAGGCGGAGGCGGACGCCATCGACGCGGAGGCCGCGAGCCTGCGCGCCCTCATCCGGGATCGGTTCTGGATGCCGGGGACGGGCTCCGAGCCCGGGGCCTTCGCGCTCGCCCTCGACGGCGGCAAGCGCCAGGTGGACAGCATCGCCTCCAACATGGCCCACCTGCTCTGGTGCGACGTGCCGTCGGACGACGAGGCGGCGCAGGTGGCGCGTCATCTGGCCGGGCCCGACCTGGCCAGCGGCTGGGGCCTGCGGACGCTCTCGCGCCGCATGGCCGGCTTCAACCCGATCTCCTACCACGTCGGATCGGTGTGGCCCCACGACTCCGCCCTGGCCTGCGAGGGCCTGCGCCGGTACGGGCTCGACGACGCCGCCCTCGTCCTCGTGGACGACCTCATCGCGGCGCTGGCGGCGTTCGATCACCGCCTCCCCGAGCTGTTCGGCGGCCACGACCGCGAGCCCGGCGACACGCCCACCCCCTATCCCACCGCATGCCGCCCGCAGGCCTGGGCGGCCGGCGTCCCCCTCCAGCTCGCGACGATGCTGCTCGGCCTCGAGCCCCACGTCCCCGACGGGCGGGTGCGGCTCGCGCCGGCGTTGCCGGCGGGTCTCGACTCCCTGGAGGTGCGCGGGATCGCCTTCCCCGGCGGCCCCCTCTCGGTGCGCGTCGACCGGAGGGAGGGGACCCGGGTGATGGAGGCCCCCGACGACATGGTGATCGAGCTGCGGCCCCCCGCCTGAGGCGGACCGCCCCCCGCCGCCGCTAGGCCCCGAGCACCACGAGCGAGACCGCCACGCACTGGACCGCGAAGGCGCAGACGGTGAGCCCGTGGAAGACCTCGTGGTAGCCGAAGACGCGGGGGAGCGGATCGGGCCGGCGGAGCGCGTAGACCAGGCCGCCGAGCGAGTAGAGCCCGCCGCCGACGATGACCAACACCGCGGCGGCGGTCCCGGCGCCCGCGAACAGCCCCGGGATGACGTAGGCGGCGCTCCAGCCGAGCGCGACGTAGAGCGCGGCAGCGAGGGCCCGCGGCGCCCCGGGCCACGCCACCCGCAGGAGCGCTCCCGCCACGGCCCCGCCCCAGACGATCGCGAGCAGGACGGCGCCCTGGCCGGCCTCGAGGGCGAGCAGGGCGAACGGCGTGGTGGTCCCCGCGATCAGCAGGGCGATGTTGGCGTGGTCGAGCCGGCGCAGGAGCAGGTGGGTCCTGCCCGAGAAGCGCCCCAGGTGGTAGACGGCGCTCGTCGCGAAGAGCGTGAGCGCGGTGATCGCGTAGACCGCGGCCGCGAGGCGGGCGGCGGGCGTCGCCGCGAGCGCGACGAGCACGATGCCGGCCGCGAGCGACAGCGGTGCCGCTCCCGCATGGAGCCACCCGCGCATGCGCGGGCGCTCGGGTGGCGCGAGGGGCCCGGCGCCGGGGGGCGCGACCCGCCCGGACATCGCCGGGCGGGTCGCTGTCCGGCTCAGGCGGCCGTGACCTTCACGGCCTGAAGCCCCTTCGGCCCGGTCTGGGTCTCGTAGGTCACGCGCTGACCCTCGTCCAGGGTCCGGTAGCCCTCGGAGTTGATCTCCGACTGATGCACGAAGCAGTCCGCGCTGCCGTCGTCGGGGGTGATGAACCCGAAGCCCTTGTCGGACGAGAACCACTTCACGATGCCCTGTGGCACGGTGTCTCCAATCGCTCGGCGAAACAGCCTGTCGATCCGCCGAGCCGAGGCTCACCGAGGTCGCATCCAGTTCGCAGTGTGCCCTCACGGTAGCTGGTTCGGGCGGGAACGCCGCCGCGGGGACCTGGGCGAGGCCGTCGCGGACGCTGTACGCGGCGGCCGGACGGGGCCGCGCCTGGTATCGAAAACCCGCTCCGGCGCCGCCGAGTCGCCGGTATCGTGAGATGCCCCCGGCAGGAATCGAACCTGCGACACCAGGTTTAGGAAACCTGTGCTCTATCCACTGAGCTACGAGGGCGGGACGGCCCCAGGATAGCCCCGGGGGCGGGGCGCCAGCGCTAGGCCGCCGAGAGGTACTGCTGCCAGCTCTCGGGCTGGCGCGGGGCCGCCACGGCGATGAACACCGTGGGCTTCGGCGGGCGCGGCTGGGTCCTCGGGTGCATGTCGATCTCGGTCGTCAGGCGGTTGCCCTTGCGCAGGTTGCACGGGCCGCAGCAGGTGACCACGTTGTCCCAGGTCGAGCGCCCGCCGCGGGACCGCGGCAGCACGTGGTCGACGGTCAGGTGGGCGCCGGCGCCGCAGTACTGGCACTCGTAGCCGTCGCGGGCGAAGACCGCGCGCCGGGAGATCTTGCGCGCCTCGTGCCGCGGGATCCGCACGAAGTAGACGAGCCGGATGACCAGCGGGTAGGCGTGCGCCGTGGTGGCGCTGCGCAGCTTGCGCGCCGCCCGCTCGAGCACCTCCGCCTTCTTCTTCAGCACGAGGACCACGGCGCGCTGCAGCGAGCAGACGTTGATCGGCTCGTAGGTGGCGTTCAGGACCAGCACCTGCTGCGCCATCGGCGTGGCTCCTGCTCGGCGTGCGCGGGGCCCACCTCGCCGGGATGCCGGCCCTGGACGAGCCCGCGCAGGATCTTAGCCGGAGGGCCCGGCAGCAGGGTAGGAGCCCAGGAAGGTGACCCGCGCCACCCCCTGCTCCTCGATCGCGGTGATCGCCGCGTCGACCGCCAGGTCGCGCTCGCGGCTGCCCTCGATGTCGATGAAGAAGACGTAGCGGCCGAGGCTGGTCTTGGCCGGCCGGCTCTCGAGCTTGCTCAGGTTGACCGCGCGCAGCGCGAACTCCTGGAGGATCGCCAGCAGCGCGCCCGGGCGGTCGCGCTCGAGCGCGCAGACGATCGAGCTGCGGAAGCGGCCGGGGCCGACCGCCGGCGCGGTCTCGCGGCCGATCAGCACGAAGCGGGTCGAGTTGTCCTCGGAGTCCTCGATGTCGGCCGCGATCACCGCGCAGCCGTAGATGTCGGCCGCGCGCAGCGTGCCGATCGCGGCCCACGGCTCGACGGCCGAGGCCACCGTCCGCACCGCGTCGGCGGTGGAGTTGGCCGCCACGATCTCGGCGGTCGGCAGGTTCGCGCGGATGTAGGTCTGGCACTGCGGCGGCGCGTGCGGGTGCGACAGGATCCGGCGCACGTCGCCGGGCGCGATCGGCCGTCGGGCGATCAGGTGGTGGCGCACCGGATGCACCACCTCGGCGCGGATCACGATCGCGGCATCCGCCAGGGCGAGCTGGTCGAGGGTCTGGTTGACCGAGCCCTCGAGCGAGTTCTCGATCGGCACCAGCGCCTCGGGCACCTCGCCGGCGGCCACCGCCCGGAAGCAGTCGATCACGCTCGGGAACGGGACCGGGGCCATCCCCGAGGCCGGCCCGATCAGGCTGAGCAGCGCCTCCTCGGCGAACGTCCCGGGCGGCCCGAGATAGCCGACCCTCACCTCCCGCTGCCCGCGGTGCTCTCGTGCAGCCGGCCGTCGAGCGCGGGGCGGTCGCCGCCGCCGAGCGCGATCGCGACGGCCTGCTCCTCCTCCGGCGAGAGGCGCTGGCCGGCCTCGCCCCGCGTGAGCTCCTTCAGGTAGACCCGGGCGTGATCGCGGGCGTGCAGCGAGGTGACCACCGCGCCGGTGCCCGTGCCGTCGAGGAGCGCCAGCGACCAGGACTGCTGGCCGCCCATGTCGCGGTAGGCGTCGTAGCGCACCAGGCCCTGGAACCGCAGCGCGGTGCGCAGGCCCTGCTCGGTCACCTCGCCCCGGCGGTTGGCCAGGTCCTCGAGGTCGCGCAGCCCGCCCTGCAGCTCCTGCATCTCGCGCTGGAGGGTCGCCTGGCGGTCGACCACGCCGGCCGGCGTCCCGTCGGGGAGCAGCACCTTCTGGGCCGCCCGGAGCCGGCGAACCGCCGTCCAGAGGGCGATGACCCCCCCGCACGCCACGACCGCCACCGCGGCGGCGCCCAGCGCGATCCAGACGGCGAGGTCCTCCACCTACGCGCCCCGGATCGGCTCGAGCCGCCGCCTAGATGGTGATCCGGATCGGATAGGTCTTGGTGTTGTTGTCGGGGTTGGTCTCGCCCTCGACGGGATCGACCGTGACCGTGAGGGTGCCCTGCTCGGTGAAGTCCAGGTTCCCCTGGTCCGGCACCGGGATCTCGACCGTGGCCTGGCTCTTCGGCTCGACCTGCTCGAGCGTCTGCTCGTTCGTGCCGCCGGCCGCGCCGCCGCCCTCGTAGGCGAGCGTCGCCGAGACCTTGACGTTCTCCTCGAGGAAGTCGCCGCCGTTCTCGATCGTGACGACCCAGGAGGTGCCGAGCTGGTCGAACGGCACCGTGTTCGCCTGGCCCTCGGTCAGCGTCGCGCCGCCCGAGGTCGCCACCGAGATGATCGAGTGGCCCTTGAGGTTGCCGTCACCCACCGGCTGGCCGCTGCCATCGGTGCTGCCGTCGCTGCGCTTCAGGCCCGAGAGCAGGGTCTCGGCTCCGGTCGGCGAGGCCAGCTGCGGGTTGGGCAGGAACGGCTCGCTGTCGGGCACCTCGATGCCCGAGATGTCGTCGTCCTCCTCGGCCTGGCGCGCCGGGCCGACGAACGAGTTCGCGTAGATGACGTCGCTCGCCAGCAGCAGCTGCATGCGCTCGGCGATCTCCGTGCTGGCGGTCTGCTCGTCCTCGGAGGCGATGATGTTGGGGAGGATCTCGGCCAGCTGCTTCAGCGCCGCCGTCCGGTACTCGAGCGCGAGCACCAGGCTCTGCTGGGCGTCGCCGACCTTGTCCGGCGGGTCGAGGTCGTTGGCCTGGTCCACCAGCGCCTGCGCCTGGGTCGCGAGGTCCTGCACCTGGCCGCGGAGCGCGGCCGGCTCGGCGCCCTGGGAGTTGTTCAGGGTGGTCCGCAGCGCCTGGCCCTGCTCGGCCGACTTGCCGGTGATCTCGGTCACGCCATTCATGTAGCCGCGGTACGAGTTCTTGAGGGCGCTCTCCTGGCAGCTGTTGACCACCAGAAAGATCACCACGACCAGGATGACCAGGAAGACCAAGCCGAGCAGCAGGCGCATGGCCGGCTGCTGGAGCACCCCGCCGCCGCCGCCGCGACGCGAGCCGCCGGACGATCCGCGCGGCCGCCGCGGCCGGCCGCCGCCACCGCCCCCGCCGCCGCCACCACCACCACCGCCGCGGCCGAGCCGGGACCGCCCGCGGGAGGACCGGCGCGGCGGCTCGTCGACGCTCGGCTCCGGGTAGGGCATGTCGTCGTCGGGCGGCGGCGCGTCGTCGCGGCCGAGGCGACGCGGACGGCGCACCTGGGCGGTCGCGCCGGGCTCGGGGTCGTCGGGCTCGTCCCGGCGGGGGCGCCTCAGCCCGCGCCGGCGGCGGCCGACCGTCTGCCCCGGATCGTCATCGCCGAAGACCGCGTCGAAGTCGGGCCGGTCGTCGTCGTACTCGGCCACTACCCGACGACCGCCGCGAGACGGGGCGGTTCAGACCGTGGTCGGAGGCGGGGAAGCGGGGGGTTGCTCACTGGGGGGAGCGAGGTGGGCGAGGGGGGACTCGAACCCCCAAGCTCGTACGAGCACTAGACCCTGAACCTAGCGTGTCTACCAATTCCACCACTCGCCCGGGCGTCCTGGGTACAGGGGCCGCGATGGTACCACGGGGTTCGGTCGTCGCCCGGGCGGAGAAGGGGCCGCGCGGCCCCGCCCGGGGGTCCGGGCAGGGCGCGCGGTCCCCGCGCGCAGGGCGCGCGCGAAGGGAGCCCGGCGCGCGCGCCGAACCCACCACCGTGCGTCCCCACCCTCCCGCCCTCGCCCCGCCGGCCCTGGGGCGCTACCGCCTGGGCCCGGTCCTGGGGCGCGGCGCGACCTCGATCGTCTACCGCGCCGAGGACCTCGCGACCGGCGCCGAGGTCGCCGTGAAGCGCATCCCGGTCGATCTCGATCTCGACGCGCGCGTGCGCGCGGAGGTGCGCGCGGCGAGCCGGCTGGACCACCCGGCGATCGTCCCGCTGCTCGACTGGGGCGAGGACGCCCACGCGCTCTACCTGGTCTGGGAGCTCGTGGAGGGGCAGTCGCTCTTCGAGCACCTGCGCGACGGGCGCGGGGTCGCGGCGGGCCACATGGTCCGCATCGTCGCCGACGTCCTCGGCGCCCTCCAGCACGCGCACGAGCGCGGCGTGGTGCACCGGGACGTGAAGCCGGCGAACATCCTCGTGACGGTCGACGGGCGCGCCCGGCTGGCCGACTTCGGCGTCGCGCGCTTGGTCGACGAGGCCGGGCTCACGCTGACCGGCGGCGTGGTCGGCACGGTCGCCTACATGGCGCCCGAGCAGGCGCTGGGCGAGCCGGCCGGGGCGCCGGCCGACGTCTACGCCGCCGCCCTGGTGCTCTACGAGGGGCTCTCCGGCAGCAACCCGATCTCCGCCGACGGTCCCGCCGAGACCGCCCGCCGCGCCGCCGCCTCCGAGATCCCGCCGCTGCACGCCGCCCGGCCGGACCTGCCGCTGCCCCTGTGCCGGCACGTCGACGCGGCGCTGGCGCGCGACCCGCGCGACCGGCCGAGCGCGCAGGGGCTGGCCGAGCGCCTGGGCGCGTCGCGGATGCAGATCGGCGTGCGCGGGCAGGGGCTGCGCGCGCTGCCGGCCCTCGCGAGCGCCGCCGGCGGCGCCGCGCTGACCGCGGTCGCGCTGGAGACCGGGTCCGGCATGACGCGCGGGGCCATCCTCGCCGCGGCGCTCGCCGCCGGCGCGCTCTGCGCCTGGCGCCCGCGCGAGGCGGCGCTCCTGATCGGCGGCGGCGCGCTCGGGCTGCTCGCCCGGGTCGCGCCCGCGCTGGCAGCGGTGGTCGGCGCCCTGGGCCTCGCGCTCCTGCTGGCCGCCCGCCCGGCGCACCCGAGCCGCCTGCTGCTCCTGCCGGCGGCCGCGCCGGCGCTGTTCGCGATCGGCCTCGGCCCCCTCTTCGCCGCCGCCGCCGGGACCGTCGACCGCTGGACGGCGCGGCTCTGGGTGGCCGTGGCCGGCGTGGGGGCAACCCTGGTGTGGCAGGTGACGACCGGCGCCCCGGGGGTGCTCTTCTCCTCCGTGCCGCGGGATCCGGCGCTCGACGACCTGCGCGGGGCGCACGACGTCACGGACGCGGCGCACCGGCTGGCCGACCCGCTGACGGCCCATCCCGCGGCCCTGGTGGGCGGGGCGGGCCTGGTCGTCGCGGCCATGGCCGTGCCCCTGGTGACCGGGGCGCGCGCCGGCGCGCCGCGCATGCTCGCCGCCCTCGTCTGGGCCGGCCTGATGTCGGCCGCGATCCTCCTCGCGCCGGGCGCCCGCGCGGACGCCGCGGGCGCCGTTCTGCCGGCGTGCGTGCTCGTGGTGGCCTGGGGCCTGCAGCCCTGGCGCCGCCTCGGCCGGCTCGGCTCCCGTCCGGCGTCCGCTACCCTGCGGGGTCGCACACCATGAGCATTCTTCGTGGAATCGAGCAGAAGGTCGAAGGCGTGTTCGAGCGGGGCTTCCGCCGAGCCTTCCGCAGCGGCCTCCAGCCGGTCGAGCTCGCGCGCAAGCTCGCGAAGGAGATGGAGGATCACAAGACCATCTCCGTGTCGCGCGTCTACGTGCCGAACGAGTTCACCGTCTACCTGTCGCCGCAGGATCACGTGCAGTTCGCGGCCTACGAGGCGTCGCTCTGCGCCGAGCTCGCCACCTACCTCGGCGCGCACGCGCGTGGGGCCGGTCTGGCGATGGTCGCCGAGCCCACCGTGAGCCTGCAGGAGGACTCGGACCTGCGCCTGGGCGAGTTCGGCATCGCCTGCCGGATGGCCGAGTCGCCCGTCGGGACGCCGGCGGCCGGTCCGGCGCCGACGCCCCCGCCCGCCGAGGCGCCGCCCGCCGAGGGCGCGGCCGAGGCCCCGGCGGCGGCCGAGGAGGCCCCCGCGCCCCCGCCGCCTCCCGCCCCGCCGGCGCCGCCGCACGTGCCCTACGAGCCCCTGGCCGGCGTGAGCGGGACCCAGGTCATGTCCGCCGACGACGCCCGGGCCGCCGGCCTGGTGCCGCAGACGGTCACCCTCGTGACGCCGTCCGGGCGCCTGCGCCTGAACAAGCGCGTCACCACGATCGGCCGCAGCCGGGAGTGCGACCTGGTCATCGCCGACCCCAACGTGAGCCGCACCCACGCCGAGATCCGGCACATCGGAACCGACTGGTTCCTGGTCGACCTCGGCTCCACCAACGGCAGCGAGGTGAACGGCCGGGAGGTGAAGCGGCAGGCGCTGACGTCCGGTGACGTGATCGGCATCGGCACCTCCGACATCACGGTCGAGATGTCGTGATCGAGACCGGGCTGCTGATCGCCCAGGCGGTCTTCCTGCTTCTCCTCTACCTGTTCGTCTGGTCGGTGGTCCGCTCGTCGAGCCGCCAGATCGACGCCCCGCTCCCCCCCGTGGCCGCGCCCCGGCCGGCCAAGGCGCGGGCGACGCGCCAGTCGCGCCGGGACCGCAAGCGCACCGAGGCGGCGGAGCAGGCGATGGCCGCCGCCGCCGCGGCCGCCGTCGCGCCGCCCCCTCCTCCGCCGCCGCCTCCGCCGCCCCCGCGGCCGGAGCCCGTCGCCGCCCCGCCGGAGCCCGAGCAGTCGACGGCCGAGTCGCAGCTCCAGGAGCCGCCCACCGAGCCCGCGGGCCGCGATCGCGACCGCGGCCGGAACGACGAGCGGCCCGAGCTGGGGACGAACATCCACCCCAAGCTGGTCGTGGAGCGCTCGCCGGCGCTGGCGCAGGGGCGCGAGATCGAGCTCGACGGCGGGCTGACCATCGGGCGCTCGGGCTCGAGCGGGCTGCCGATCGGCGACCCGTTCGTGTCCCACATGCACGCCCGCATCATGCGGCGGGGCCACTTCCTCTTCGTGGAGGACCTGGGCTCGACCAACGGCACGTTCCTGAACGACCGCCGCGTCGAGGGCGACGCCCAGCTGAAGGTGCGCGACCAGCTCCGGATCGGGGAGACCGTCCTCCGCTACGAGGAATGACGTGAGCCGCCCCCTCGCCCTGGTGGAGGTGACCGGCCTGACGGACACCGGTCGCGTGCGGTCCCACAACGAGGACCGGTCCCTCGCCGAGCCCTCCCTGATCGCGGTCGCCGACGGCATGGGCGGCGCCAAGGCCGGAGAGGTGGCCGCGGAGGTGGCCGTGAAGGCCATCGCCGAGCTGCGCCGACCGCCCAGCGCGGCCCAGGTGCGCGACGCCATCGTGCGCGCGAACGCCGAGATCCGCCGCATGGCCGAGCGGGACCCCGAGAAGTCCGGGATGGGCACCACGATGACCGCCGCCGTCCTCGACGACGGCAAGCTGGGCGTGGTGCACGTGGGCGACTCCCGGGCCTACCTCTGGCGCGGCCGCCAGCTGCGCCAGCTCACCGACGACCACTCGGTGGTCGCGGAGATGGTGCGCCGCGGCAGCCTCGCGCCCGAGGAGGCCGAGGCCCACCCGCACCGCAACGTGATCACGCGCGCGCTCGGCGCCGAGGCCAGCGTGAGGGTGGACGAGGTCAGCGAGGAGCTCCGCGAGGGCGACATCGTGCTGGTCTGCAGCGACGGCCTCTCCTCGTACGTGCCCGACGGGCGCATCGCGGGCGAGCTGGTCGAGGCGAAGAGCCTGGAGGAGGCCGCCCGCCGGCTGGTGAACGCCGCCAACGCCGCCGGCGGCGCCGACAACGTCACCGTGGTGCTCGCCCGGGTCGGCCCGGCCGACGAGGCCCCCTCCGCCGAGGCCGCCGGCGCGGCCGGCGAGCCGGGCGAGGAGGGCGCCGACACGGCCGAGATCCCGGTGCTCGGCGGCATGCGCGGCCGGGCGGCCCAGGCCGCGGCCGACGGGCCGGCGGCGCGTCCGGCCCGGGTGCTGGAGCCGGTCGACCGCCGGCGCGCCCGGCGCAAGCGCCCGATCGTCATCGGGATCGTGGTCGTCCTCGCGGCCACCGCCGCCGCGCTGACCTGGGTGGGCAGCCGCACCTACTCGCTCGCCGAGACCGACGACGGCACCGTCGCGGTCGAGCACGGGCTGCCCTGGTCGGCGCTCGGCCTGGACCTGGCCCAGCCCTGGCAGGGCACCGGCGTCCCCGCCGACGTGGCGCGCGAGGGCAGCCCCGGCGCGCTCGAGGGCGGCTGGCACGGGCAGGGGGAGGCCGTGCAGATCGCCGCCGGCCTGGTCTGGCGGCTCGGCGTGCCCGAGCTGCGCCCGCTGGCCCCGCCCGGCACCGAGCTCGAGACCGAGGGCCCCACCGGGCCGGCGGACACCGGGGGCAGCGCCACCGGATGATCGGCCCCCGCGGGCGCGAGCTCGGATTCCTGGTCCCCGCCGCGATCCTCGGCGTGCTCGGGGCCGCCTCGGTCGCGTCCGCGAAGGCGGAGGAGCTGAGCTACGGCCCCGTGCCCGGGGCCCTCGCGGTGGTGGCGGTGTTCCTCGCCATGCACCTCGCGCTGCGCTGGCGCGCGCCGCTGGCCGACCCCTACCTGCTGCCGATCGTCGGCGTGCTGACCGCGGTGGGGCTGGTCGAGCTGAACCGGATCGACCCCGCGCTCGCGGCCGACCAGGCGATCTGGGTGGCCGCCGGCGGCGCGGTCTTCGTGGCGACCATGCTGCTGGTGCCGGACCACCGGGTGCTGGAGCGCTACCGCTACCTGATCGGCCTCGCCGGCGTGGGCCTGCTGGTCGTGACCATGGCCATCGGGACCTCGATCAACGGATCCAAGCTCTGGATCGACGTCGGCGGCGGCCAGACGGTGCAGCTCGGCGAGCTCTCGAAGGTCCTGATCGTGATCTTCCTGGCGGCCTACCTGCGCGACAAGCGCGAGCTCCTGGCGATCCCCACCAAGCGCCTGTTCGGCATGCCGGTGCCGCCCTTCAGCGCGCTCGGCCCGGTGCTGGTCTTCCTGCTGGCCGCCCTGGCGCTGGTGGTGGTGCTGAACGACTTCGGCACCGCGCTCCTCTTCTTCGGCGCGTTCCTGGCCATGATCTACATGGCCACCGGGCGGGTGGCCTACACGGTGATCGGGCTGGCGCTCTTCGCGGTCGGGTCGCTGGCGGTGTACCTGGCGGTGGGGCGCATCCAGGACCGCGTCAGCGCCTGGCTGCAGCCCTTCGACGACCCGGGTGACCGCGGGTATCAGCTGGTGCAGTCGCTTTACGCGATCGCCGACGGCGGCGTGATCGGGCGCGGCCTCGGCCAGGCCTTCCTGGTGTTCGAGAACGGCGACACCGTGATCCCGGCGCTCAAGACCGACTTCATCTTCTCGGCCGTGGCCACCGAGCTCGGCTACGTGGGCGCGGTGGGCGTGCTGCTCGGGTTCGTGCTGCTGATGGGGCGCGGCTTCGCGATCGCCGGCGCGGCCACCGACGGCTTCTCGAAGCTGCTCGCCGGCGGGCTGACGGCCGTGGTCGGGCTGCAGGCCTTCCTGATCATCGGCGGCGTGGTGCGGCTGGTGCCGCTGACCGGCGTGACGCTGCCGTTCATGAGCTACGGCGGGTCCAGCGTGGTGACCAACTTCGGCATCGTCGCGCTGCTGTCGATCGTCAGCCACCGCTCGCGGGCGGGCTACGAGCCGCGCGGCCGGCGGGGCGGGCCGATGGACGAGGGCGACCTGGCGGCGGCCGGTGAATAGGTCCATCCGGCGCCTCTACATGACCCTCTCGGGAGGGTTCCTGGTGCTCGTCCTGCTGCTCGGCTACTGGCAGATGATCGCCGCCGGCAGCCTCAACGACCGCGAGGACAACCTCCAGACCGCCCAGCGCGAGCGGCTGATCGATCGCGGGCGGATCATCTCGGCGGACGGGCGCATCCTGGCCGCCAGCCGGGCGCGCCGGGTCCAGGGGCAGCGCCTCTACCAGCGCATCTACCCGCAGGGCTCGCTGGCGGCCCACGCGGTGGGCTACGCCACGATCGGCGGCGAGAAGACCGGCCTCGAGGACAGCTACGACCGCTACCTCTCGGGCTCGTTCGGCGCCGAGCCGATCCTGCAGCGCCTGAACCTGCACGAGAAGGAGGGCGCGAACCTCTTCGTCACCCTCGACACGCGCGTGCAGCAGGCCGCGATCGACGGGCTCGCCGGCCAGAAGGGCGCGGTGGTGGCGATGGACCCGCGCACCGGCGCGATCCTGGCGCTGGCCTCCTCGCCCACCTACGACCCGACCGAGTTCCTGAGCGACCCGACCGCCATCCTGGCCGACGAGGACGCGCCACTCGTCGACCGCGCGACCGACGGCCGCTACCCGCCGGGGTCGACCTTCAAGGTGATCACCGCGACGGCGGCGCTCCAGAGCGACCTCGGGATCACCCCGGACACCCGCTTCGACGACACCGGCTCCTACAAGACCCCCGGTGGGCAGATCCGCAACTTCGGCGGCGAGAAGTTCGGGGAGCACGATCTGAAGACCGCGCTCACGAACTCCATCAACACGACGTTCGCGCGCCTCGGCGACGAGCTGGGGGCCGACCGGCTCGGCGAGGAGATGACGCTCTTCGACATCGGCAAGCGCATCCCGATCGACCTGCCCGAGGACGAGGTCGCGGTGGCCGGCCGGTACCGCGACGGGAAGCTGCTGCCGAACGGCGAGCAGAACATCGACGTGGCGCGCATCGCGATCGGCCAGGAGCAGCTCCTGATGACGCCGCTGCAGATGGTGATGGTCGCGGCCGGGATCGCCAACGGCGGCACCCTCATGCAGCCGCATCTGATGAGCCGGATCGTCGACCGGCGCGGGTCGGTGGTGAGGCGCGAGGACCTGGTCGAGCTGGGCGAGGTGGCGAGCGCCGAGACCGCCGCCCAGATGACCGACATGATGAAGAACGTGGTCAACGACGGCACCGGCACCGCCGCGGCCCTGTCGGACCTGAACGTGCAGGCCGCGGGCAAGACCGGCACCGCCGAGACCGGAAATGCCGGTCTCAACCAGGCATGGTTCATCGGGTTCGCGCCGGCCGAGGACCCGGAGGTTGCCGTGGCGGTGGTGATCGAGGGGACCCCGAGCACCGGCGGGACCGTCGCCGCGCCGATCGCGGCCGACGTGATGTCGGCGGTCCTCCGGCCGCCGACCGACGAGGAGGGCACGCGCTGAGCGGAGCGTCCGCCTGATGGGCTTCGAGCCCGGCATGACGATCAACGAGCGGTACGAGCTGGGGCGCCAGCTCGGCGCCGGCGGCATGGCGCGCGTGTTCCTGGCGCACGACCGGCTGCTGGACCGCGAGGTCGCGGTGAAGGTGCTGTTCGACCGCTACGCGGCCGACCCGTCGTTCGTGGAGCGGTTCCGGCGCGAGGCCTCGGCCGCCGCCGGCCTGAACCACCCGAACATCGTCGCGGTGTACGACCGCGGCGAGGCCGACGACACCTACTACATCGTCATGGAGTACCTGGCCGGCCCGGACCTGAAGGAGGTCATCCGCCGGCGCGCGCCGCTGCCGCCGGGCGAGGCGGTCGACTACGCGCTCCAGATCCTGGCCGCGCTCGGCGCGGCCCACCGGCGCGACGTGATCCACCGCGACGTCAAGCCGCAGAACGTGATGGTGGCCGAGGACGGCCACCTGAAGGTGACGGACTTCGGCATCGCCCGCGCCGGCGCCCAGACCGAGATGACCGAGGTCGGCTCGGTGATCGGCACGGCCCAGTACCTCTCGCCCGAGCAGGCCCGCGGGGACGACGTGACCGCCGCGAGCGACTGCTACGCGGTCGGGATCGTGCTCTACGAGATGCTCACCGGCCGGGTGCCCTTCGACGGCGAGCGGCCGATGACCGTCGCCATGAAGCAGGTGAACGAGCCGCCGGTGCCGCCGCGGATCTACGAGCCGGGTGTCCCGATCGAGCTCGACGCGGTCGTGCTGAAGGCGCTCGCCAAGCGCCCCGGCGACCGGTACCGCACCGCGGAGGAGTTCCGCGGCGCCCTGCTCGACATCCGCGGGAGCCTGGAGGGCGGCACCGCGATGACGCGCGCCTTCGCCGCCGCGCCGGCCACGGCCGCCACCCGGGTGATGCCGCAGGCCCCGCCGCCGCCTCCCCCGCCGCCGCGGACGGCGCGGACCCGGGTCGCCCCGATCCCGCCCGAGGAGCCGCCCCGGCGGCGGCGGATGCTGCCGGTGATCCTCTGGCTGATCGCGCTGCTGGTGATCGGCGGCCTGGCCGCCGTCTACCTGCTCCGGGGGGGCGACCAGGTGACGGTGCCCTCGCTGCAGGGCCTCAACTTGGCCCAGGCCCAGGCCCAGCTCGACCAGGCGGGGCTGGTGGGCGACTCGGTGCCCGTCGAGGCGGAGGCCGACGACGGCACGGTGGTGTCCACGGACCCGCCCGCCGGGACGAAGGTCGACGAGGGGTCGACCGTGACGCTGCGCGTGAGCAGCGGGCCGGGGACCGTGCCCGTGCCCGACGTGACCGGGGACAAGCTGGCGCGCGCCCGGGAGCGGCTCCGGGACGCCGGCTTCACCGTGGGCGACGTCAACGAGGAGGCCGCCGAGCAGGAGAAGGGCACCGTCATCCGCCAGGACCCGGGGCCGAACACCCAGGCCGAGGCCGACGCCACCGTGACCCTGACCGTCTCGACCGGCCCCGAGCAGGCCACCGTCCCCGACGTGACCGGCGGCTCGGTGGACGACGCCCGCGCCGAGCTCGCGGACGCCGACCTGACCGTGGGCGACGTGGTGGACCAGGAGGACCCCAGCTCGCCCGAGGGCCAGGTCATCAACCAGAGCCCGTCCCCCGGCGAGAAGGTCGACACCGGCACCGCGGTGACCCTGACCGTCGCGGCCGCGGCGCCCGAGCAGTCCACCGTGCCGTCGGTGATCGGGCTCTCGGGCGGCGACGCCCAGGCGACCCTGGAGCAGGCCGGGTTCGTGGTGATCAGCCAGGGCGCCTACAGCGACCAGCCCGAGGACACCGTGATCGAGCAGGTCCCCGCCGCCGGCACCCCGGCCGCGCCGAACTCCCAGGTCCGCTTCACCTTCAGCCTCGGCCCGGCGCCGCCCGGCGAGGGGACCGACACCACCGGCGGCGGGGGTCAATGAGCCCTCGCGTCGCCGTGTTGGCCGGCGGGCGCAGCAGCGAGCACGAGGTCTCCCTGGTCTCGGCGGCCGGCGTCGCCGGCGCCCTTCGCGAGCGCGGCCACGACGTGACCGCGATCCTGATCGACCGCGAGGGCGCCTGGAGCGTCGACGGCGCGCCGGTGGCCCTGGTGCCGGGGACCGACGGCCGTGCCGTGCTCGCATCGCTCGACGGCGGCCCGGAGCGCGCGGTGGACGTGGTCTTCCCGGTCCTCCACGGGCCCTTCGGCGAGGACGGGACCGTGCAGGGCCTCTGCGAGATGGCCCGGGTGCCGTACGTCGGCGCCGGCGTCGCGGCCTCGGCGCTCGGCATGGACAAGGCCCTCTTCAAGGTTCATTGCGCCGAGGCCGGCATCCCGTCGCCGGAGTGGGTCGGCGTCCGCGTCGAGGAGTGGGCCGCCGACCCCGCCGCGGTCCGGGCGCGGGTGGCCGCCGAGGTGGGCTACCCGGCCTTCGCCAAGCCGGCCCGGCTCGGCTCGAGCGTGGGCATCAGCCGGGTCGCCGCCGCCGAGGAGCTCGACGCCGCGCTGGACCTGGCCTTCGCCCACGACCCCAAGGCGCTGGTCGAGCGCGGCATCTCGGGGCGCGAGGTGGAGGTGGGGGTCCTCGGCGGGAGCGACCTCATCGTCTCGCCGCCGGCCGAGATCGCCTACGACGCCGACTGGTACGACTACGAGACGAAGTACCAGCCGGGCCGGGCGAGCCTGATCATCCCCGCCGAGCTGCCGGCGGCGGTCGCCGAGCGGGCCCGGGAGCTGGCCGCGGCCGCGTTCCGGGCGGTCGACTGCTGGGGCATGGCCCGGGTCGACTTCTTCGTCGACGGCGAGTCGGTCTACGTGAGCGAGCTGAACACGATCCCCGGCTTCACGCCGACCAGCGCGTACACCTCGCTGATGGCCGCCGGCGGCGTGCCCTACGGCGAGCTGGTGGACCGGCTGGTCGCGTTGGCGCTGGAGCGCGCGGCGGCGGCGGAGCGCTTCCGCGGGTGACGGTGCGGATCGGCGTGGTGGCCGACTCCCACGTGGGCGAGTACCTGCCCGAGCTCCCCGACGGCGCCCTGGAGGCGCTGGAGGGCTGCGACCTGGTGCTCCACGCCGGCGACCTGAGCGTGCCCGGCGTGCTCGACGACCTCGCGACGATCGCCCCGGTGGCGGCCGTGCGCGGCGACCATGACCGGCTGGACGGCCTGGGCCTGCCCGAGACGCTGGTGATGACCGTCGCCGGCCACCGGATCGGGCTGGTGCACGGGCGCCGGCCGCGCCCGGTGGACATCTCGATCGTCGCGGCCCACGTCGCCGCCGGCCGGCGGATCCGCTACTACGCCGGCATCCACCGCTGGCTGGCCCGCAAGCTCGGCGACGTCGACTGCGCGGTCTACGGCCACTGGCACGACCCGACGATCGCCCGCCACGGGAGCATGGTCTGCTTCTCGCCCGGCGCGCTCTGCCCCTTCGGGAACATGGAGGGCGGCATGCCGCCGCGCCCCGGCCTGGTCGGGATCGGCGACCGGAGCGTGTACCGCTTCCGGCGCCAGCTCGGCGAGGCCGCCTGGGTGCCGAGCGTGGGCATCATCGAGGTCGGCTCGGGCGGCGTGCGGCCGCGGATCATCCCCGTTCGGCCGGGGAGGGCGGACTGATCCCCAGCTCCATCTGGAGGCCGTCCCCCGACTCGCCCTCGATGGGCGTCATGAGCCGCGTCGGCTTCGCCATCGCGGCGCTCGCATCGGTCCTGATCGCCCTCGCGCCGCTCGTCGGCGACGTGATCGAGGGCCCGGCCCGGAGCGGCGGCGCGACGCGCACCGCGCAGTTCGACGGCACCCTGATCGTGCTCGCGGTGGTGGGCGCGGTCGTGCTCGCCGCGGCGGCGCTCATCCCGCGCCTGTGGGCGCAGTTCGCGGGCATGGTGGTCGCGACCCTGATCGCGGTCGCCGGCGGCGCCCAGATCGCCACGCCGCGGGTCTCGAAGGACTTCGCCGCCGAGGCCGACCTGGTGCTGCTCGGCGGCGGGAAGACCGTGGTGGCCGCGGTCACGATCGCGCTGGCGGGCATCATCGTCGCCTTGGTCGGCGTGCGCCGCGAGCCGCCGGTCCCGCTGGCCGCGCCCCCGTCCGACGGCCCGGCCCGCGTGGGCCCGCGGGCCGTCGTGGCGCTGGTGGTCGCCATCGCCGGGATCCTGCTCGGCATCCTCCCGCCGCTCGCGATCACGCTCGGCGTGATCGCCCTGGTCGAGATCCGCAACAGCGAGGGCCGCCTGCGCGGCCAGGGCATCGCGATGGCCGCGGTCGCGATCGGCATCGTGGCCTTCTCGCTCTACATCTCGCTGACGGCCTACGGGATGCTGGGCACCCACCCGCCCGTCTGAGCCGGCCCTAGGCCGCCGGCGTCCGGGACCGCGCGCGCGGATGGGCCCGGTCGAAGTCCTCGCGAAGGTGCGCCGCGGTGACGTGGGTGTAGATCTCGGTGGTCAC
>JAWVEV010000095.1:0-7987 GCA_033856535.1 Miltoncostaeaceae bacterium | reverse complement strand
TGGTGCCGTCGCCGGCCACGTCGTTCGTGGCGGTCGCGACCTCGCGCACCAGCTGCGCGCCCTGGTTCTCGAACGGGTCCTCGACCTCGATCTCACGCGCGATCGTGACGCCGTCGTTGGTGATGGTCGGGGCCCCGAACTTCTTGTCGAGCACCACGTACCGGCCCTTGGGGCCGAGCGTGACCTTCACGGCGTCGGCGAGGATGTTCACGCCGCGCTCGAGGGCCCGGCGGGCGTCCTCGTCGAACTTCAGCAACTTGGCCACGCTCAGACCGCCTTCGCCAGGACGTCGGACTCGCGCAGGATCAGCAGGTCCTCGCCGTCCACCTTGATCTCGGTCCCGCCGTACTTCGAGTAGATGACCTCGTCACCGGCGGCGACGAGCGGGGGAACCCGCTTGCCGTCCTCGTACCGGCCCGGGCCCACGGCCAGCACCTCGCCGCGCTGGGGGCGCTCGGCGGCGGTGTCCGGCAGCACGAGACCGCTCGAGGTGACGCTCTCGGCCTCAATGGCCCGCACCACGAGTCGGTCGCCCAAGGGCTCCAGATTCATCCGTCTTCCTCCGCGTTTGGCACTCACTCGAACTGAGTGCCAAAAGGGTAGCCCCCGGGGGCGGCACCCTCAAGGGGGCGGCGGGGAAGCTCCTACTTGAGCGAGGGGAACTCGATGACCTCGCTGAAGTGGATCACGGAGACCGTGTCGTCGAGCGTGACCTCGCGCGAGTAGATGTGCGAGAGGAAGTGGAGCGTGTCCTCCACGAGGCGGAACTCGGGGTTGTCGCGCTCGATGTCGCGCTGGGTGAGCTCCCGGAGCGGCTTGACGTCGACCTGATCGATGATCGCCGTGAAGATGCGCTGGCGCGGGCCGTGGCGGTGGCCGACCGTCACCCAGACCAGCTGGCCCTTGCGGTACTTGTGGCCCTTGTCGCCCAGTCGGATCGTCGCCGTCTTGCGGCCCTTGCGGAGCTGGTCGATGAACAGCGGCGAGTAGAAGTTCAGCGCGTACACGGGCGTCCTTCCGGCGACGGTGCGGGCGCCGGCACGGTGAGCCGGCGCCGCCAAGTGTTCGTGGCGGGCACACCGTACCCTGCCCCGGCGGGCGGGGCGGCCGCGCGCGCGGGGGTGGTCAGGGCGCCAGCAGCCCGTCGGCGAGGCGCGCGAGGGCGGCCGCCATCACCGAGCGCTCGCCCGCGTGGGTCAGGCGCCGCTCGGCCTCGCCGACGGGCACCAGGCGGACCCCCTCCACCTCGAGGTCGTGGTGCGCGGTCGAGCCGGCGCGGTAGGCCAGCAGGAAGAAGGTCACGCGCTTGGCGATGCGCGCGGACCACTCGCGCGAGTAGAAGGAGTACTTGATCTCCTGCAACGGCCCGAGGAGGACCCCCGACAGCCCGGTCTCCTCGCGGGTCTCCCGGACGGCCGCGTCGGAGGGGTCCTCGCCCGCCTCGATCCGCCCCTTGGGGAGCGCCAGCACCGCGCCGCCGCGCAGCACGATGGTCGCGACCAGCAGCTGCTGGCCGTACGGGACCAGGATGACGCCGCCGGCCGAGCGCTCCTGACGCGTCCGCTGCCGGCCCTCGGACCACCCGGGGCCGTGGCCTCCCCGCGGGGCGCCGCCGGTCGCGGCTCCCCGCGGGCGTGGCATCCGCCCTACTTGCCGCCGAAGAGGCGCTTGAGGAAGCCCATGAAGCCGCCGCCGGAGGCCGGCTCCTCCTCGCCGGCCGCGGCGGCGACCGCCGCGGGCTGGGCCTCGGCCTCGGCCCCGTTGGCCGCGGTCGGCTCGGCGCCGACCCACTTGTCGAGCGCCTCCCAGCCGGTGGTGCCGGACGGTCCCGCCGAGGCGGCTGCGGGCGCGGCCGCGGGAGCCGGCGCGGCAGCGGCGGCGCCGGCGGCCTTCCCGCCGCCGCTGCCGACCCACTGGTCGAGCGCCTCCCAGCCGGTCTTGGCGGCCGGCGCGGCCGGGGCCGCGGCGGCGCCGCCGCCACCCCCGACCCACTTCTCCAGGGCCTCCCAGCCGGTCTTGCCCGACGGAGCGGCCGGAGCCGCGGCGGCCCCGCCGCCACCGCCGACCCACTTCTCGAGCGCCTCCCACCCGGTCTTGCCGGAGGGGGCAGCTGCCGGCGCGGCGGCGGCTCCGCCACCCCCGACCCACTTCTCCAGGGCCTCCCAGCCGGTATTGCCGGTGGGGGCCGCGGCCGGAGCCGCGGCGGCGGCGGCGCCGCCGACCCACTTGTCGAGCGCCTCCCAGCCCGTCTTGCCCGAGGGGGCCGCAGCGGGGGCCGCGGCAGCGCCAGCGCCGCCGCCGCCGACCCACTTGTCGAGCGCCTCCCAGCCCGTCTTGCCCGAGGGGGCCGCAGCGGAGGCCGCGGCAGCGCCACCGCCACCGCCGCCACCGCCGACCCACTTGTCGAGCGCCTCCCAGCCGGTCTTGCCGGAGGGGGCGGCCGGCGCGGCAGCGGCTCCGCCACCGCCGACCCACTTGTCCAGGGCCTCCCAGCCGGTCTTGCCCGACGCGGCGGCCGCGGGGGCCGCGGCAGCGCCGCCGCCACCGACCCACTTCTCGAGCGCCTCCCAGCCGGTCTTGCCGGAGGGGGCCGCGGCCGGAGCCGCCGCGGCGGCGCCACCGCCGACCCACTTGTCGAGGGCCTCCCAGCCGGTCTTGCCGGAGGGAGCGGACGGGGCGGCCGCGGCACCGCCGCCACCCACCCACTTGTCGAGCGCCTCCCAGCCGGTCTTGCCGGAGGGACCGGCCGGCGCCGCGGCGGCTCCACCGCCACCGCCGCCGACCCACTTGTCGAGGGCCTCCCAGCCGGTCTTACCGGAGGGCGCCGCGGCCTCGCCACCGCCGCCGCCCCCGACCCACTTCTCGAGGGCTTCCCAACCGGTCTTCTGAGCGCCGCCCATGAGGGGGGGCAGGAAGCGGCGAGGGGGCGTCATTGTTCCTCCAACAGGATTGGCGCGGGGGGTGGGTGTGCGGAGCCGCACAAACTCTCGCTGGCGCGGGGCCGAGGGTCAAGGACGCAGAGGCTCCATGAGACGCCGATAACTGTCGAGCCGTTGCGGGTTCACGCGGCTTGGAACGACGCATCCGGCATCCCCGAGGTGGGCGCAGCCGCGGAAGCGGCAGTCGCCGGCGGCGGCCGCGATCTCGGGAAAGCCGGCCTCGATGTCCGCCGGCCCGAGATCCGGGAGGTGGAAGGTGCGCACGCCCGCGGTGTCCACCACCGCGCCGCCGCCCGGCAGGGGGATCAGCCGCGGGTCCGTGGTGGTGTGCCTGCCGGTGCCGGTCTTGCGGCTCACCGCCCCGGTTTCCCGGGGCACCCCGGTGAGCGCGGTGGTGAGGGTGGACTTGCCCACTCCGGAGTGGCCGGCGAGCACCGCGACCCGGCCGCCGATCAGCTCGCGCACGCGCTCCACGAGCTCGGGCGCCTTGACGGATCCGATCAGCACGGGGTAGCCGACCTCGCGGTAGATCGCGACGGTCGCCGCGACCTCGGCCTCGTCGTGGGGCAGGTCGGCCTTCGTGAGCACGATCGCCGCCTCGAGCCCGCCCGCCGTGCCGGCCACCAGGTACCGATCGAGCAGCCGCGGGTGCAGCGGCGGCTCGACGACGGCCGCCACCACGACGAGGAGGTCGACGTTCGCCACCAGCGTGCGGACGCCGCGGCCCGCGCCGCGTTGCAGGCGCGAGGCCCGCGGGCCGATCGACAGCACGTGCAGGGTGCCCTCGGAGTCCTCGGTGACGACGCGGTCGCCCGCCACCACCGGCCCGCCGGAGAGGTTCGGGGGCAGCTGGGCCTCCCGCACCTCGCCCGCCAACAAGAGCGTTGCCGACGGTCCTGACACCCGCAGGACCAGGGCCTCGCCGAGCGAGGCCGTCGGCGGAAGGCTCACGCGGTGATGCGCTCCGTCGCGAGGAGCTCCGAGGCCGTGGCCAGGGCGTGGAGCGGGGCGCCGCCGAGGGCCTCCTCGACCGCCGCCCGTCCACCCTCCTCGCGGTCGATCACGACCAGGGCCCCCACCACGACGCCGCCCGCCTGGCGGGCCTTCTCGACCGCGGCGAGCAGCGAGCCGCCGGTGGTGAGCACGTCGTCGACCACGGCCACCGGGGTGCCCTCCTCGATGAAGGGGCCCTCGATCCACTGCTGGAGGCCGTGCCGCTTGGCCTCCTTGCGCACGAAGAAGCCCGTCCAGCGCCGGCCGTCCGCCCAGGCGGCGGCCGAGACCGCGCACACGAGCGGGTCGGCGCCGAGCGTGAGGCCCCCGACCGCCGCCGGCTCGGCCGCGGCCAGCGCGCGGTAGCCGAGCGCGCCGGCGAGGAACGCCCCCTCGGGGTCGAGCAGCACCTGGCGGGCGTCGAAGTAGTACGACGAGCGCTTGCCGGACGAGAGCACGACCGACTCGCGGATGAGGGCGCGCTCGCGCAGGAGCGCGCGCAGCGCGGCGCGCTGCTCCTGGGCCGGATCGTCCATGCAGCCGATCCTACCCGGCGCCACCGGGCGCGGCCGGGCGCCGGTACCGTGTGCGGGAACGCCCGACGACAGACGAGGTGCCGGATGGTCGAGGTCACCCCCGAGGGGACGCCGAACCCCAACGCGCTGAAGTTCACCCTGGATCGCCCCTCCACCGACAAGCGGAGCGAGACCTTCCGCGAGGGATCCGACCCGGCCGAGAATCCGCTCGGGGCGCGGATCTTTGCGCTCGAGGGGGTCACCAACGTCTTCGCGACGTCGAACTTCGTGAGCGTCACGAAGGAGGACGGCATCGATTGGGACGACCTGGGGCCCCTGGTGGTCGAGGCGCTCCGGGAGCACTTCACCGAGGCCGGATGAGCCAGACCGGCACGGTCTTCAGCTACGCGATCGGGATCATCTTCGCGATCGGCGGGCTGCTCTTCCTGATCGCGCTGGACGACAACCGGTACCTGTTCGGGATCCCCTACCTGGTCCTGGGGATCGTGATCATCGGCGGGGTGCGGGGCAGCCAGCGCCGGATGCGCCGGCGGGCCGGGCCGGAGGGCGACCCGCCCGCGGAGCCGCCCGGGGACTGAGCCCCGCCGATGCCGGCGGGGCCGGCGTCAGAAGGTCTCGCGGTCCGGCTGCGGGAGCGACGTGGGGTCGTCGAAGTCGAGCTTGCGGGCGGGCCGCTCCATGCGGGTCCCGCGCACGCGCTGCACCATCAGCCAGAGGCCGGTGAGGCCGTAGTCGCCCATCAGCACCGGCAGGCGCCACAACAGGGTGTAGAGCGCCCACCAGCCCGGGGTGAGGTCCTTGGCCTTCTTGCGCGGCCCGAGCACGTCCGGGTCCGGCGCCTCCGCGGGCGCCTCGGGCGGCGCCACGATCACGTAGGTCGCGCCCGCCTCGCCCTGCACGCGCGCCTGGGGCACCCAGTCGCGGGGCGCCGGCGGCGCGATCCGGGAGGAGGCGGACCGCTTGCCCACCCCGAGGCCGGCGGGCGCGCTCAGCACGATGCCGCCGACGATCAGCACGATCAGGAACCGGCCGACGCCGAGGTGGATGAAGCTCCCGAGCACCCAGTCCAAGATGATCAGGAGGAACGCGAAACCCAGGAGGAACGCGCCCCCCCGCCAGGCCGGGGACTTGTGCCACGGGCCCGGCTTGAGGGTGCGCTCGTCGATCACGGGTTGCCGGTGACGATCGTGACCGATTCTCGGTTGTCGATGGAGATGCCGTCGCTATTGGTGGCGATGCACCCCAGCTGGTTGATGCAGAGCGCCCCGCCGACGACGCCGCTCGAGACCAATAGGACCACGATCACGAGCACACCGATGATGTATGCGATGCCTTTCATGGGCGCGATTGCTCTTCTCCCTGAGGGCCCCGGTTCCTCTCCGGGGCTGCAAACGAGATAGTTGACATGCAGCGTCCCGCTTTGGCAAGGCGTCCTGCAACGCCCACGAAACGGAACGTTCAAGAATCGCGTGCCGATGGGGCTCCTCCACCGGGCGCGCCGGCCGGATTCACACCATCTTCACGATTACCGGCCGCCGGGGCCGGCGGCCGGGCACTCAGCCGATCTGCGGCAGACCGGCCAGATCGGCCGCGGCCCGGTCCAGATCCTCCTGAGGCAGCTCGTGGTCGACCATCTCGCCGCTCAGGTACGCGTCGTACGCGGACATGTCGAAGTTCCCATGGCCGCAGAGGTTGAAGAGGATCGTGCGCTCGACCCCCTCCTCTCGGGCCCGCTCGACCTCCTCGGCCACCGCGCGCAACGCGTGCGAGGGCTCGGGCGCCGGGAGGATGCCCTCGCTGCGGGCGAAGCGGATCGCCTCGGCGAAGCACTCGCGCTGCGGGTAGGCGCGCGCCTCCACCATCCCGGTGTGGACCAGGTGCGAGACCAGCGGCGCCATGCCGTGGTACCGCAGGCCGCCGGCGTGGATGGCGTCCGGCACGAAGCCGTGGCCCAGCGTGTGCATCGGGAGCAGGGGCGCCATCTTGGCGGTGTCACCGAAGTCGTAGGCGTAGTGGCCGCGGGTGAGCGACGGGCAGGCCGCCGGCTCGGCGGCCACGATCCGCACCTCCCGGCCGGCCGCCTTGTCGCCGAGGAACGGGAACGCGATGCCGGCGAAGTTCGAGCCGCCGCCGACGCAGCCGACCACCACGTCGGGATAGGCGCCGGCCATCTCCAGCTGCTGCTTGGCCTCCTGGCCGATCACGGTCTGATGGAGCAGCACGTGGTTGAGCACGCTGCCGAGCGCGTAGCGGGTGTCGTCGCGGGTGGCCGCGTCCTCGACCGCCTCGCTGATCGCCATCCCGAGGCTGCCGGTGGTGGCCGGGTCGGCCTCGAGCAGCGCCCGGCCGGCGGCCGTGTCCGTCGAGGGGCTCGCCACGCAGGTCCCGCCCCATGCCTCGATCATCGAGCGCCGGTAGGGCTTCGCGTCGTAGGACGCGCGCACCATGTAGACCTTGCACTCGAGGCCGAAGAGGCGGCACGCGTAGCTCAGCGCCGAGCCCCACTGGCCGGCGCCGGTTTCGGTCGCGAGCCGCGCCACGCCCTCCTCGCGGTTGTAGAACGCCTGCGGCACCGAGGTGTTCGGCTTGTGGCTGCCGGCGGGGCTGACGCCCTCGTACTTGTAGAAGATCCGGCAGGTCGTCCCGAGCGCCTCCTCGAGCGCGACCGCGCGGTGCAGCGGCGTCGGTCGCCAGGTGGCGTAGACCTCGCGCACCGGGTCGGGGATCGGGATCCAGCGCTCCCCGCTGACCTCCTGGAGGATCAGCGCCATCGGGAAGAGCGGCGCCAGATCGTCCGGGCCGATCGGCTGCCCCGTGCCGGGATGGAGCGGCGGGGGCGGCAGCGAGGGCAGGTCGGCGGCCAGGTTGTACCACTGGCTCGGGATGGCGTCCTCGGGCAGCAGGTACCGGTGCTGGGCCATTGGCTGATCCCTTCGCTCGACGGCCGTGTGAGCCTACGCCGCGCCGGAGCGCGCTTGAATCGCCGGGGAACGGCCCCTAGCGTTTCCGGTCCGTTCCCCCGCCCGGGGACGCCGGGCGGGATAGCTCAGTTGGTAGAGCACACGACTGAAAATCGTGGTGTCCCCAGTTCGAATCTGGGTCCCGCCATCGAAGAAAGCCCTGCGACTGCGGGGCTTTCTCATGCTCTACCGTGCGACCTACGATTCATAGGTTTCACGCTCGAGTACGTTTGCGGGAACGTTGCAGGACGGCTCGGACGTTTCGGGAGATTCAGCCTCTGGGTCCTGGCGGAAGCCGTCCCGATGGGGATGACGGCTCCGTCTGAGCGACCCGGACAACGGACCCCCCACCACTACGCGACCTCGAGCGTCACCCTTCGGGCAGACCTCGAGCAGTTGCTCGAGGTCTGCTGCGTGGCGCTCGAGCGGCCGGCGCCGCCCCTGGGAGCAGTCAGCCGAGGAGCTCTGCGGCCCGGATCCTCCGCTCGACCACGTCGTGGGCGACCTGGCCCAAGAGGCGGCGGTGCCGCCGGGCATAGCCGCGCAGGCGGGCGAAGGC
>JAWVEV010000094.1:0-31357 GCA_033856535.1 Miltoncostaeaceae bacterium | reverse complement strand
CAGGCGGCGGGCCGCAGGATCATCCAGCGGCCCGCCGTCCCGGCGTTGCCGGCGGGATCCTCCGCCCGCACCGTCACCCGGTAGCGCCCCGCGCCCAGCCGTCCCAGGCCGAGGCTGCGGACGCCGGCGCGCAGGGCCCGCGGGCGCACCCGCGCCACGACCCGCATCCCGCCCGTCCCGCGCCGGGCGATCGTCGCGCCCACCCGGGCCGTCTCGGAGACGCGCAGCTTGAGCGTCACACGGGCGGTCCAGCGCACCAGCGTGAGCCCGGTCACCCGCGGGGCCGCGCGGTCGGCGGCGGCGGCCCGGGTGCCCCCGTCGCCGCGCAGCGGACGCTGCTCGCCGAGGCCGGGGTCGTCCTCGGGCACGGCGATCGGGTCGGTGAGGTCGACGATCACGTCGGAGCCCTGGAGCGGCAGCCCGAGGGCCGCCTGCACGCTGCGGAGCGCGTTGAGCCGCCCGCCGGTGACCGAGGTGCCGGCCAGCTGGGCCAGCGGCTCCGCCCCGGCCAGCAGCGCCGTCTTGAGCTGCGCCGTCGTCAGGGTCGGGTCCGCCCGCAGCAGCAGCGCGGCCGTGCCGGCGACGAACGGCGTGGCGACCGAGGTGCCGTTGGCGAGCCGGTAGTCCGCCGCCCCGGTCTCGTCGATCCCGGTGCTGATGATGTTCACGCCCGGCGCCGCGAGGTCCACCGACACGGCGCCCCAGCTGGAGAAGGAGGCCATGCCGTCGTCCTGGTCCGTCGCCGCGACGCAGATCGCGTTCGGCGCGGTCGTGGCGCAGGGGTAGTCCGGCGAGACGTCATCGTCCTTCGCCGCGTTGCCGGCCGGCAGCACGAAGAGCGTCTCCGGTGCGGCCGCCATGGCGGCGTCCATCGCCGGCGACGCGCCCGGCCCGCCCAGCGAGGCGTTGACCACGCGGGCGCCGCGGCGGGCGGCGTAGGTGAAGGCGGCGGCGATGTCGGCGTCGGTGGCGCCGGTCGGGCCCACCACGCGCAGCGGCAGGATCCGGGCGCCGCCGGAGACCCCGGCCACGCCGACGCCGTTGTTCGCGCGGGCCGCGATGGTCCCGGCCACCAGGGTCCCGTGGCCGTTCGGGTCGGCGGGAACGTCGTCGTCGTCCGCGAAGTCCCAGCCGCGCCAGTCGTCGACGAGCCCGTTGCCGTCGTCGTCGATCCCGTTGGCCTCCCTGCCGCCGCCGCTCTCGCCCGGGTTGGTCGCGATCGTGCTCGCGAGGTCAGGGTGGTCGAGCGCCACGCCGGTGTCGACCACCGCGACCAGCGGGTCGGAGCCGCCGGGAACGAGGTCCCAGGCCGCGGCGACGTCGGCGTCCGCGCCCGCCGCGCCGCCGGTCCCGTTGACCACCTGTCCGCGGTTCTGGATCCCCCACTGCTCGGGGAACCAGGCGTCGTCGGGCATCCCGGCCGGCATCCGGACGTAGTTCGGCTGCACCCAGGCCACGGCGGGGTCGTCCTCGAGCGCGTCGATCGCCGCGGCCGTCGACGTGCCCGGGTCCACGGTCAGCTGCGCCACTCCCGGCGCCGGCGGCGGGGCGGACGGTGCGGCGTCGGCGTCCCGGGCCACCTCGGCCCGGTCGCTCGAGCTCGTCCCGGGGACGAAGCCGACCAGCACCTCGCCGGGGACCGTCTCGCCCGTGGCCGGCGCCAGCTGCGCGGCCGGGGCGGACGAGAGCCCGGTCGTCGCCGAGGCGGCGACGATGGCGATGCCGATGATGGGGGCCGCGAGGGTGATCCGTCCCCAGCGGCGGCGGGGGGGTCTCATGGTCATCCGTGACCGAGGGGTGTCGAGTTGAGCGGCTTCCGTGCCGCGCGTCCCTCGGGTAGTTCATCGGCCGGAGGGGCCTCGATTCTGAGCGCCGGTCCGGCGCGGGCGCATCACCGCAGGCGGAGCGTCCGGACGGCGGTCGCCCGGTTGCCCGAGCGGTCCGTCATCCGCACCAGCAGGCGGTAGCGGCCCGCCGTCAGCGGACCCAGCGCAACCCGGCGCACGCCGGCGCCGAGCGACCGCTCGGCCGTGCGGCGCACCGTCGCGTAGCGCGCCACCCTGCCCGCGCGCCGCCGCTGCACCGTCACGCGCACGCGGGCGGCCTCGGCCAGGCGAAGCACGGCGACGCGCTCCCCGCCGGCCGCGCGGCCCAGGGCCAGGCCCAGCAGGCGCGGCGCGACCGGGTCGGCCGCGGCGCGCCCGCCGCCGCCGGCGCGAAGCGGTCGCGGGTCGGCGGGGAGCAGCACGACGGGGCCCTGCGGGGGCGTCGTCGCCCCGGGGTCGTCCGGCCCCGTCGCCGGCCGGTCGGGGTCCGGCGCCGGGCCGCCCAGCTGGGCGAGCGCCGTCGACAGCGCGCGGGCGGCGTTCAGCCGGCCGCCGCTCGCCGTGGCCGCGGCGAGCCCGGGGAGGTGGTCGACGCCGGACATGAGCGCGGTCTTCACCGCGGCGCCGGAGAGGCCGGGCGCGGCGGTCATCAGCAGGGCGGCCGCACCGGCCACCTGCGGCGCGGCCATCGAGGTCCCGGACTCGAAGGCGAAGTCGCCGCCGGCGACCCCCGGCGCCACGCAGCCGACCTCGAGGTCGTCCACCTCGACGCCGGCGTCGGTCCCCGAGGCGCCGGTCACCATGCGCAGGCGCACCCGGCCGGCCGGGGCGCCGTCAAGGGTGGACAGGTCGGCCTCGACCGGCACGAAGCTCCCCCCGGTCTGTCCGGCGGCCTCCAGCACCCTGGTCCAGGCGACGCCGTCGCGGGACGCCTCGACCAGCAGGGCGTCGCCGTCGAGGGCGGTCGCGAGGCGGACGTCGAAGCGGACCCGGCAGCCCGTGCCGCCGGTCAGGTCGATCGTGGTCAGCAGGCGGGCGATCGCCGAGGTGCCGTTCGCGTACGGCCCGGCCGGCGAGTCGGACAGGCTGTGCGCCCCGTGGCTCGCGGCCCCGGCGGTCACCGCCCAGGTCCCCCCCAGCGCCCAGGCGCCGGCGCCGGCCTCGAAGCC
Organism: Miltoncostaeaceae bacterium; assembly: GCA_033856535.1. Lineage (GTDB taxonomy): Bacteria > Actinomycetota > Thermoleophilia > Miltoncostaeales > Miltoncostaeaceae > JAWVEV01. The sequence continues at coordinate 28,362 of JAWVEV010000094.1, read as the reverse complement.
CTCGGCCAGGCGGACGTCGTGGGCCGGGACCGAGCTGAGGATGTTGGTGCCCGGCGCGGCGAGGTCGACCGAGGCGGCGCCGTGGTTCGAGAACGACGCCAGGACGTCGTCCTGGTCGGTGGCGGCCACGCAGATCACGTTCGCCTGGGGCGCGGCGCAGGGGTACTGCGGCGTCGCGTCGACGTCCAGCGAGTCGTTGCCGGCGGCGACCACGAAGAGGACGCCGGGGTGCGCGGCGATCGCCGACTCCAGCGCCATCGAGGGGCCGTCGCCGCTCAGCGACGCGTTGACCACCCGCGCGCCCATCGACGCCGCGTAGTCGAAGGCGTCGGCGACGACGGCGTCGGTGCCGCCGGCCGGCCCCAGGACGCGCAGCGGCAGGATGCGGGCCCAGGCGTCCATCCCGCTCACGCCGTAGCCGTCGCCGGCCCGGGCCGCGATCGCGCCGGCCACGTGGGTGCCGTGCCCGTCCGGGTCGAACGGGTCGTTGTCGCCGTCGACCCAGTCCCAGCCATGCCAGTCGTCGACGAGCCCGTTGCCGTCGTCGTCGATGCCGTTGGTCTCCTTGCCGCCGCCGCTCTCGCCGGCGTTCACGGCGATCGCGCCGGCGAGGTCCGGGTGCGCGTACGCCACGCCGGTGTCGACCACCGCCACGATCGGGGCGCCCGCGGCGGGGTGGTCCGCGAGCCAGGCCGCCGCCATGTCCCAGGCCGGCACGGCGTCGGCGTCGGCGCCGTCGATCCCGGCCCGGCCGTTCACGTCCTGACCCACGTTGCGCTGGGCCCAGAGCTGGGGGAAGAGGGGGTCGTTCGGAACGCCGGCCGCGTGCCGGATGCGGTTGGGCTCGGCCCAGGCCACCTCGGGCTCGTCGCGAAGGTGGGCGGCGGCCTCGGCCGGCGAGTCGCCGGCGGCGGTCCGGGCGACGCGCACGCCCGGGGGCGCGGCGCCGGAGAGCAGGGTCACGCCGGCCTCGCGGGCGACCCGGCCGCGCTCGGAGGCGCTGGTGCCGGCGCGGAAGCGGACCAGCACCTCGCGCGGGACGGCCGCCGGGGCGGCCGCGGCGGGGGCGCTCGTGAGGATCTCGGGCGCCGGGGTCGCCCCGGCCGCAGCGGCGCCGGCGCCGAGGGCCAGGACCGCGCAGGCGAGCGCGCCCGATACGCGGGCGCGAAGGGGGCGGTGGGGGCGGCGTGCGGGCACGGGTCGGGTCGGAGGCGGGCTCCGCCCCCGATATCGACCCCCCGACCCCCCATTCTGAGGTTTGGGGGCCTCAGCCCCCCACGGCCCGGAGCGCCGGCTCGAGCTTGGCCGGCGTGATGGTGCCGTCGCGGATGTCGGCGCCGGTCAGGCCCCGGGCCAGCCGGTCGCCCAGCGAGTTGGCGCGGCGCACCGCGGCCTGCGCGATGCGCTGGTTGATGCGTAGCTGGGCCAGCGAGAGCGTCACCGCCCGGCGCCCGCGCGCGGGCTCCGGGCGCTCCGGCGGCGCGGGCCGTTCCGGGGCGGCCGCGGTCGGGTCGACCGCCGCGATCGCCAGGCCCGCCACCAGCTTGCCCGCCGTGATCGCGCCCTCGCGGATGTCCGCGTCGGTGAGCCCGTCGTCGAGCCGGCGATCGAGCGCGTCCAGCCGGCGCAGGGCGGACTGGGAGATGCGCTGGTTGATCAGGAGCTGGCCGGCGCTGAGCCGGACCCGCGCCGGCGGGTGGCGCGGCTCGCCCCCGTCCGCCACCGGGCGCGGGTCGGCCGCCACCGGTGCCCCGCCGGCGCGCGCGACCGTCGTCACGCCCGGGCCGAGGTCGGCCGCGCCGATCGCTCCGCCGCAGAGGTCGCGGGCCACCAGGCCCGCGTCCAGCCAGCGCTCGATCGCGTTGGCGCGGCGCATCGCCGCCTGCGAGATCCGCTGGTTGATCCGCAGCTGCGCCGGCGTGAGCGCGAGGCGGGGCGCGCCCCCGGCGTCGTGGTGCCGGCGCGCCGGCACGCGCGCGCAGAGCATCGTCCCGGCGTCGCCCTCCTCCGGGGGCCCCGGGGGGGGCGGCGGGGGCGGCGAGACGATCCGATCGGCCGCGGCCAGAGCGCCGATCGCGCTGAGCCGGCCACCCGAGACCGTCGTGTGGGCCAGGCTCGGCTCGGGCTGGACGCCGTCCACGATTGCCGCGCGCACCTGGGCCGGCGTGAGCTGGGGGTGGATCGACTCGACCAGCGCGGCGACGCCGCTCACGAACGGCGCGGCGAACGAGGTCCCGTCGAGGGTGCTGAACTCGTTGCCCGTGTAGGCCCCGGGCGCGGCGCAGGTCACGCTGAGGTCGTCGACGTAAGCGCCGTCGTGCGTCTGGGGCGGCATGTTGTCGGCATCGCTGACCAGCCGCAGGCGCACCAGCCCGCCCGGCCGGTCGCTGAAGCGCCGTGGCAGGAAGACCTCCCGCCCGGAGCCCTCACCCGAGACCGCGAAGGCGTCCGTGGGCGGCCCCCAGTGGTCCCCGTCGGTCGAGGTCTGCACGACCAGGTAGTCGAAGAAGGACTCGGTGTCGTAGGTCGCGCGGAACGCGAGCACGCAGCCGTCCTGGCCGGTCAGGTCGAGCGGCTGCGCGGTCCGCAGGGTGCTGTCGGTCGCCGGCGCGTACTGCCCGTCCGGCGAGTCGGTGACGCTGTAGCTGCCGAGCGCGGCGTGCTGGGTGCTGCGGCCCCAGGCGCCCGGCCCGCCGCCCGGGATCCAGCGGCCCTCCAGCGGGTCCTCGAAGCCCTCGGTCAGCGCCGGCGGCAGGGTCACGACCGACGCGCGCGGGCCGAGGATCCCCACCCCGGGCGCGCCGAGGTCGACGCTCTCGTCGCCGAAGTTCGAGAAGGGGGCGATCCCCCCGTCGGGGCCGGTGGCCGCGACGCAGATCACGTTCACGACCGGCTCGTTGCACGGGCTCTGGGGCGCCGCGTCGTTGTCGGCCGGCTCGCGCGGGGTGTTCTCGTTGCCGGCGGCGGCCACGAAGAGCGTGTCCGGCGAGGCGCGCATCGCGTCGCGCACGCCCGCCGAAAGGCGGTCGGCGCCGAAGCTGACGTTGGCCACGTCGGCGCCGATCTTCCCGGCGTAGACCATCGCGTCGATCACCGCGTCCTCGGGGCAGGCGCCGTCCGGGCCGCAGATCCGCAGCGGCGCCAGGCCCACCTGCCAGGCGATGCCGGCCATCCCGATCCCGTTGTCGGCCGACGCGCCGACGATGCCGGCGGTGTGGGTGCCGTGCGAGCGCCCGCCGGCGTGCTCGGAGATGTCGTACGGGTCCGCGTCGGCGTCGAAGAAATCCCAGCCGTGGACGTCGTCGACGTAGCCGTCCCGGTCGTCGTCGACGCCGTTGCCCGGCACCTCGCCCGGGTTGGTGAAGATGTTGTCCGCCAGGTCCGGGTGGTCGATCGCGATGCCGCTGTCGAGGATCGCCACGGTCACGTCGCGGCTGCCCGTGGTGCGGTCCCAGGCCTCGACCGCCCGGATGTCCGCGCCGGCCCGCGCCGTCGTGCCGCCGACCGGCTGGCCGAGGCTCTGCAGGCCCCACTGCTCGGGGAAGCGCGGGTCGTTCGGGAGCGCCTTCGGCCGGTAGCTGCGGTTGGGCTCGGCCCAGGCCACGGCCGGGTCGGCGCGCAGGGCGGCGAGCGCGCGGGCCGCCAGCCGGGGGTGCGCCCGCACCACCCGGGCGCGCGGCAGCCGCAGCGGCCGCACCGACCGGACGCCCGCAGCGCGCATCGCCTCGGCCCGATGGTCGGCGTCGAAGCCGGCGCGGAAGCGCACCAGGATCTGGCCGGTGCCCTCGCGGGCCCGCGCCGGCGCCGCGGACGCGCGCACGAACGGCGCGGCCACGGCCAGGGCGGCGAGCGCGAGCAGGCCGGCTCGAAGAAGACGCGCGGGCATGGGGGATGCACGGTATTCCGCCCCGAGCGCGCGGCATACCCCCGACGCGGCGGGCCGAAGGCCCGCCCAGATCGCCCGATCGGCCCGGGCCGGAGGCCCGGGCCTAGATCTCGACCTGGTCGATCACCTGGTGGCGGCCCTGCCCGGTGCCGATCAGCGTGATCGGCACCTCGACCGCCTCGGCGATGGCATCGACGTAGGCCCGCGCCGGCGCCGGCAGGTGCTCGAGCTCGCGGCACTCCGACAGGTCCTCCGCCCAGCCCGCCATCTCCCGGTACACCGGCCGGCAGCCGTGGAAGACGGTCTGGTGGTACGGGAAGTCGGACAGCCGCTCGCCCTCGCGCGTCTCGTACGCGTCGCAGATCGACAGCGTCTCGAAGCCCGACAGCACGTCGAGCTTGGTGAGCGCGAGCTGGGTCACCCCCGAGAGCCGCACCGCGTAGCGCAGCGCGACCAGGTCGAGCCAGCCGCAGCGCCGCTGGCGCCCGGTCGTGGTGCCGAACTCGGCGCCCCGCTCCATGATCCGGGTGCCCTCGGGCCCGTCCAGCTCGGTCGGGAACGGCCCCTCGCCCACCCGGGTCACGTAGGCCTTGCTCACCCCGAGGACCCGGTCGATCCGCGTCGGCCCGATGCCCGTGCCGGTGCACGCCGCGCCGGCGGTCGGGTTCGACGAGGTCACGAAGGGATAGGTGCCGTGGTCGATGTCGAGCATCGTCCCCTGGGCGCCCTCGAACAGCACCCGCTTCCCGGCGCGCAGGGCGCCGTCCAGGATCAGGGCGGTGTCGGCGATGAACGGCCGCAGGCGCTCGGCGTGGGCCAGCGTCTCCTCGGCCACCCGGCGCGGGTCGAGCGGCTCGATCTCGAACAGCCGCTCGAGGATCTCGTTCTTGGCCTCGAGGGCCACCTCGATCTTGCGCACCAGGATCTTGGCGTCGAGCAGGTCCTGCACGCGGATGCCGCGGCGGGCGGCCTTGTCCTCGTAGCAGGGGCCGATGCCGCGCCGGGTGGTGCCGATCGAGAAGCGCCCCAGGCGCATCTCGGCGGCGCTGTCCAGCATGACGTGGTACGGCATGATCAGGTGCGCGTTGCCGCTCACGCGCAGCGTCTCCAGCGACACCCCGCGCTGCTCGAGCTCGTCGATCTCCTTCACGAGCGCGCCCGGGTCGACCACGGTCCCGTTCCCGATCACGCAGATCGTGCCGGGATAGAGGATCCCCGACGGCACCAGGTGCAGCTTGTAGACCTGGTCGCCGGCCACGATCGTGTGGCCCGCGTTGTTGCCGCCCTGATAGCGCGCGACGACGTCGCTGCGCTCGGCCAGCAGGTCCACCACCTTGCCCTTGCCCTCGTCGCCCCACTGGGCGCCGACCACGACGGTCGCCGGCATCCCCTACTCGTCCCGGGCCAGGTTGCCGAACTTCGCGTAGTTGCCCATGAAGGCGAGCTTCACGCGGTTCACCGGCCCGTTTCGGTTCTTGGCGACGTTGACCTCGGCGATGCCCTTCTCCTCGGAGTCCTCGGGGTTGTAGTAGTCGTCCCGGTAGATCATCAGGACGAGGTCCGCATCCTGCTCGATCGCGCCCGACTCGCGGAGGTCGGACAGCATCGGCCGCTTGTCGTTGCGGGCGTCCGGGGCCCGGTTGAGCTGCGACACGCAGACCAGCGGGACCTCCAGGTCGCGCGCGAGCATCTTGAGCGAGCGCGAGATGGCCGAGATCTCCTGGACCCGGTTCTCGTCCCGGCGGCCCCGGTTGCCCTCCATCAGCTGGATGTAGTCCACGATCATCAGGTCGAGGCCGTCGCGGCTCTTCAGCCGGCGGGCCTTGGTCCGCATCTCGGCGACGCTCATGCCCTCGGAATCGTCGATGTAGATGCGCGCGGCGGCCAGGCGGTCGGCGGCGTGGCTCACCCGGGGCCAGTCCTCCTGGCCCAGGCGGCCGGTGCGCATGCGGCCGGCGTCGACCATCGCGGTCGAGCTGAGCATGCGCTGCACCAGCTCCTCGCCGCTCATCTCCAGGCTGAAGATCGCGACCGAGAGGTTGTCGTTCAGCGCGGCGTGCTCGGCCATGCCGAGCGCGAGCGCGGTCTTGCCCATGCTGGGGCGCGCGGCCACCACGACAAGGTTGCTCGGGCGCAGGCCGCCGGTGAGCCGGTCGAGGTCGGTGTAGCCGGTGGCCAGGCCGGTGACCTCCGAGCCGCGCTCGGACGCCTCGACCAGGCGCTCCATGCTGCGCACCACCAGGTCGTGCGCCTTGACGAAGTCGCCGCGCACGCGCTTCTGGGAGAGGCCGTAGATCAGGTTCTCGGTCTCCTGGACCATCTCGACGGTCTCGCCGAGGCCGTCCGCGACCATGGTCTGGATCCGCTGGCCGAGCTGCAGCAGGCGCCGCTGGGTGGCGGCGTCGCGCACCATCTCGGCATAGGCCCGGTAGCTGGCGGCGATGTACGGCGACTCGAGCAGGTCGAGCACCCCGTTGCGCCCGCCGGCGGCGTCGAGGTCGCCGGTCTTGGCCAGCTGGTCGATCACCGTGATCGGCTCGATCGGCTCGCCGGCGTTGAACAGGTCGACGATCCCGCCGAAGACGCGGCGGTGCCCCTCCTTGTAGAAGTCGTCGCCGTCGAGCATGCCCATGGCCTCGGGCACGTTGACCGAGGCGTCCATGAGCGCGGCGAGGAGCATCTCCTCGGCCTCGACGTTCTGTGGTGGCGCGACGCTCTGTGCCACGCGCGACGGGGGGGTGCCCGCGGGGGAGGCCGCTAGTCGATCAGCGGGCTGACGATCGTCTTGACCTCGGCGCTCAGGCCGGGGCCAAGCTCGATCGGCACGGAGTACGTGCCCACGGCCCGGATCGCCGGCTCGACGGTGATGCGCCGGCGGTCGATGTCGACGTTGCGCGCCTCGCGGATCGCCTCGGCCACGTCGGCCGACGTGATGGAGCCGAACAGGCGCCCGTCATCTCCGGCCTTGGCCTTGAGGGTGAGGATCGTGCGCCCGAGGAGCTCGGCCAGCTGGCGCGACTCCTCCACCGCCCGCTCCTCGGCGCGCCGGCGGCCCTCCTCGCGGCGCTGGACCTCGGCGATGCGCGCCGGGGTCGCCAGCTCGGCCAGGCCGCGCGGCAGGAGGAAGTTGCGCATGTAGCCGCGCGCCACGTTCACGACGGTCCCGGCATCGCCGAGCCCGTCCACCGACTTCAGAAGGATCGCCTGCACGTCTGCCCCTAAAAAGGAATGTCGTCGTCGATGGTCCCGGCCGGCCGCATGTCGCTGCGGTCGACGGGGAGGTCGCCGCCGGCCGGCGCGGGGGCGGTGCCCCAGCCCTGGCCCGATTCGGGACCGCGCTCGGAGCCGCCCTCGCCGCGGCTGTCGAGGAAGAACAGGTCGTTCGCGACGACCTCGACGCTCTGGCGCTTGCTGCCGTCCTGCGCCTGCCACTCGCGCCACGAGAGGCGCCCGTCGACGCCGATGCGCCGGCCCTTTGCGAGGTACTGGACCGCCGTGTCGGCCTGGCGGCCGAACACCGTCACGTCGAAGTAGTTGCTCTTGTCGCCCCAGCTGCCGTCCTCGGACCGCGCCCGGCTGCTCACCGCCAGCCGGATGCTGCAGATGGGATCGCCGCCCGCGGTGTGCCGCAGCTCGGGGTCGCGCGTGAGGCGCCCGACCAGCGTGACGCGGTTGAGGTCGGCCGGCACCCGGGACTCCTAGCGATCCCGGCGCCCGCGCCCGCCGCCGCCTCCGCCGCCACCCTCGCGCCGGCCGCGCCCGCCGCCGCGCGACGGCCGCTCCCCCTCGGGGTGCGTGTCGACCGGCAGCGGGGCGCCGACCGCGAGCGCACGCTCGGCCTCGCGGCGGGTCAGCCGGATGAACTGCGACCGGGTCACCACGTCCTTGCTGATCGACAGCACGCGCTGGATCTCGGCAAGCGACGCGGGGAGGCCCTCGGCGGTGATCACCACGGCGCGGCCCTCGGGCCGCTTCTCCATGGCGTACGCCAGCTTGCGCCGGCCCCAGTCGTCGACGTGGGACACCGTCCCGCCGGCGTCGCGCAGGAGCTGCTGGACGCGCTCCAGCATCTCTTCCTGGCGCGCCTCCTCGGCGTCCGGGTTGAGGATGATCATGATCTGGTACGGGGTGATCGCAAGCTCCTCGTGGCTTCGGGGCAACGGGCCCTGACACGTCGCTGCCGGAGCAATCTGGGCTCCGGCAGGCGGGAGAGTATACCAACGGGGGCGTTCCACCCGGGCCGCCGCGCGCCGCGCCCGCGGGTACGATGCCGCCCTCCGCAGAGGCTCGGCAAGGGGGACGGGATGGCGCTGCGACGGTGGGCGATCTCGGCGGCCGGAGCCGCCGGCCTGGCCGCCCTGGCGCGCCGGCGACGCACGCGCGCGGCGGCTCCGGCGGCGGCGGCGGAGCCCGCCGCCCCGGCGGTCCCGGCGCCCAACCCGTTGGTGGAGGGCGGCGACCCCGCCCAGGCGATCGACGCCGCCCGCGAGCGGCTCCGCCGCGAGGCCGACGCCCGCGGCGAGGCGGCGCCGGGCTCCGGCTAGCCCACCCCGCCCCATTCGGCCCGGCCGCGGGCGGCCGCGCGTTGGGCGCGCCGCGGCGCGGTGCAGGCGATCGCCGCCCGCTCGGCCTCGGTCGGGCCCGCGGGCAGCGGCCGCTCGGCCGGGCCGAGCTCGCCGGCCAGCCAAGCGTCGATCGCGGACGCGGGTCCGCCGCCGGCCCGGCGGGCCACCGCCCGGCCGTCGCGCAGCAGCGCCAGCGCGGGGGCGCTCGACCGGCTCACGGTGATCCCGCGGGGCCAGAGCAGCTCGTCGCGGAGCGCCCAGTCCTCCGGGCTCGCCATCACCGCGTGGCCCACGGCCAGGCCAGGGCGGGCGGCGGCGACCGCCGCCAGGGTGGTCGGCAGGACCTGGCAGGCCGGGCAGCGCGGGATTCCCAGGGCGATCAGGGCGACCGGCGCGCGGTCCAACCGCGCGACGAGGTCGGCGAGCGGCTCGGCCGCGAGCTCGCCGGTCACCGCTCCGCCTCGCGGGCGCCCGCAGCCGCGCCCTCGTCGGCGTCGTCCTCGCCCCCCGGCGTGCCCGCGAGGTCGGCCTTCCGGGCCCGCTCGGCCTTCACCCGCCGGCGCTCCGAGATGGCGATGGCGCCGCCCACGATCAGGGTGATCCCGAAGGCCACCACGAACGCCACCCAGATCTGCTCCGCGAAGGCCTTCCCCGCGTAGTACCCGAGCAGCGACGCCTGCGCCGACCAGGTCACGGCGCCGAGCGCGTTGAAGGCGGCGAAGCGGCGGAAGCGCATGTCGCCGGCGCCGCAGGCCATGTTGATCGCGATCCTCAGGCCCGGCAGGAAACGGCCCACGAACACGAGCGCCGACCCGCGCCGCTCCACCATGCTCTCGGCGGCCTCCAGGCGCTCCGCCCCCGCGACCCGGGCGATGAAGCGCTTGATGGGGCCCTCGCCGGCGCGGCCGATCGCGTAGGCCGTCCAGTCGCCGGCCATCGCGCCGATCATCCCGGCCAGGATCACCCAGAAGATGTTCATGTCGCCGGACGAGGCCAGCACCGCGGCCGCCACGATCGCGGTCTCGCCCGGGAGCAGCGGGAAGATCCCGTCGCCCGCCACCACCAGCGCGACCGCGGGGTAGCCGTACTCGGCAGCGCGCTCGGCGACGCCCTGGAAGTGCTCGAACGTCGCGCCGAGGTCCACCGCGAGCTGGATCAGCAGGCTCATCGCTGGCGGCGATGATGACAGGCGCCGGTCGCCGGCCCCCTCGGGTAGCCTGATCTCGGCATGTGCGATAATGCCCGCCATGCCTTCTGAGATTCCCGCGGAACTGCTCGACTCGTTCTCGGCCCTCGACGCCGAACTGGCGCAGCGCCTGCAGGAGGCGCTCACGCCGGTCGCCGCCGAGCTGGGCCCCCGTGAGCTCGCCGTCCTCCAGCGCCTGGTGCGCGGGCTGGCGGAGGGCGCCCCGGCGAACGAGCTGAACGCGTTCGTGCGCCTGCTGCCGGTGACCGTGTCCCGGGCCGTGCAGCCGGCGATCGAGCCCGTCACCGCGTAGCGCGCCGAGGTGCCGCGGCGGCGTGACCCGTCGCCCGCGGGCGCCGGGCTGGTCGTCGTCGGCGGCGACGCGGCCGGGATGTCGGCTGCCGCCGAGGCGAGGCGCGTGGATCCCGCGCTGCGGATCACCGTGTTGGAGCGCGGGCCGGACGTCGCCTACGCCGCCTGCGGGATCCCCTACTGGATCGCCGGCGAGGTCGGGGGTGTCGACGAGCTGATCGCGCACGACGCCGAGTACTTCCGGCGCGAGCGCGGCATCGAGGTCCGCACGGGGGTCGAGGCCGTGGCCGTCGATCCGGAGGCCCGCCGGGTGGCGACCGCCGGCGGCGAGCAGGTGTCCTACGACCAGCTCGTGATCGCGACCGGGGCGCGGCCGGTCCTGCCGCCGATCCCCGGCGCCGACCTGCCCGGCGTGGTCGCGCTGCGCGACCTGGAGTCGGCGCGGCGGACGCAGGCGCTGCTCGAGGGCCACGAGGCGCCGCGGGCGCTGATCGTCGGCAGCGGCCCGGTGGGGCTGGAGATGGCCGAGGCGCTCTGCGCCCGGGGCGCGACGGTGGACGTCGTCGAGCTGGCGCCGCGCCTCCTGCCGGCGCTGCCCGAGGCGGTCGCCGAGCCGGTGGCGGCGGCGGTGCGCGACGCCTGCGCCGCGGTCCACCTGGAGACGACGCTCGAGAAGATCGTCGCCCACGCCGGCGGCGACGGGCTGGTCGCGACGATCGACGGCCGCGAGGCGCGCTACGACCTGGTCCTGCTCGGCGTCGGCGTGGTGCCGAACGCCGAGCTGGCCGGCGAGGCCGGCTGCCCGCTGGGCGACCGCGGGGCGATCCTCGTCGACCGGCGCGGGCGCACGGGCGTCGAGGGCATCTGGGCGGCCGGCGACTGCGCCACCGCCTGGCAGCGCCAGCTGGGCCGCCAGCGCTGGATCCCCTTCGCGACCACGGCCAACGCGCAGGGCCGCGTGACCGGATCGAACGTCGCCGGCCGGCCGCGGCGGTTCGCCGGCGTGCTCGGCTCCTGGGTCTCGACGGCCTACGGGGTCGGCTTCGGCGCCACCGGGCTCGACCTGGAGGACGCCGCCGACGCCGGCTTCCGGCCGAAGGCGCTGCACCGCCAGGGGCGCGACCGCTCGGGCTACATGCCCGGCGCCGAGCCGGTGCTGGTGCGGCTGGTGTGGGACGCCCCCACCGGGCGGCTGCTGGGAGGCCAGGTCGCCGGGCGCGGCGAGGTGGCGACCCAGCTGCACGTGATCTCGACCGCGCTGGCCGGAGGCCTCACGGTGGGTGAGCTGGCCGAGGTGGACATGGGCTACGTGCCGCCGCTCGCCGCGCTCCGCGGGCCGGTCGAGCGCGTCGCCGCCGCCGCGGTGGGCGACGCGGCGTAGCCTGGAGCGCGATGTCCCGCCCCGCCCCCACCGCCGTCACGACCCCGGCTCCCGCCGCCGGAGGGGTCCGGCCGTCCGAGGGCTGGGGCGTCGTCCACCTGATGCTGCGCGCGCGCCGCGGGGAGCCCGGCGCCGAGGCGATCCTGGCGGCGATCGAGGGCTTCACCGCGACCGCCCCGCAGCAGGTGATCGCGTTCTCGGTGCTCGGCGGGCGGGCCGACCTGGGCCTGATGGCGCTCGGCCCGGACCTCGACGCGCTGGACCGCCTGACCAAGGCGGTGCTGGCCGGGCCGGTCGAGCCGGTGGCCTCCTTCGTCTCCCTGACCGAGCTGAGCGAGTACACCTCGACCGAGGCCGACGAGCGTGCCCGCCTCGCGGCCGAGGGCATCGAGGACGTCGAGGAGCGCGTCGCCGCCTGGCGCGGGCGCATGTCCGGCTACCTCGACGCGCGCCTGCACCCGCGGCTGCCGCGGCGCCCGGTCATCGCCTTCTACCCCATGAGCAAGACCCGCCGGCCCGGGGCCAACTGGTACGACCTGCCCTTCGAGGAGCGCAAGCGCCTGATGGGCGGGCACGCCCGGGTGGGCCGGACCTACGCCGGCCGGGTGCTCCAGCTGATCACCGGCGCTACCGGGCTCGACGACTGGGAGTGGGGCGTCACCCTGCTCGCCGACGATCCCGTCGCGATCAAGGAGATCGTCTACGAGATGCGCTTCGACCCGGTGAGCGCGGTCTACGGCGAGTTCGGCCCCTTCTGGGCCGGCCTGACCATGGAGCCGGCCGAGGCGCTGACCCGGGCGGGGCTGCTCCCGGCCTGAGCGGCGCGCGGCGGCGGCGCCCCCGTATCCTCCCGGCGACCACGGGGGGCGACGGAGAGGACGCGCGGCCATGCGGGCACTGACCTTTCACGGCACCGAGGACGTCCGGGTGGACGACGTCGAGGAGCCGACCGTCATGGATCCGACCGACGCGGTCGTGCGGATCACGATGGCCGCGATCTGCGGCTCGGACCTGCACGTGTACCACCTGGGGGCGGCCTTCGGCTTCGAGCCCGGGACGCGCCTCGGCCACGAGTTCATCGGCACCGTCGAGGCCGTCGGGTCCGAGGTGACGGCGTTCGCGCCCGGCGACCGGGTGCTCTCGGCGGTGCTGGTGTCCTGCGGGGTCTGCGACTACTGCCGCGAGGGCCTCCGCTCGGCCTGCGTGCGCCTCGCGCCGTTCGGCTGGGCCGGGCGCACCTGGAGCCACGGCGGCAGCGTGCAGGGCGGCCAGTCCGAGCTCGCCCGCGTGCCGCTCGCCGACACCACGCTCTACAAGATGCCCGAGTCGCTCTCGGGCCCCGAGCACGAGGCGACCATGCTGCCGCTCGTGGACATGATGTCCACCGGCTGGCACGGCCTCGAGCGGGCCGGCGTGGCCCCCGGCCACGCGGTGGTGGTGATCGGCGACGGGGCGGTCGGCCAGGGCGCGGTGCACGGCGCGCAGGCGCGCGGCGCCGAACCGATCATCTGCCTGGGCCATCACGCCGACCGGCTCGAGGTCGCGACCGCGCTCGGCGCCACGGCGACGATCGACTCGCGCGACACCGAGGAGATCCGCGAGCGCGTGATGGAGCTGACCGGCGGCCAGGGCGCCCACGCGGTGATCGACACGGTCTCGGGCGCCTCCTCGATGGAGGCCGCCCACGCCTGCGTGCGCGCCGGCGGCACGATCGCGACGCTCGGCATGGACCACTTCACCGGCAACGTGATGGCCGTGAACTGGATCGACCAGTTCCTGCGCAACGTCAGCATCGTCGGCGGCTACGTTCCGGGCGGCCACTACCTGCCGACGCTCCTCGGCCTGGCCGAGCAGGGCAAGGTCGAGCCGAGCCCGATGCTCACCCACCACCTGCCGCTGGAGCAGGCGCCCGAGGGCTACCGGCTCATGCACGAGCGGGCGCCGGGCGTGATCAAGGTGGCGCTGAGGCCCGGCGGGTGAATCAGGCGGAGCGGCTGCGCGCCGCCGGCCAGGATGAGCTGGCCGCGGCGCTGGAGGGGCTGGACGGCGACGCGCGAGCCCGGCTCGAGGCCCAGGTGGAGGCGCTGGACCTCGACCTGATCGGCGGCCTGGTGGAGCGGCTGGTGAGCGGGCGCGACGAGGCCGCCGCGACGGGCGAGATCGGCCCCGCCGACGCCATCCCCCTCCCGGCCGACGACGCGGCGCGGGCCCGCGAGCGCGAGGCGCGGGAGGCCGGGGAGGAGCTCCTGCGCTCGGGCGGCGTGGCGGCGGTGCTGCTCGCCGGCGGGCAGGGCACGCGGCTCGGGTTCGAGGGCCCGAAGGGCGCCTTCCCGTTCGCGCCGGTCACCGGGCGCACGCTCTTCCACCACCACGCGGCCAAGATCGACGCGATCCGGCGGCGCTACGGGGCCGAGCTCCCCTGGTACGTGATGACCTCGCCCCAGAACGACGCCGAGACGCGCCGGATCTTCGCCGAGGCCGGCCACTACGGGCTCCCGCCCGAGTCGGTGCGGTTCATCGAGCAGGGGACGATGCCCGCCGTCGACCGGGTGACCGGCGCGATCCTGCGCGAGGCGCCGGATCGCCTGGCCCTCTCGCCCGACGGGCACGGCGGCCTGCTGGCGGCCCTGCGCCGCCACGGCGTGCTGGACGAGCTGCGCGAGCGCGGCATCCGCACGATCGCGACCTTCCAGGTGGACAACCCGGCCCTGCGGGTCGCCCGGCCCGAGCTGCTCGGCCACCACGTGCTGGGCGGGGCGGACATGTCGAGCGTCGCGGTGCGCAAGATCGGCCCCGAGGAGAAGATGGGGGTGTTCGCGACGATCGGCGGCCGCGACGGCATCGTCGAGTACAGCGACCTCCCGGACGAGCTGGCGCAGCTGCGCGACGACGCCGGCGAGCTGGTCTACTGGGCCGGCTCGATCGCGGTCCACGCGCTGGAGGTCGCCTTCGCCGAGCGCCTCACGAGCGGCGGCCCGTCGCTGCCCTTCCACCGCGCGGTCAAGAAGGTGCCGTACGTCGACGCCGAGGGCCGGCCGGTGGCGCCGGCCGAGCCGAACGCGGTCAAGTTCGAGACCTTCCTCTTCGACGCGCTGCCCTTCGCCGAGCGGACGGTGACGCTGGAGTCCGCCCGCGAGGACGACTTCGCCCCGATCAAGAACGCCGAGGGCGCCGACTCGCCCGAGTCGACCCGCCGCGGGCTGAACCGGCTCTACGCCGGCTGGCTCGAAGCGGCCGGCGTCTCCGTGCCGCGGGGCGTCGACGGCGAGCCGGTGGACCTTGAGATCGACCCGCGGCGCGCGCTCGACGCCGAGGAGCTGGCGGCCTCGCTGCCGCCCGGGCTGACGATCACGGGCCCCACGGCGCTGGGGCCCGAGCACACCGTCTAGGTCGAGGTCGAGCTCACCGGGGCTCGAGCACGACCACGGGGATCCGCCGGCCGGCGCGCTCCTCGTACTCGCCGAAGCCGGGCATCTCCTCGACCTGGCGGTCCCAGATCCGGGCCCGCTCCGCGCCCTCGGCCACCCGCGCCCGGACCGCGTGGGTCGCGGTGCCGACCTCGATCGTGACCTCCGGCGTCGCCCGCAGGTTGCGGTACCACTCGGGATGCTCGGGCTGGCCGCCGGCCGACGCGAAGACCGCCCAGCCGCGCTCGAGCGGCTGGGTCACCAGCGGGTTGATCCGCTCCTTGCCGCTGCGCCGCCCGACGTGATGCAGCAGCAGCATCGGCCGGCCCTCGAAGCGGCCGCCGACCCGTCCCTCGTTCGCGCGGAACTCGTCGGCGATGCGCTCGTTGCGGGAGCGCCGGTCCTCGGTCACGCGCGGGTGCGGAGCGCGCCGGGCAGGGCGAAGAACACGCCCTCCGAGCTGGGGACCTCCATGCCGCCGCGCAGGTAGCCGGCCTCGACCAGCGCCCGGGCGACGCCCTGCACCAGAACCTCGGGCGCCGACGCGCCGGCGGTCAGGGCCACCTTCCGCTTGCCCTCGAGCCAGGCGGGGTCGAGCTCCTCGGCCTTGTCGAGCAGGTGCGACTCGGCGCCGGCGGCGCGCGCCACCTCGACCATCCGCAGGGAGTTCGAGGAGTTGCGCGAGCCCACCACCAGCACCAGGTCGGCGCCCTCGGAGACGGCCTGCTTGGTGGCGTCCTGGCGGTTCTGGGTGGCGTAGCAGATGTCGCTGGAGGCGGGGCGCTTCAGCGCCGGGAAGCGCTCGTGCAGCACCGCCACGATCGCCGACGTGTCGTCCAGCGAGAGCGTGGTCTGGGTGGTCAGCGCGACGTTCTCGGGGTCCGGGACCTGGACGGACCAGGCCTGCTCGAGGTCCTCGACCAGCACGACCTGGTCCGGCGCCTCGCCGCGGGTCCCGATCACCTCGTCGTGGTACTCGTGACCCACCAGCAGCACGGTGGCCCCCCGGGCGGCGTAGCGGCGCACCTCGGCGTGGACCTTGCTCACCAGCGGGCAGGTGGCGTCGATGACGCGAAGGTTCCGCTCGGCGCAGGCCGCGCGCACGCTGGGTGCCACGCCGTGAGCGGACAGGATGATCGTCGCGCCCTCGGGAACCTCGGCCTCGCTCGCCACGAACACCGCGCCGCGGTCCGCCAGGGTCCGCACGACGTGCTGGTTGTGGACGATCTCGCCCCGGACGTAGACCGGGGGACCCTCCTCGTCCAGCACCCGCTCGACGGTCTCGATGGCGCGGTCGACGCCGGCGCAGTAGCCGCGCGGCGCGACCAGCTCGAGCTTCCTGTCCATGTCACGAGGGTAGCGGACGGGTCGCGGACGGACACCGCCCGCTCGGGGAGGCCCGGGCGGCCCCGCGTACCATCCCGGCCGTGCCCGCGACCGACCCGCCCGCCGCCGCGCTCCTGGAGCTGGCGAGCCGGGCCGCCCGCGCCGCCGGGGCGCTCCTGGTCGACCGGGCGACCGGGCCGGCGACGGGCGTCAGCGCCAAGTCGACCCGCACCGACCTGGTCAGCGACGCCGACCGGGACGCCGAGGCGCTGATCGTCGCCGCGATCCGGGCCGAGCGGCCCGGCGACGCGATCACCGCCGAGGAGGGCGCGGCCGCGGCCGGCGGGAGCGGGCTGCGCTGGCTGGTGGACCCGCTCGACGGCACGATCAACTACCTCTGGGGCATCCCCCACTGGTGCGTCAGCGTGGCCGCGGCCGACGATGCCGGCGCCGTGGTGGGCGTGGTCCACGACCCCTCGCGCGACGAGACCTTCACGGCCCTCCGTGGTGCCGGCGCGGCCCTCGACGGACGCCCGCTGCGCCTGGAGGGCGCCCCGCCGCTGGACGAGGCGATGCTCGCCACCGGCTTCAACTACGCGCGGGAGGAGCGGGCCCGCCAGGCCGCCCGCCTGGCCCACGTGCTGCCCTGGGTGCGCGACGTGCGGCGCTTCGGCGCGGCCGCGCTCGACCTGGCCTGGCTCGCGGCCGGCCGGGTGGACGGCTACCTGGAGACCGGGCTCCAGCCCTGGGACTGGGCGGCGGGGGCGCTGCTGGTGACCGAGGCCGGCGGCGCCGTGCAGGACCTGCCGGCGCGCGGCGGCAGCCCGGCGGGCCTCCTCGCCGCGCGCGCCCCGCTGGCCGGGCCGCTGCGCGAGCTGGTCGACGCCTCCTACGGATGAGCGCGGCCACGAAGGGCCGGCTCTGGGAGGTCGACGCCGCCCGGACGGCGGCCATCGCGATGATGGTCGCCTACCACACGGGCTACGACATCCACCGCCTGGTGCCGGGCATCGGCCTCGACCCCTTCACGGGCGGCTGGCGGGCCCTGCAGGTCGCGACCGGGTCCTCCTTCCTCACCATCGTCGGCGTGAGCCTGTGGATCTCGAACGCCCGCGCCCGGGAGCGCGGGGCGGGCGGGGTGGCGCTCTACCGCCGGCACGCCCGCCGCGCCGCGCAGGTGCTCGGGGCGGCGCTGCTGGTGTCGGTAGCCACCCGGATCGCGCTGGGGGACGAGTACGTGCGCTTCGGGATCCTCCACCTGATCGGCGTGGCGATGCTGCTGGCGCCGCTGTTCGTGCGGCTCGGCCCGTGGAACCTGGCGCTCGGCGCGATCGCGATCGCCGTCGGCCTGGCGATCCGGGACCGGGCCCTCGGCGGTCCCGACGTGCTGGCGCTGGTGAGCGGCTTCGCGATCGACGGCGAGGGCGGCGTCGACCGCTACCCGCTGCTCCCCTGGTTCGGCCCGGTGCTGATCGGTCTCGCGCTGGGGTGGTGGCTCTATCCGGGGGGCCGCCGGGGGCGGCTCACGGCGCGCATCCCGGACACCCCCCCGCGGGCGCTGGACCTCGCCGGCGCCCCCGGGCGCCACGCGCTGCCCTTCTACCTGGTCCACCAGCCGGTCCTGTTCCCGCTCGTGGCGCTGATCCTGTGGGCCGCCGGCCACGACGTGAGCTTCGATGCCGGGGGGTGAGCGGGTCCGCGGGCGGCCTGTTGTAGCCTCGTCCCCCGTGACCCGCCGGACGGCCCTCGCCACCGCCCTCACGGGCGTCCTCGCCGCGGCGCTGCCGGCCGTCGCGGGCGCGGCGATCGTGCCGGGGTCCGGCATCGGCGCCGTGACCCTGGGCCAGAGCGAGGCCGCCGTGCGCGAGGCCCGCGGCGCCCCGGTGCGCGTCCTGCGCGGCCCGAGCGCCTTCGGGCAGCGGCGGGACCTGGTCTACCAGGGGCTCACGGTGCGCTTCCTCGGCAAGAGGGGCGGCGGGGCGGTCGCGGTGTCGACCGGCGTGCGCCGCCAGCTCACCGCGAGCGGCGTCGGGGTGGGGACGACCGAGGCCGACGCGGTCGCCGGCATCCCCGGCCTGAGGTGCGCCGCCGAGGGCGCCCGGCGCGTCTGCGCGGACGGCGCCGGCCCGGGCCCGGTCACGCGGCTAACGATCGACGACGGCTTCGTGTCCCGCGTCGAGGTGGCGCTCGTGCCGAAGGGCCTGGCGGCGCCCGGGCCCGAGACTCGGCGGATCGTGCCCCAGGTCGGCATCGCCGGGGTGAGGCTGCTCGCCACCGAGGCGAAGCTGCGCGCGCTGCTCGGGCCGCCGCTGCGGACGGTCCGCCGCTCGCCGGAGATCCTCGGCCGCTCGCGCGAGCTGGTCTACCGCGGCCTGCGCGTGACCTTCCCCGGCTGGTCCGGCGGGAACGCGATCGCGATCCAGGCCGAGTCGGCGCGCTACCGCACCCGCAAGGGCGTGGGGGTCGGGTCGACCGAGACGGCGGCCGCCGCGGGCCTGAGCGGCGAGAAGTGCTCGACGTCCGGCGACGTGCGGAGCTGCGTCATCGGCCAGGAGCTGCCCGGGCGCACCGTGACGCTCCTGCGCCTGCGCGACGGGAAGGTGTCGAGCGTCCTGATCGGGATCGTGATCGACTGACCGCCCCGGCGCTCGACGCGCGCGGCGTCCGCAAGGAGTACCGCGGGACGATCGCGCTGGACGGGGTGGACCTGCGCGTGGCGCGCGGGGAGCTGGTCGGCCTGCTGGGGCCGAACGGGGCCGGCAAGTCGACCCTGGTGAAGATCACCTGCGGGCTGGTGCGCGCCGGCGGCGGGACGGTGGAGGTGATGGGCGCGCCGGCCGGATCGGCCGCCGCCCGCGGCGCGCTCGGCTACCTGGCCGAGCTCTTCCGCTTCCCGGGCTGGTGCTCGGCCGACGAGGTCCTCGACCTGCACCAGCGCCTGTCCGGATCGTCCGGCGGCCCCGAGGAGCGGGCGCGGCTGCTCGACCTGGTCGGCCTGGGCAAGGAGGGCGACCGGCGGGTGGAGACCATGTCCAAGGGCATGCAGCAGCGTCTCGGCCTGGCGCAGGCGATGATCGGCGAGCCCGCCCTGCTCGTCCTCGACGAGCCCACCAGCGCGCTGGACCCGGCCGGCCGGCGGACGGTGCGCGAGATGCTCGAGGCGGTGCGCGAGCGCGGCGTGGCGGTCCTGCTCAGCTCGCACCTGCTGAGCGAGGTGGAGCAGGTGTGCGACCGGGTCGTGATCGTGACCAAGGGCAAGGTGGTCGCCGACGGCTCCCCCGCCGACCTGGCGCGGCCGGGCGGCGTCGAGGTCGAGACCGGCGCCGGCCGGCGCCATTTCCCCGGCCTCGGCCGCGACGACGTGCCGGACCTGGTGGCCCGGCTGGTGGCCGAGGGCGAGCGCGTCTTCGCGGTGCGCGCCGTGCGGGCGACGCTCGAGGAGACCTACCTCGAGGCGGTCGAGGAGCGGGGCGCGTGAGGGGCGCCGGCACGATCATGGCCTACGCCGTGCGCGAGGGCGTGCGCCGGCGCGTCTTCGTGGTCGTGCTGATCCTGACCGCGGTCTTCCTCGGCCTCTACGGCTGGGGCGTCTCGGCGGTGGTCGACGAGGTCCGCGTCGCCGGGCCCGCCGGGAACCTGGTGGAGGTCGACGTGGTCGCCGCGGCGACGCTGCTCGGCCTGTCGATGTTCGGGACGCTCTTCCTCGGCGCGGTGCTCGCCGCCTTCCTCACCCTCGGGGTCGTGCGCGGCGACGCCGAGCGCGGGCTGCTGCAGCCGCTGGTGGTGCGCCCGGTGGGGCGCGCGACCGTGATCCTGGCCCGCACGGCCGCCGCCGGCGCGATCGCCGGCGTCTACTCCGCCGCCGTCTTCCTCGGCGCGGTGCTGATCACCGGCGGCTTCACCGGCTGGTGGCCGAGCAGCGTCGTCGAGCCGGCGCTGTCGCTGGCCGGCGCGGTGGTGATCGTCGCGGCGCTGTCGGTGCTGGGGTCCGTCGCGATGGCCGCGACGGCCAACGGCATCGCGGTGTTCATGGTCTTCGGCGCCGGCCTGGTGGCCGGGTTGATCGGCCAGATCGGCGAGGCCATCTCGTCGGACACGCTCTCGACGATCGGCCGCATCGGCTCGTACGCGCTCCCCTTCGAGGGCCTCTACCAGAGCGCGCTCTCCTCGATCACCGCCGACACCACCGGGCTCACCGAGGTCGTCGTGCGGCTCGGGCCCTTCGGCGGCGCGCACGCCGGCGGGGCGGCGATGGTCGCGTGGGCGGTGGCGTACCTGGCCCTGGTGGCGGGCGCCGCGGTCGCGGCGTTCCGGAGGGTCGACCTCTCCTAGCGTCCTCCGGTGCAGGACGCTCGCGATTCGGAGAGGATGGCCGCGGCCAGCCGCGAAGGGGAGGTCGCAGTGCCTGGATCGATGCCCGAACGCGCCCGTCTGCGGGGCGCGGCGGCGGCGCTCGCCGCCGTCGCGACGCTGGTCGCGCTGCTGGCGCTGCTCGCCGGCCCGGCCGGCGCGGCCGAGGGCCCGATCGCCTGGACCCCCTGCGGGACCGGCGCCGAGTGCGGGACCCTCGACGTGCCGCTGGACTACGCCGACCCGGACGGCCCGACGGTCGCGATGCCGGTGACGCGCGTCCCCGCCGCCGACCCCGCGCACCGGATCGGCTCGCTGGTGCTCAACTACGGCGGCCCCGGCGCGCCGGGCGCCGAGATCCTTCGCGACACGCCGTCCGAGGCCCTCCCGGTGCTGGCCCCGGTCGTGCACGAGCGCTACGACCTGGTCTCGTTCGACCCGCGCGGGACCGGCGGCACGCTGCCGGTCGACTGCCGCATCACCGCGGAGGACGGGCTCGCGAGCGAGCTGGTGCGGCCCGAGACGCTCGACGTCGATGCGCTGGTCGCCGACGCGCGGCGCTACACGGGCCTGTGCGGCGAGCGGAACCCGGGCGTGCTCGACCACGTCTCGACCGCGGATGTCGCCCGCGACATGGACCGCCTGCGGGCGGCCCTCGGCGAGGACAGGCTGACCTACCTCGGCTACTCCTACGGCACGTTCGTCGGCGCCACCTACGAGAGCCTCTTCCCGGAGCGCCAGGGCCGGATGGTGCTCGACGGCGCGATGGACGCGGCGAACTTCGTCGCGCACCCGCTGCAGGACCTGCGCGAGGGCGCGGCCGGCTTCGAGCGCGCGCTCGACCGCTTCCTCGCGGCCTGCGCGGCCGACCAGGTCGCCTGCGCCGGCTTCGGCGCCGCCCCCGGCGGCGGAGCCGCCGACCCGTGGGCCGCCTTCGACGCCCTGGTCGCCAGGGCAGACGCGGAGCCGATCCCCGCGGCGACCGGCGACCCGGTGAGCGGCGAGGAGCTGGTCGGGGCGGTCACGGGCGCGCTCTACGCGCGCGAGGCCTGGCCGATGCTGGCGGTCGCGCTGGCCCAGGCCCAGGCCGGGGACGCCTCGATCTTCCGCGAGGTGCTCGGCATCGACCCGTACGACCCGGCGGCCGGCGCGGGCAACGACCGCTACATCGCCACGGTCGCGGTGGACGCCGTCTGGCCGCACGAGGTGGAGCCGTACCTCGACAGCGCCCGCCAGGCCTGGGGGCTGCTGGACCACATGTGGCCGTTCGCCGGCTACGAGAACGCGATCTTCGCCTTCTGGCCCGCGGCCGCGCCGGCCGCGTTCCACGGGCCGTTCCGGTCGTCCCCGGACGCGCCGACCACGCTGGTGATCGGCACCACCTACGACCCGGCCACGCCCTACCGCTGGGCGGTCGGGCTGGCCGGCGAGCTCGGCAACGCCCGCCTGCTCACGATGCGCGGCGACGGCCACACGGCCTTCGGCTCGCGCTCCTCGTGCATCGACGCCGCCGTCATCGGCTACCTGGTGGACGGCGCGGTGCCGGCGCCGGGGACGGTGTGCGAGCAGGAGGTCCCGTTCGTCCAGCCGCCGGCCGACCAGCAGGACGAGGCCGTGGACGAGGGCCTCGAGACGCTCGCCCTGCGCCTGAGGGTGGCCGGCCGGTAATCCCCCGCGGGGGCGGCGCGAGGACCTAGAAGTCTCCGCCGCCCCCGAAGTCCCCGCCGCCGCCGAAGTCCCCGCCCCCGCCGAAGTCGCCGCCGCCGCCGAAGTCCGCGTCGGTTCCGGTCCAGCCGTCGCCGAGGCCGAACCCGGGCGTGAGCAGGTCGTAGAGCAGCAGGCCGCCGAGGACCGGGAAGAGGACCCCGCCGAAGCCCGGGCCCAGGCCGGCGCCCTGCCAGTAGGGCACCATGCGCCCGCCGCGGGGCACCCGCCGCGGATCCGGGTCCTCACCGCGCTCCAGGCGCGCCGCGCAGTCCGCGCACACCGGCACCTCGGCCGGCTCGCCGGCGGAGGTGGTGACCGTCGAGGTCGCGACCGCGCGGCCGTGCTTCGGGTCGAGGGCGCAGAGACCACCCAGCAGCGGCGCGGACTCGGCCTCGGCCGGCGGGCGCCCCTCCAGGTGCGCCTCGGCGCGCGCGGCCGAGCGCAGCCCACGCTCGAGCGCCGCCCGGGCGTCCTCGACCGCGCCCGGCCCGCCGCCGCTGTCGGCGCGGCGCAGCGCGTCGCCGGCCTCGCCGTAGGCCAGCACCGCCGCGTCGTGGTCGGCGCGGGCCGCGGCGGAGCGCTCGGGCGGGGCCGGCGGCATGTCCCCCTCGAGCCCGGCCACCTTGGCCGCGAGCGCGTCGACCACCGGCTCGAGCGCCGCGCGCTCCTCCTCGCGCCCCCGGACGGCCACCGCCCGGGCCCGCCGCCGGCTCATCGCGATGACGACGACGATGCCGCCGACGAGCAGCGCCAGCAGGATCCAGCCGCCGGTCGAGGTGCCCCCACCGTCCTCGCGGGGCGCGTCCGAGCCGGGGGCCAGGCGCTCGGCGACGGCGATCGTCCCGCCGACCGGGTCCTCCCCGAACCGTCCCCGCTCGGCCGCGTAGGCCGCGTCGGCGGCGCCCGCGCGCGGCGAGGACGCGCCGAAGCTGCCGCCGCCGCCCCCGGCGACGAAGAGCACCAGCACGGACCCCGGCAGCCCGGTCTCGCGGCGGAGCCGGTCCGCCTCGGCGACGGCGCCGCCCGGCGGGCGCGCGGCCGCGATCACGAACACGGTCGGCGCGCCCCGGTCGGCCAGCTCGTCGGCCGCCGCCTGGAGGCGCTCGCGGTCGCCGGCGGACAGGCGCGCGCCGGGCTCGACCACGACGGTCCGGTCGCCGATGCTCGGCGGCGCGACCCGCGCGAGCGCCGGCCCGACGGCGGCGCACTGGGCCGCGAGGGCGATCAGCAGGACGGCGACGGCGCGCACCGGCAGCGGCTCCTTGAAGGGGTCCGGGCTCCGCAGGGTAGCCGCTCGGGCCGTCGGCGGCAGGGCGTCGTACGCTCCCGGTGAGGCGGACGGACCGGAGGACGCGCGATGCGGGTGGTGATCGTCGGCGGCGGGATGGCCGGCCTGGTGCTCACCCATGCGCTGGTCGCGCGGGGCGTCACCCCGATCGTGCTCGAGCGGATGCCGGCCGGTGCGCCGGCGCCCGGACCGATCCTGCTGCCGTTCCTCGCCTACGACGCGCTGCGCGACGTCGGCCGCTACGACGAGATCCACGACGCCGGCTGGGAGATCGGGCCGCAGGAGGGCCAGCCCCCGGTCGCGATCGCCGTCGCCCGCGACGACGTGCTCGCCGCGCTGCGCCGCGACGCCGAGGTGGAGCACCTGACCGAGGTCGTCGCGCTGCTGCGCGCGCCCGACCCCGGCGCCCCCGGAGGCGAGCGCGTCGTCGGCGTTCGCGCCAAGGGCCCGGACGGCGAGCGCGACATCCCGGCCGACCTGGTCGTCGGCGCCGACGGGAGCCACTCCCCGGTCCGCGCCATGGCCGGCATCGAGGCCGAGGTCCGCCTGTCGCCGGGCGCCGGCATGTCGTTCACCAGCCCGGTCGTGATCGACCGCTCCTTCGCGATGGCCTACCAGTCCAACGGCCGCCAGGTCGGCCTGGTCGGCTGGCCCGGCGGCTCGGCCGGCTGGTGGCAGGTGGACCGGGTGGAGGGCGGCGAGCCGGCCGCCCGCGCCCCGGGCGTGGAGGCCTTCAAGCGCTCGTTCACGCGCCTGCTGCCGGTCGCGGCGGCGGCGCTGGAGGGCGTGACCTCGATCGAGCAGGTGGGCTACCGCGAGATGACCGAGGTGCGCTGCGCGACCTGGTGGACGCCGGGCGTCGTCCTGATCGGCGAGGCGGCGCACGCGATCGACCCCGAGGCCGGGGTCGGCGCCGGGCTGGGCCTGGGCGACGCCCTGGCCCTCGCCGTGGCGGTCTCGGGCGCCGAGGACCCGGACCAGGCCTGCCGCGACTACGAGTTCTGGCGCCGGCCCGCGGTGGCCCCCTACGAGGCGATCGGCGCCGCCGGCGCCCGCATCGTCCCGCCGGGGAGCGGGGAGAAGCCGAGCGCGGAACGCTGGCCGCCGGTCGACTGAGGACGCTCGCCCGCTCGACGTGCGGCGCGCCGAGGGTGCATCATGCCGGGGTGCCGAACGCCCCCCCCAGCGCCATCCTCGACGAGGCGCCGCCGGTTCTGGAGGCCGTGTTCGACGTCCGCGACCTGACCGTCCGCTACGGCCGGACCGTGGCCCTCAAGGACGTCACGCTCCAGATCCGGCCGAACGAGATCACCGCCCTGATCGGCCCGTCGGGCTGCGGCAAGTCGACCTTCCTCCGCTGCCTGAACCGGATGAACGAGCTCGTCGGCGGCTTCTCGCTGGAGGGCCTGATCACCTACCGGGGGCAGGACCTGTACGCCCGCGAGGTCGACCCCTTCCGAGTCCGCAGCCGCATCGGGATGGTCTTCCAGCAGCCGAACCCGTTCCCGACGTCGATCCGCGAGAACCTGGTCTTCGGGATGAAGGTGAACGGGATTCGGCCGACCGCCGAGCGGATCGAGGCGGCCCTGCGCGGGGCGGCGCTCTGGGACGAGGTCAAGGACCGGCTCGGCGCGAACGCCATGAAGCTGTCGGGCGGGCAGCAGCAGCGCCTCTGCATCGCGCGGGCGATGGCGGTGGAGCCCGAGGTGATCCTGATGGACGAGCCCTGCTCGGCCCTCGACCCGATCGCCACGCTGGCCATCGAGGACCTGATGCGCGACCTGCGCGAGCGGTACACGATCGTGATCGTGACCCACAACATGCAGCAGGCCGCGCGCATCTCGGACCGCACCGCGTTCTTCACGCTGGCCGGCACCGAGGAGGGCCAGCGGCACGGGATCGTCTGCGAGATGGGCCCGACCGAGCAGATGTTCACGGCGCCGAGCGACGAGCGGACCCTCGGCTACATCACGGGGCGGTTCGGCTAGGTAGCCTGGCCCGGACCCGACCCGGGAGGGGCCGCCAGATGCGAAGGCTGCTGATCGCGCTCACCGCCGCCGCGCTGCTGGCGCTCGCCGGCTGCGGGGACGACAACGGCCCACCGCCGACCCCGACGGCCCCGCTCGAGGGGACCCAGCTGGTCGACGCGCTGCGCGACGGCGGCTACGTCATCTTCTTCCGCCACGCCGCCACGACCCGGAGCGGCCAGCCGGACGACGACCTGACCACCTGCACCACCCAGCGCAACCTGAACGCCCAGGGCCGCCGGGAGGCGAGGGAGATCGGCGCGGCCTTCCGCGAGCTCGACATCCCGGTGGGCCGGGTCGTCGCGAGCCCCTACTGCCGCACCAAGGACACCGCGCGGCTGGCCTTCGGCCACGTCGACGAGACCTCGCTGGCGCTGAAGGACGGCGGGAAGCCGCTGTCGGAGCTGATCGCCCGGCTGCCCGAGCCCGGCGACACGAACACGATCCTGGTCGGCCACGGCCTGGATCGGCTGCCGCCGCTCCACCTGCCCCCGCTCGACGAGGCCGAGGCCGCGGTGCTGGTGATCGACGCGAGCGGGAGCCACCGCGTCGCCCGCGTGAAGGCCGACGGCTGGGCGGACCTGGTCGCCGCGGAGGCGGCCGGGAGCTAGCCCGGCGCCTGGGGGCCCAGGGCCGCTTCGGCCATCCAGGGCTCCGCCATGCGGCTGTTGTAGCGGAGCTGGTGCCACTGGGGGTACGGCGGCGGGACCGCGCCGGCCGCCGCCACCCGCGCGACCTCCTCGTCGCTCATGACCCAGTCGGCCGCCGCCAGGTTGTCGGCGAGCTGCACCGGGTCGCGGGCACCGATGATCAGCGAGGTCACCGCCGGCCGGCGCAGCAGCCAGGCCAGCGCCGCCTGGGCGACGCTCACGCCGCGCTCGGCCGCCACCGCCTCGAGCGCCTCGGCCACGTCGAAGGCCCGGTCGACGTCGAAGATCCCGGGACTGCGCCCCATCTGGGCGCGCCGGGTGCCCGCCGGCCCCGCCTCGCCGCGGCGGAACTTGCCGGTGAGCAGGCCACCGGAGAGCGGGCTGTAGACCAGCACGCCCAGCCCCTGGTCCAGCGCCAGCGGCACCAGCTCCCACTCCAGGTCGCGCGCGGCGGCGCTGTAGTAGGCCTGGAGGGAGGCGAAGCGCTCCAGGCGCAGGCGCTCCGAGACCCCGAGCGCCTTCATCACGTGCCAGGCGGCGTAGTTGGAGCAGCCGATGTAGCGCACCTTTCCGGCGCGGACGAGGTCGTCGAGCGCCCGCAGCGTCTCCTCCAGCGGCGTGCCGGCGTCGAAGCCGTGCAGCTGGAGCAGGTCGATCCGGTCGGTGCCGAGGCGGCGCAGGCTGGCCTCGCAGGCCGCGATCACGTGGTGCCGGGAGGCGCCCAGGTCGTTCGGGCCGGCCCCGGTGGGCGCGTGGAGCTTGGTCGCGATCAGGGCCTCGTCCCGGCGCGGCGCCAGCGCCCGGCCGAGGATCTCCTCGGCGAGGCCGTCGGTGTAGGCGTCGGCCGTGTCGAAGAGGTTCACGCCGGCGTCCAGGCACATGTCCGTCATCCGGCGCGCCTCGGCGTCGCCGGTGTCGCCGATGGCGCGGAAGAACTCGCTCCGGCCGCCGCCGAAGGTCATGGTGCCGAAGGCCAGCGCGGAGACGCGCAGGCCGGTCGCGCCGAGGGGTCGCGTCTCCATCCGTACTCCCGGTCGGGTGGGGGCGCCGGGGAGCATGACGCGCGGGAGGGGCCCGCCGCCCCGGCCCTCAGGGGGCCGGGGCGCGAGCGCGACCGGACGCACGGACCCCCCGGGGGCGTGGGGCGGGCCCGTGATCCGGTCCTCGGCCG
This sequence comes from Miltoncostaeaceae bacterium, assembly GCA_033856535.1. Taxonomy (GTDB): domain Bacteria; phylum Actinomycetota; class Thermoleophilia; order Miltoncostaeales; family Miltoncostaeaceae; genus JAWVEV01. Next base: position 1,106 of record JAWVEV010000094.1, on the reverse strand, counting down.
GCGTGGCGCGCGGCCGAGCGGGATGCCGGGAGCGCGCGGCGGGCGGTGGCGGGTGCCGTCGGCATCGGGGAAAGCGTTGCGCGACCCGCGCCGGCCGGTGTGGCCCGCGGGTGAAAGCGCGGTGAAGCGCTGTGAACCGGGCGCGGCAACACGGCTTCACCGAACGGCCACGGCCAGGTCACAATCGCCGGCCCGCGCTCTGCCAACCTCGGTCCGGCTTGGTGGACGCCCTCTTCGATCCCCTTCGACGAGGCCCGGGCAACGGGACGGGCCCTCGCACCCGGATCGACCTCCACCTCCACTCGCGGGCCTCGACCGACACCGGCAGCTGGTTCCTGAACCGCGCCGTGATGCCCGAGTCCTACACGGACCCGGCCGACGCCTACGTCACGGCCAAGCGCCGCGGGATGGACTTCGTGGCCCTGACGGACCACAACACGATCTCGGGCGCGCTCGAGATCGCCCACCACCCGGACGTGGTCATCGGCGTCGAGGTCACGGCGGAGCTGCCCGAGGACCGGACGCCGCTCCACGTGCTGGTGTGGGGGGTCTCCGAGGCCGACTGGGCCGAGATGGACCGCCTGCGGCGCAACGTCTACGAGCTGGTCGACTACGTCGAGCGCGCCGGCCTGCCGCACGCGCTCGCGCACCCGCTGCACCGGGTGGGCCAGGAGCTGACGCCCGAGCACCTCGAGCGCTGCCTGCTCCTCTTCTCGGCCTGGGAGGGGCGCAACGGCGCCCGGCCCGAGATCGGCAACGAGGTGGCCTGCCGCATCGCGCGCTCGGCGCAGCGCGACTACCTCGAGAAGCTCGCGGACAAGCACGGCATCGTGCCGCGCGCGACCGGCCCGCTGGCGCTCACCGGCGGCAGCGACGACCACGGCTGCCTGGACGTCGCCACCGCCTGGACCGAGACGCCCTTCGCGACCGACGTGCCGGCGCTGCTCGAGCACCTCCGCGCGGGGCGCACGACGCCCGGCGGGGCGCACGGCACGAGCGAGAAGCTCGCCCACGCGGTGGGCACGCTGCTGGTCCGCCACCACCTGGCCGCCGGGCTCCCCGGCGTCCCGCCCGCCCTTCGCGACCTGGTCTGCGACCTGGTGGGC
>JAWVEV010000093.1:0-23808 GCA_033856535.1 Miltoncostaeaceae bacterium | reverse complement strand
GGGCCTCCTCGCGCAGGTAGAGCGCGACCCGGCCGGTGCCCGAGCCGCCTCCGCCGGCGCCGACCCACACCACCTCGCCGGTGGCGGCCAGCTCGTCGAGCCAGGTCGGCCGGTACCCGGCCACCCGCCGCGGCAGCACCTCGGCCTCCCACTGCGCCGGCGCGAGCGCGATCCCCTGCATGCCGCTCACCACCTCGCGCACGGCGTCCGGGCCGACGGCCGCCGACGGCCGGTCCACCCGCTGCCAGGCCGGCAGGAACCGTGCCAGCGCCGCCGGCTCGGCCGGCTCGATCTCGCGTCGCAGGGCGGCCAGGCTCGCCCGCCGCAGCCGGCGCAGCACCTCGGTGTCGCACCACTCGCGGCCCGACCCGCCCGGGCGGATCTCGCCCCGCACCAGGGTCCCGTCGGCCTCCAGCCCGGCCAGCGCCGGCTCGACCGCCGCCGGCTCCAGCTGCCAGCGCCCGGCCAGGTCCGCGGTGCGGAACGGCCCGTGCGTGCGCGCGTAGCGCGCCACCCGGCCCGGCAGGGCGTCGGGCGCCGGGGTCAGGAACGCGTCGGGCAGGCCCGAGGGCGGCATCACCCCCAGCCCGTCGCGGTAGCGGCCGGCGTCCTCGGCCGCGATCCAGCGCTCCTCTCCGCCCAGCCGCACCGGGCAGGCGCGCCGCTCGCGGGCCAGGTCCTCCAGCGTCGCGCCGGCGGCGGCCGGTGCCTCCAGCCGCGCCGCGGCCTCCTCCACGGAGAGGTCGCCCAGCCGGCGCAGCAGGTCGTGCAGCCCGTCGGCCCCGCGCGCCCGCGCCCGCTCGGACAGGCCCTGCAGGTCGGCCTCGAGCGCCTCCAGCGCCTCGGGGTCGATCAGGTCGCGCAACTCCTCCTGGCCGAGCAGCTCGCGCAGCAGGTCGCGGTTCAGGGCGAGCGCGCCGGCGCGCCGCTCGGCGGCCGGCGTGTCGTCCTCGTACATGTAGCTCGCGACGTACTCGAAGAGCAGCGAGCCGGCGAAGGGCGACGCGGTCGCGGTCTCGGCCTCCACCACCGCCAGCTCGCGCGTCTGCACCCGGCGCAGCACGTCGCGCAGCGCCGGCAGGTCGAACCAGTCGTTCAGGCACTCGCGGTAGGTCTCGAGGATCACCGGGAAGCTGCCGAAGCGCTTCGCCACGCCGAGCAGCGACGAGGCCTTCAGGCGCTGCTGCCAGAGCGGGGTGCGCCGGCCGGGCCGCCGGCGCGGGATGAGCAGCGCCCGGGCGGCGTTCTCGCGGAAGCGCGCGCCGAAGAGGGCGGTGCCGCCGAGCTCGCCGATCACCAGCTCCTCGAGCTCGTCCGGCGGGATCAGGGCGGCCTCGGCCGAGGGGGTCTCGTCGGCGTCCGGCAGGTGGACCGCGATGCCGTCGTCGCCCCAGATCACGTGCGCCTCGGCCCCGGTCAGGTCGCGCAGGCGGGCGCCGAGCGCCAGGGCCCAGGGCGCGTGCACGCGCGCGCCGAACGGCGTCAGCACGCACAGGCGCCAGTCGCCGATCTCGTCGCGGAAGCGCTCGACCACGATGGCGCGGTCGCTCGGCACCACGCCGGTCGCCGCGACCTGGTCGGCGAGGTAGCGCACCAGGTTGGTCGCGGCGCGCCCGTCGAAGCTGCTCTCGCGCTTCAGCCGCTCGGTCGCCGCGTCGGCGCCGCTCGCCGCCAGCTCGCGGGCCAGCCGCCCGACCGCCACGCCCAGCTCGTACGGCCGGCCGACGCCCTCGCCCTTCCAGAACGGCACCGCGCCGGGGGCGCCGGGGGCAGGGGAGACGATCACGCGGTCCCGGGTGATCTCCTCGATGCGCCAGGTCGAGGCGCCGAGCATGAACGTCTGGCCGCTGCGGGCCTCGTAGACCATCTCCTCGTCCAGCTCGCCCACCCGGCTCTGGCCATCGGCGAGGTAGACGCCGTAGAGGCCCCGGTCGGGGATCGTGCCGGCGTTCTGCACCGCCAGCGCCCGCGCGCCGTCGCGCCCGCGCACCGTGCCGGCCACCCGGTCCCAGACCACCCGGGGGCGCAGCTCGGCCATCTCGTCGCTCGGGTAGCGGCCGGCCAGCATGTCCAGCACGCCCTCGAGCTGCTCGCGCGAGAGCTCGGCGAAGGGGTAGGCGCCCCGGACCACGGCCTCCATCTCGTCCACGGTCCAGGTGGCGTCGGCCGACATCGCCACGAGCTGCTGGGCCAGCACGTCCAGGGGCAGCCGGGGAACCTTGGTCTCCTCGATCGCGCCCTGGCGCATCCGCGCCACGACCGCGGCGCACTCGAGCAGGTCGCCGCGGTGCTTGGGGAAGATCCGGCCGCGGCTGGCGGCGCCCACGTGGTGGCCCGCGCGGCCCACCCGCTGCAGCCCGCGCGCCACGCTGCGCGGGCTCTCGACCTGGATCACGAGGTCCACCGCGCCCATGTCGATGCCGAGCTCCAGGCTGCTGGTGGCCACGAGCGCCGGCAGCCGGCCGGCCTTCAGCTCCTCCTCGATCACCGTCCGCTGCTCGCGCGCGAGGCTGCCGTGGTGGGCCCGGGCCACCTCCTCCTCGGCCAGCTCGTTCAGCCGGAGGGCCAGGCGCTCGGCCAGCCGGCGGTTGTTCACGAAGATCAGCGTGGAGCGGTGGGCCCTCACCAGCTCGAGCAGCTCCGGGTACATCGCCGGCCAGATCGAGCGCGTCGTGCCCTCGCCGCCCTGCACCATCTGGGGCACCTCGGCGACCGGCGTCGGCGCGCCGCCCAGCTCGCGCATGTCCTCCACCGGCACCTGCACCCGCAGGTCGAGCTCCTTGAGCATGCCGGCGTCGACGATCGTGACCGGCCTGGGCGCTCCGTCGGCGTCCTGGCCGCCCAGGAAGCGCGCCACCTCCGACAGCGGCCGCTGGGTGGCCGAGAGGCCGATCCGCTGCACCGGCTCCTCGGCCAGGCGCTCCAGCCGCTCCAGGCTCAGCGCCAGGTGCGTGCCGCGCTTGGTGGCGGCGACCGCATGGATCTCGTCGACGATGACCGAGCGCACGCCCTCCAGCAGCTCGCGCCCGCGCGAGGTCAGCAGCAGGTAGAGGCTCTCGGGCGTGGTGATCAGGATGTCCGGCGGGGTGCGGAGCATCCGCTGGCGGTCGCGCTGGGGGGTGTCGCCGGTCCGCACGGCCACGCTCAGCTCGGGCAGCTCGATCCCCTGGCGCGCCGCCACCGCGCGGATGCCCGCCAGCGGCCCGGACAGGTTCCGCTCCACGTCGTAGCCCAGGGCCTTGAGCGGAGAGAGGTAGAGCAGGCGCCCCTCGGAGCGCCCCGCCATGCGGTCGCGCAGGAGCCGGTCGATGCCCCAGAGGAAGGCGGCGAGCGTCTTGCCCGACCCGGTGGGGGCCAGGATCAGCGTGTGGTCGCCGGCCGCGATCGCCGGCCAGCCGCGCTCCTGGGCCGGCGTCGGCTCCGCGAACGCCCGCGCGAACCACTCCGCCACCACCGGGTGGAAGAGCTCGAGCGCGGGGCCGGTGGCGGGCGCGGTGGCCACCGGTCGATGGTAGCCCCGCACCCGGCGCAGGGCCCCCCGCGGGGGCGCCCTCGGCGCGCTCAGCCCTCGGGGATCGGCCCAGCCTCGAACAGCGGCATCTGCGCGTCGGTGGCCGGCGCCGCCGCGCGATCGGGCCGCAGGCGCCCGTCGCGCAGCAGCTCGCCCAGCGAGCCGGCCGCGCCGGCGCCCTCGCCCAGCGGCGCGATGCGGGCCGCGCCCCCGTCGGCCTCCACGGCCAGGACCAGCTCGCGGTCGCCCGCCGCGTCGAGCAGGTCGGGGCTGTGGCTGGTCACGATCACCTGCCGGCGCCCGCTCGCCTCGCGAAGCGCGTCCACCAGCACGCGAACCGCAGAAGGGTGGAGGCCCAGCTCGGGCTCCTCCACGCCCACCAGCGTCGCGCCCTCGCGCCCGTCGGCGGCGGGCGGCTGGAAGAGGGCCACCAGCGCGCCGAGCGCCCGGACGGTCCCCTCGGACATGCCCGACGCGGCGAAGCGCCACGGGTCGGCCGACCCGGCCACGCGCTGGCGGAACCCCACGGCCATGCGGGCGCCGGTCGGGCGGGCCTCGACGCCCTCCACGCCCGGCACGATCCGGGCCAGAAGCGCCTCGACGCGCGCCAGGGCCTCCGGCGCCTCGGCCGCCATGCGCTCGACCACCCCGGCCAGGTTCCGGCCGTCCGGCGCCAGCAGGTCGCCCGGGTCGGGCGGCTGCGGGTCGCGCATCGCGCGCGGGTCCAGCCGGTGCACCGCGAGGCGCGACAGCACGTCGTAGGGCTCCCGGAACGCGGCGAGGCCGGACGCGTGCACCAGGTAGAGGCGGTCCGGTGCCGCGGCCGGCATCGCATCCGCGCTCGCGTCGACCACGACGCCGGACCGCACGTGGAAGTGGACCCGCTCCAGCGCGCCGGGCCCGTGCAGGACGCACTCCTCCTCGCGCACCTCGTGGCCGGCGCCCTCGCGCGGGGCGAGGCGCAGGGCGTAGTGGCCGAAGCGCCCCGAGGGCAGCTGCAGGTCGAGCCGCAGGGCCACGTCGCGCGGGTGCCCGTGCGAGCGGCGCACCACCTCGCCGATGCCGCCGCGCTCGCGCACGGCGTGCTCCAGGCTGGCGCGCAGGCCGTCGGCCACGAAGCGCAGCGCGTCGAGCAGGTTGCCCTTGCCGGCGCCGTTGGGCCCGACCACCACGGTGAGCGGCCTCAGGTCGACGTCGCAGCGGGCGATGTTGCGGTAGTTCCGCAGGCGCAGCCGTGTGATGGGCCGGGACCCCGTGGCCACGGGCCGATCGTATCCGGCCCGGGCGGCGCGGCGGGGTTCCGGCCCCCGCGGGGCGGCGGCTAAGCTGGGGCGGATGGCGACCGAGGCCCCGCCCAAGCCGCGCACGCGCCGGCCCGGAGAGGACCAGGGCCACGGCGACCCGGTCCACCTGATCGTCCTGAACGACGACCACAACACCTTCGAGCACGTCGCGCGCACTCTGGCCCGTTTCCTTCCCGGGGTCGGATACGAGCAGGGCATGGCCTTCGCCAACAAGATCCACAGCGCCGGGCAGGCGCGCGTCTGGAGCGGGCCGCGCGAGCAGGCCGAGCTCTACTGGGAGCAGCTCCGCGACTCGGGCCTGACCATGGCCCCGCTCGCCTGAGCCGGCCCAACGGCGCCGATTGGCTGCTCGAGGCCCTCCGGGCCGAGGGCGTGCCGATCCTGTTCGGCAACCCCGGGTCCACCGAGCTGCCGATCACCGACGCGCTCGGCCGCGCGCCCGGCCCGCGCTACGTGCTGGGGCTGCACGAGGCGGTCGTGATGGGCATGGCCGACGGGTTCGCCCAGGTCAGCGGCGGCCTGGCGGCGGTCAACGTGCACGTGCAGCCCGGCCTGGCCAACGCCCTGTCCGGGATCCTCAACGCCGCCAAGGCGCGGATCCCCCTGCTGGTGACCGTCGGCCAGCAGGCGCAGGAGCTCCTGCCGAGCGACCCGTTCCTGGGCGGCGAGCTGGTGCAGCTGGCGCTGCCGCTGGTCAAGGGGGCCTGGGAGGCCCGCTCCGCCGACGAGCTGCCGGAGCTGATGGCCCGCGCCGTGCGGACCGCGATGACGCCGCCGCGCGGGCCGGTCGTGCTGAGCCTCCCGATGGACGTCCAGGTCGCGCCGGCCCCGGCAGCGCACCGGCCGGAGCCGTCGCCGCCGGCAGTCGCGCCGCCGGCCGGCGCCCTTGACCGCGCCGCCGAGCTGCTCGCCGCCGCCCGCGCCCCGATCGTGATCGCGGGCGACGGCGTGAGCGGGCCGGAGGCGACCGCGGCCCTCGCCGCCCTCGCCGACCGCCTGGGCGCGCCCATCCGCGGCGAGCCCACGGCGGCGCGCGTGCCGCTGCCGTCGGACCACCCGCTCTGGCGCGGGCCGCTGCCGCCGTTCGGGTCCGAGATCCGGACGGCGCTCGACGGCCACGACGTCGCGCTCGCGGTCGGCATGCCGGTCTTCCGCCTGTTCGGCACCAGCCCGGGCCCCGAGCTGCCCGACGGGCTCGCCCTGATCCACCTGGAGGTCGACCCCCGCGAGATCGGGAAGGTGCACGAGCCCGCGGTGGGCCTGGTGGGCGACCCGGCGATCGGCCTGGCCGAGCTCGCGCGGCGCCTGGGCCCCGCCCCGCCCGAGGCCGCGGCCCGCCGCGAGGCCACCGTCGCGGGCACCGCAGCCGTCCGGCGCGAGGCGCGTGCGCGGCTCCTGGCGGCGGCGGCCTCAGGGGGCGACACCGTGACCCCGGAGGCCTTCTCGCTCGCGATCGCGGGCGCCGTCATCCGGCGGGACCTGATCGTGGACGAGGCCCTCACCTCGGGCCGGCCCCTGCGGACCGCGCTCGGCCGGCGCGACCCGGGCACCTGGCTGGCCCACCGCGGCAGCGCGCTGGGCTGGGGGCTGCCGGCCGCGGTCGGCGCCAAGCTGGCGGACCCGGGCCGGCGCGTGATGTGCGTGCACGGCGAGGGCAGCCTGCTGTTCGGCGTCTCGGCGCTCTGGACCGCGGCGAAGGAGGGGCTCGGCCTGGCGGTGGTGGTGGCGGACAACGGCGGCTACGAGATCCTGCGCGCCGGCCTCGAGGGCCTCACCGGGCGGCCCGAGGGCGACTGGCCGGGCCTGTGGCTGCGCGATCCGTCGCTCGACGTGGCGGGGATCTGCCGGGGCTTCGGCGCCGACGCGGCGCGGGTGGACCGTGCGGCCGAGCTCCCCGGGGCGCTGCGCGACCTGTGGCGCCGGGCCGAGGACGGTCCCGCGGTCCTGGTGGTGGGGGTGAAGGGGCGGACCGCCCCGGTGGGCTACCCGGTCATCCCGACGGCGCCCGAAGGACCCCCTCCGGGCTGAGGCGGACCGCGCGGGCGCCGAAGTCCTCGGCCGAGAGCGCGTCGACCATCGCCACCGCGTTGCCGCCGGGCGCCGGCCGGCCGGCGCCGACCAGCTGCACCGGCTTCAGCGTCCCGTCGAGGAACCGCCCGTCGGCCGCGACCCGCACCCGCAGCACCGCGCTGGTCGAGAGCGCGCCGCTCAGCGAGAAGGCCTCGTACCCGAGGAAGTTGCCGAGGCTGTAGGCCACCAGCCGGCCCTTGTAGAGCTCCATCCCGCGCAGGACGTGGGGACCGTGGCCGATCACCAGGTCCGCGCCGGCGTCGATCACCGCGCGGGCGAACGCCCGCGAGTCGCCCCGCTGCTCGCCCAGGAAGCTCTCCGGTCCCTCGGGCACGTGCGTCGCGTCGGATCCCTCGGCGCCGGCGTGCATGGTCACCACCACCACGTCGGCCTTGGCGGCGGCCTCGCGCACGCGGGCCGCGGCCCGGTCCGGCTCGAGCAGCGGGTCGGCCCAGGGGTAGGGGGCGAAGCCGAGGAAGACCACCCTCGTGCCGCCCCGGTCGAGCACCGCCTCGGTCCCGACCGAGCCGGTCTCCGCGATCCCCGCTCCCCTCAGGGCCGCCAGCGTGTCCGCCAGGCCCTCGGGCCCGAAGTCGAACGCGTGGTTGTTGGCCACGTTCATCACGTCGAAGCCGGCGCTCTTCAGGTTCGCGACGTACGAGGGCGGGGTGCGGAAGGCGAAGCAGGACGTTGAGTCGGCCCCGCACTTCGACCCGCCGGTCGCGTCGGTGAGCGGGCCCTCGAGGTTGCCCATCAGGATGTCGGCCCCGAGCAGCCCGGTCACGCTCGTGAAGCTGCCGGCGCCGCCGTCGGACGGCAGCCCGTGGTCGCTGCTGCCCATCATGATGTCGCCGACCGCGGCGATGCTGACCGGCGCGGTGGCGGTGCTCCTGCGGGGCTCGGGCGCCGGCGCGCGCGCGCCCGAGGTGCTCGTCGACGGCGTCGTCGCGATCCGGCGCGACCCGTCGTCGTCGCCGCCGGAGAGCGCAGTGGCGGCGATCGTGGCTCCCACGATCACGAGGACGAGGATCGCGAGCGCCCGCCGGCGCCGGTACCGCGCATCCCTGTACCGCCGAGGCGGAGGTCGCCGGCCTTGCCTCGAGCGGTCCATCCGGCGAGCTTAGGGGGCCGGCCCGACGCCCCGATGGGCGGAGGTCACCCGGGCAGAGGACAATGACGCCGCCCGAGCCGGGGTGCCGACCGCCGATGCCGCTCACGCCACGCTCCCTCACGCTCGCCGCCGGCGCCGCCGGCGCCGCGGCGACCCTCGCCGTGGCGCTCGTGCCCTTCGCGCGGTTCGCCTACCGCAGCCCCGACGGGCACGTGGCGCTCGAGACCGCCGCCGGCCTCATCGGCCTGCTGGCGGCGCTGCTGGTCCTGGACCGCTTCCGCGAGCGCGGGACGCCGGGCGACCTCGGCCTGGCCTGCGCCCTCGGGATGCTCGGCAGCTCCAGCCTTCTGCTCTACGTGGTTCCGGCAATCGTCGAGGACGCGCCGAGCCGGTTCGCCACCTGGGCGCCGATCTCGGCGTCGCTGGCCGGCGCCGCGCTCTTCGCCGTCTCCTCGCTGCGGGACGGCCGTCCGCTGCGCCGGCGCCGGCGGGCCGCGGGCCTCGCGATCCTCGCGGCGGCCGGCGCGCTCGGGACGATCGCGCTGGTCATCGCCCTGGCGTCGGGCTCCCTGCCCCAGGCGATCGAGCCCACGCTGTCCCCGGAGTCCTCGCAGGCTCCCACCTTCGCGGGCCACGGCGCCGTCATCGCGATGCAGGCGATCGGCGCGGCCTGCTACGCCGTCGCCGCGGTCGGCCTGACGCTCCGCGCGGAGCGGACCGGGGACGAGTTGCTGCGCTGGTTCGCCGCAGGTGCCGCGCTGCTGCTCTTCGCCAGGGTGAACTACGTGCTCTTCCCGTCGCGGATCTCCGAGTGGCTCTACACCGGCGACTTCGTGCGTCTGGCGGCCACCGCCGTGCTGGCCTACGGCGCCGCGCGGGAGATCGGGGCCTCCCAGCGGGCGCGCTCGGCCGCGGCGGTGCTCGAGGAGCGCCGGCGGGTGGCCCGCGAGCTCCACGACGGCCTCGCCCTGGAGCTCGCCTACATCGTCGGCCGCACCCGGGCGATGCTCGAGGGCGGCGCTCCGGGCGAGCCGGCCCGGCTCGCCGCGGCGGCCGAGCGCGCGCTCGACGAGTCCCGGCGCGCGGTCGCCGCGCTCACCCAGCCGCTGAACGAGCCGCTCGACGCCGCGATCGCCCGGGAGGCCGAGGGCGTCGCCGTTCGCGCCGGCGTGCGGCTGCGCTTGGAGCTGGCGGAGCGCCCCTCCGTCGCGCCGCCGGCTCGCGAGGCGCTGCTGCGGATCGTCCGCGAGGCCATCACCAACGCCGTCCGCCACGGCGGCGCGAGCGTGGTCACCGTGCGGCTCTCCGCCGACGGGGACCTGTGCCTGGAGGTCGTCGACGACGGCGAGGGCTTCGACCCCGCGACGCCTCCGCCGGCCGCGAGCGTCGGCCTGCGCGGGATGCGCGAGCGGACCGAGGCGCTCGGGGGCGTCCTGAGCGTCGACTCGCGTCCCGGGTCGGGCACGACCGTTCGTGCCATCCTGCCGGGGTGAGCGCCGCCCGTGTCGTCATCGCCGACGATCACGCCGTGATGCGCGACGGGGTGCGCGCCGCCCTCGAGGCGGGCGGGTTCACCGTCTGCGCGGACGTCGGCACCGGGCCCGCGGCGCTGGCCGCCGCGCTCGAGCACCGGCCCGACGTCTGCCTGCTCGACGTGAACATGCCGGGCGGGGGGATCGTCGCCGCCCAGGCCATCGCCGAGCGGGTGCCCGAGGCGACCGTCGTCATGCTCACCGTCTCGCGCGACGACACGGACCTCTTCGACGCGCTCAAGGCCGGCGCGGCCGGCTACCTCCTGAAGGACATCGACCCGAACCGCCTGCCCGACGCGCTCCGGAGCGTCCTCGCCGGCGAGGCGGTGCTGCCGCGGGCGCTGGTCGCCCGCATGGTCGACGAGTTCGACGCCCGCCGCCGGCGCCGGTTCGCCGTGCGGCGCGGCCCCGGTGGCGAGGAGCTCACCGAGCGCGAGTGGGAGGTGCTCGAGCTGATGCGCGACGGGCGCGACACCCGCGAGATCGCGGACCGGCTCGGGATCTCCCCGGTCACGGTCCGACGCCACAGCGGCGAGCTGCTGCGCAAGCTGCGCGTGCCCGACCGCGCCGCCGCCCTTCGCCTGCTGGAGGAGCGCCAGGGCTAGGACGCGGCCCGGTCAGGTCGCCACGCGGACCCCCTCGCGCGCCGCGAGCTCGGCCTCGACGGCCGCGATCACGCTCGGCGCGTCCGGTCCGGGGAGCGCGCCGGCGCGGGCGGCCAGGTCGGCGGCGAAGGCGTCGCGCTCCGGTCCCGCCGGCGTCAGCAGCCCGGCCAGGCCGGCGACGTCGAGACCGAGGAGGATCCCCGCCTGGAACAGGGCCCCCTGGCGCCGGCGGGCCTGCGACAGGCCGACGACCTTGCGCCCGCCGGCGAGCACCTCGTACGGGGAGCGGCCGCCGAAGCAGGCCGCCGCCGCGGGGCCGTCGCGCCCCGGGTCGGCCCGGGCCTCGGCGGGGGACAGCACGGCCACGTCGGGCACGCCCAGCGCCCGCAGCGCGCCGGCGACCGCCTCGCCGAGCCAGCGGTAGGCCGCCACCACGTCCTCGCCGGCCAGCCGGTGGCCGCGCGGCAGCACGACGTCGAGCGCCAGCAGCCCGGCGTCCCACAGCACCGGGCCGCCGCCCGACCGCCGCCGTAGCACCTCCACGCCGGCCGCGCGCGCGGCGTCACGGTCGACGTGGGGCTCGGTCGCGGCGCGTCCCAGCACCAGCGCCGGCGAGGTGACCGTCGACCAGGAGAGGACCGGCCCGTCGGCCGCGGCCTCCAGCAGCTCCAGCGGGCGGGCGACGGCGGCCGCCGGAGGCAGCGCCTCCGGGCCCAGCCGCCGCCATGTCTCCGCGGTCGCTACGAGAGGTAGGGGGCCACGCCGACGCCCTGCTGGGCGGCGTCCATCACCATCTCGCTGACGGTGGGATGCGCGTGGATGATCTCGCCGAGCTCGGCGATCGTCAGGCCGTCGGCGATCGCGACGCCGATCTCGTGGATCATCTCGACGGCGTGCACGCCCATGATCGTGGCGCCGAGCAGGAGGCCGGTCTCGGCGTCGGAGACCAGCTGCGCGAAGCCGTCGGGCTCGCCCTCGCCGAGCGCCTTGCCCGACCCGCCGAAGCGCGCCTGGCCGTTCTTGACGGTGTACCCCGCCGCCTTCGCGTCATCGGCGTTCAGGCCGACGGTGGCGATCTCGGGGTGGGTGTAGATGCAGCTCGGGACGACGGTGCGGTCCATCGGCAGCGGCCGGTCGCCCAGGGCGTTCTCGACCGCGCGGGCCGCCTCGGCCGAGGCCAGGTGGGCCAGCTGGAGCCCGCCGATGCAGTCGCCGGCGCCCCAGATCCGGGGGTTGGCGGTGCGCAGGTACTCGTCGACCACCACGTGGCCGCGGTCGGTCACCTCGACGCCGGCCGCCTGCAGCCCGATGTCGCTCGCCTGCGAGCGGCGACCGACCGACACCAGCAGCTTCTCGGCGGAGATCGTCGTGTCGTCGTCGAGGCGGACCGTGACGCCGTCCTCGCGGTACTCGCTGACCTGGGCGACCTGCCGGCCCAGGTGCACCGCGACGCCCTCCTTCTCCAGCAGCCGCTGGAACTGGGAGGCGGTGCGGTTGTCGACGCCGGCGAGCAGCCGCGGCAGGATCTCGACCACGGTGATCTCGGACCCGAGCGGGGCGAAGAGGCTGGCGAACTCGCAGCCGATCACGCCGCCGCCGACGATCAGCATGCTGGACGGGACCTCCTCCAGCCGCAGCACGTCGTCGGAGGTCATCACCGCCGGGTGGTCCATGTCGAAGCCCGGCAGGCCCGAGGGCTCGGTGCCGACGCAGACGATCAGGTGGTCGAAGGGGTACCGCTCGCCGTCGACCACGACCGCATCGCCGTCGACGGTCCCCTGGCCGGCGACCACCTTCACGCCCTTGCGCTTGGCCGCGCCCTCGACCCCCTGGCGCATCTTCAGGACGATCTCGTCCTTGCGGGCCATCATCTTCGGGAAGTCGAAGCCGACCTCGGAGACCAGCAGGCCGAACTCGTCGGCGCGCCGGACCTTGCGCAGCAGGTCGGCGGTCGCCAGCAGCGCCTTGGTGGGGATGCAGCCGCGGTTGAGGCAGGTGCCGCCGAGCTCGGCGCGCTCGATCAGGGTGCTGTCGGCCCCGAGCTGGGCGGCCCGGAGCGCGGCGACGTCCCCCGCCGGCCCGCCGCCGAGGACGACGACCCGCGGGGCCCCGCCGTTGGAGGTGCTCACTCGGTCGCGCTCCCCCCGGCGAGGGCGGCGGCGAGCAGGCGCTCCTGCTCGGTCTGGTGGGCCCTCGGGTAGCCCTCGCTCGGGCTCGCGCGGCGCGGCCGGCCGACGTACTCGAGACGCACGCCGTGCGGCAGCGTCCGGCTCAGCTCACGTTGCATGTGCTCCCAGGCTCCCATGTTGCGCGGCTCCTCCTGGACCCAGGTGATCCGCTCGAGGTTCGGGTAGGAGGCGACGATCCCGCGGATCTCGTCCTCCGGGTACGGGTAGAGCAGCTCGACGCGGGCGATGGCCAGGTCGGGCCGTCCCCTCCGGCGATCGTCGCCCTCGAGCTCGTGGGCGATCTTGCCGGTGCAGAGGATCAGCCGCTTCACGGCCATCCGATCCGCCGCCGACGCCGACCCGACCGGGTCGTCGATCACGGCCTGGAAGTGCCCGTCGGACAGCTCCTCGAGCGACGAGGACGCGACCTTCATCCGCAGCATGCTCTTCGGCGTGAAGATGATCAGCGGGCGCTGCTTGTCGCTGAGCGCCTGCTTGCGCAGCAGGTGGAAGTACTGCGCGGCGGTGGAGAGGTTCGCCACCCGGATGTTGTCCTCGGCCGCCGCCTGCAGGTAGCGCTCGATGCGCGCCGAGGAGTGCTCCGGGCCGTTGCCCTCGTAGCCGTGCGGCAGCAGCAGGGTGAGCCGCGAGCGCTCGCCCCACTTCACCCGGCCGCTCACGATGAACTGGTCGAACATGATCTGGGCGCCGTTGGCGAAGTCGCCGTACTGGGCCTCCCAGAGCACCAGCGTCTCGGGCGCCTCGGTCGAGTAGCCGTACTCGAAGCCGACCGTCGCGGCCTCCGACAGCGGGCTGTTGTGCAGCTCGATGGCCGCCGACGCGCGCATGAGGTTCGCGATCGGGGCGTAGGTGCGCCCGGTCTTCGGGCTCCAGGTCTCGCCCTCGCCGTAGTCGTGCAGCACCAGGTGGCGCTGGCTGAAGGTGCCGCGCTCGACGTCCTGGCCGGTCAGGCGGATCGGCACGCCCTCGGTGAGCAGCGAGGCGAAGGCCAGCGACTCGGCGTGGGCCCAGGTGATCCCGCCCTCGGTGCCCATCGCCTCGCGCCGGCGCTCGAGTTGCGGCACCAGCTTGGGGTGGATCGTGAAGCCGGACGGCGCCGCCAGCAGCTGCTCGTTCAGGCTGAGGAGCGACTCGGCGTTGACCGCGGTCTTCACCTTCGACGCCGTCCCGGAGACCCGGCCGTGCTCGCGGTCGGCCGAGTGGGCCACCGAGCCCTGCCCGGTGACCGCGGCGTGCGCGTCCTTCATGCGCCGCTCGGCCGCGGCGACCATCTCGTCGACCTGCGCCTGGGTGAGGACGCCCTCACGGACCAGCTGGTCGGCGTAGACCTTGCTGACCGGCGGGTGGGCCTTGATCGTGCGCGCCATCACCGGCTGGGTGTAGCCGGGCTCGTCGACCTCGTTGTGGCCCAGGCGGCGGTAGCCGATCAGGTTGATCAGCACGTCGCGGCCGTAGCGCTGGCGGTAGGCGACGGCGAGCCGCGCGGAGCTGATGCAGGCGTCGACGTCGTCGGCGTTCACGTGGATGACCGGGATGTCGAAGCCGCGCGCCAGGTCGCTGGTGTGGTGCGTCGAGCGCGACTCGTTGGGGTCGGTGGTGAACCCGATCTGGTTGTTGGCCACCAGGTGGACCGTGCCGCCGGTCGTGTAGCCCTCGAGCGCGCCCAGGTTGAGCGTCTCGGCCACGACGCCCTGGCCCGAGAAGGCCGCGTCGCCGTGCACCACCAGCGGCATCGCGACCGACGGGTCGCGGAACGCCTCGCGGCCGCCGCGGATGGTCTGCCGGGCGCGCGTGACGCCCTCGACCACCGCGTTGACCTGCTCCAGGTGGCTCGGGTTGGCCGCCAGCTTCACCCGCACCGGCCGGCCGCTGCGGGTGCGGAAGGTGCCCTCGGCGCCGAGGTGGTACTTCACGTCGCCGGCGGTCTCGATCATGTCCTCGTCGCCGCTCTCGAAGGCCATGTGGCCCTCGAACTCGTCGAGCACGCTCTCGGGCGGGCGTCCCACGACGTGGGTGATGACGGCGAGCCGGCCGCGGTGCGCCATGCCGATCACGACCTCGGCGGTGCCCTCGGCGGCGGCCAGCTCGATCACCTCGTCGATGATCGGGACCATCGTGTCGAGGCCCTCGATCGAGAAGGTCTTCTGGCCGAGGTAGGTGCGGCGCAGGAAGCGCTCGAAGACGTCGATGTCGATCAGCCGCTGCAGGATCGCCGTCCGCCGCTCGGGCGGCAGCAGCTCGCGCATGCGCCCGCTCTCGATCGCCGCGCGCAGCCAGACGCGCTGCTGGTGGTCGCTGAGATGCTCGACCTCGTACGCGATCGTGCCGCAGTAGGCCTCGCGCAGGTGCGGGAGGGCGTCGGCGAACGAGTCGCCCGGCACCTTCACGCGCAGGATCGCGGCCGGGATGCGGGCCATCACCTCGGGTGTGAGGAAGACGCCCGCCGGCTCGAGCGCCGGGTCGCCGACCGGCTCGGAGCCGAGCGGGTCGAGGTGCGCGGCCAGGTGGCCGTGGCTGCGGTGCGCCTTGACGACGGACATCGCCGCCGCGATGCCGGCCAACAGCTCGTCGTCGATGGTGCCCGTGGCGACCGCCGGCGCCGGAGCGGGGGCGGCGGCCGGGGCGGGTCTGGCCGCGGGGGCCGGGGCGGGCTCGGCGACCGCCGGCGCGGCGGCCGGCAAGCCCAGGCTCTCCCGCACGTCGGCGTAGAAGCCGTCCTCGCCGGAGAGGAACCGCTCGATCGCGGCCAGGAAGGCGCCGCTCTCGGCGCCCTGGATGACCCGATGGTCGTAGGTGGAGGTCATGGTCATGACCTTCTCGACGCCCAGGTCGCGCAGCGCCTCGGGCCGGGCGTGCGCCAGGCCCGGCGGGTACCCGATGGCGCCCGTGGCGACGATCGTGCCCTGGCCCGGCATGAGCCGCGGCACCGAGGCGACCGTGCCGAGGCCGCCCGGGTTGGTGAGGGTGATGCTCGCGCCGCGCAGCTCGTCGGGCTTGATGCCGCCGAAGCGGGTGCGCCCCACCAGGTCGTCGTAGGCGTCGCGGAAGCCGCGGAAGCCGAGGCCGCCCGCGTCGCGCACCACCGGCACCAGCAGCGAGCGGCTGCCGTCCTTGCGCTCGACGTCGACCGCCAGGCCCAGGTTGATCGCCTCGCGGACCAGCTTCTCGGGCGTGCCGTCGGAGCGGTCGAAGCCGCTGCCCATCACCGGGAGCTCGTGCGCCGCGCGGACGATCGCCCAGGCGATGAGGTGGGTGAAGGAGAGCTTCTCCTTGCGCTCGGCCTTCGCCAGGTCCGCGTTGATCGCCCGGCGCTCGGCGTCCAGACGCCCGACGCCGATCGTGCGGAAGCTGGTCGCGGTGGGGATCGAGAGGCTCTCGTCCATGTAGGCCGCGAGGGCCGCCGCCGGGCCGCGCAGCGGCACGACGGTCTCGCCGCGCGCGCCGTTGCCGGCCGGCGTCGCGGGGGCCGCGGCCGTGGCGGGGGCCGCGCCCTCGCCGCGGATCGCCGCCTCCACGTCCTCCTTGCGCACCATCCCGCCGGGGCCGCTGCCGCGGATCCGCGCCAGGTCGAGCCCGCGCTCCAGTGCGATGCGGCGCGCGACGGGCGACACCTTCGGCCACTCGGGGGGCGGTCCGGCCGGCGCGGCCGGCGCGGCCGGCGCGGGCGCGGCCTCCGCGGGCGCGGCGGCGGGCGGGGGCGTCGGGACGGCGGCGGGCGCTCCGGCGCCGGCCGCGATGCGGCCGAGCGGCGTGGTGACCGGGAAGGTGTCGCCGGCGGGGATCGCGATGCTCTCGAGCGTGCCGGCGGCGGGCGCCGGGACCTCGAGGTCCACCTTGTCGGTCGAGACCTCGACCACGATCTCATCGGCGGCGACGGGGTCGCCGACGGCCTTGCGCCACTCGACGACGGTCCCCTCGGTGACCGACTCCATCTCCGGTAGCACGATGTCCACCAGCTGGGCCGGCCCGTCGGCGGCGGGCGCCGGCGGGCCGGCGGCGGGGGCCTCGGGGGCGGGCGCCTCGGGCGCCGCGGCGCCGTCGGTCTCGCCGGCCGGGCGGGCGGGGGCCTCGGCGACGCCGCCCGCGCCGTCATCCACCGCGATCTCGGCGAGCGCCTCGCCCACCTGCACGGTGGCGCCGGCCGGGGCCGCGATGCGCGCGAGCACGCCGGCCGCGGGGGCGGGGACCTCGACGTCGACCTTGTCGGTCGTCAGGTCCAGAAGGATGTCGCCGGCCTCGACGCGGTCGCCCTCGGACCTGCGCCACTCGACGACGACCCCCTCGGTAACGGACTCCCCGAGCTCCGGCAGGAGGACGGTGAGCGTGTTTGAGGATGAGGTCGTGGACACCGGCACCCAAGGATACCGCGCTCCGCGAGACGTGCCCGGGGGTCGTTCACACCGTCGTCAGACGGCGGGCCGGGGAAGGCCGAACGTCACGGCACTGGTACGACGAATACGAGCGACCGGCGCCCAAGTTCGGCTCTTCCATCCCGCGCGCCACGCCGCGCGGGATGGCGTCGGGGAATGACGTGGGTGGCGGTCGGGTAGGTCGAGAGGCGCTCGACGATCCCGACCAGGAGGACCAGGTGGACCGCCAAGGGGACCAGGACCGCGAGGGCGAGGAGGCCGCGCGCGAGGCGGTCAGCCGCGACCGCAAGCCCGGCGTGCCGCCGCACGAGCCGCCCGCCGAGGGCCGCGACGAGGTCGACGTCGGCTCCGAGGGGTCGATGCCGGCGTCCGACCCCCCGGCGAGCGGAGGGCCGTCGGCCGCCTGAGCGACCGAGGGGTGGGGCCGGCCGGCCCCACCCCTCGCGCGGTCCTACGCCGCGACCGCCTCCGCGGGGACCGCCTCCTCGACCAGCGCGAGCACCACCTCGCGCAGGCGTTCCCGAAGGCGCTCGTCGATCAGCTCGCCGTTCGCGTCGAACCTCTCGGCCGCCTTTGCCACCGCGAGCTCGGCCGGGACGACCCGGGAGCCGGTCGCGCCCAGGATCTTCTTCAGCTCCGCCTGCGCCCAGACCGCCCCGAAGGAGCCGGTGCTCGAGCCGATCACCGCGGCCGGCTTGTTGCGGAGCGCGCTCTCCGGGAAGGGCCGGGAGGCCCAGTCGAGCGCGTTCTTGAGCTGGCCGGGGATCGAGTGGTTGTACTCCGGCGTGGCGATCAGAATGGCGTCGGCCTCCTCGATCGCCGCGCGCCAGCGGGCGACCGCCTCGGGGGCCGGCTCCACGTCGTCGTCCTCGTCGTAGGGGGGCACGTCCCTGAGCCCGTCGTAGATCGTGAGCTCGACGTCGCCCGCCACCGCCTCGGCCGCCGCACGCAGCAGCCGCGCGTTGTTCGAGTCCTTCCGGAGGCTTCCGGCGATGCCGAGCACCCTCATCGCTCGACCCCGCCCATCTCCAGCTCGGCGCTCAGGCGGACCTCGTCGCCGAGCACGAGCCCGCCGCCCGGGAGCGGCGCGTTCCAGGTGATGCCGAAGTCGCGGCGGTCGATGCGGGCCTCGAGCTCCAAGCCGAGCTTGGGCGAGCCGTCCAGGCTCGTCGCCGGCCCGAGGATCGAGCCGGTCAGCTCGACCGGGCGCGTGACGCCGCGGAGGGTCAGCTCGCCCTCGATCCTGATGCCCTCCTCGCCCTCCCGCACGATGCGGGTCGAGCGGTAGGTCACCTCGGGGTACCGTGAGGCGTCGAAGAAGTCCGGCGACTGGAGGTGCGCGTCGAGGTTGGGGTCCTGGGTCTTCGCGCTGACGGCTCGAGCGGCGCCGGTGAGCACGGGCTCGCCGCCGTCACCGGTCTCGAGCGTGACGTCGAAGTCCTGGAAGCCTCCGCGGTAGGTGGCGACGACCATGTGCCGCACCGAGAAGGTGAAGGTGGAGTGGATCCGGTCGCTGGTCCAGGTCCCGGTGGGGATCTCGGTCGTCGGACTGGTGGTGGTGGTGCTCATGGCGGCGCTCCCTGGTAGAATTTGAGTACGCAAAGAAAGATAGCAGCTGAAATTGAGTCGTCAAGTATTGAGTGATCAAGGTGACCACGCCGCGCGGACCTGGGTGCGGCTGCTGCGCGCCCACGCGAACATGACCCGCGACTTCAACGCGGAGCTGCAGTCGCACGGCCTGACCGTCACCGACTTCGAGGCCCTCAGCCGGCTGGCCGAGTCGCCCACCGGGTCGCTCCGCCGGGTCGATCTGGCCGCCGCCCTGCGCCTGACGCCGTCCGGGGTGACGCGCCTGCTGGACGGCCTGCAGGGCTGCGGGCTGGTCTGCAAGGAGGCCTGCTCCACGGACGCGCGCGTGAGCTATGCGCACATCACGGACAAGGGGCGGGAGCGGCTCGCGGGCGCGGCGTCGACGCACCTGGAGGCGCTCGAGGGCCTCTTCGGCGAGCGGTTCTCGCCGCAGGAGCTGTCGGCGCTCTGCGAGCTGCTGGGCCGCCTGCCCGGCGCCGGCGGCGACGAGGGCCCGGCCTGCCCGGCGCTGAACGCCGCCGACGGCGTCGCGGCCGCCAAGGGGACCTGATGCCCGAGGTGTCCGGCTACGCCGAGGGCGCCCCGAGCTGGGTCGACCTCGTCGCCGGAGACCCTCCGGCCGCGATGGCGTTCTACCGGGAGCTGCTCGGCTGGGAGCTCGACGACGGGGGCGGCTACTGCTTCTGCCGCGTGCGCGGGCACGCGGTGGCCGGGATCAACGTCGAGCCGGCGCCCGAGAGGATGGCGACGGCCTGGACGCCCTACCTGGCGGTCGACGACGCCGACGCGGTCGCGGCGCGGGTCGTCGCCAACGGCGGGCGGATGGTCTTCGGGCCGCGGGACGTCCACACCCAGGGCCGGACGGCCTGGGCGGAGGACCCCGTCGGCGCCGTCTTCGGCCTGTGGCAGGCCGGCGACCACGGCGGCGCGACGCTGGCCGCCGAGCCGGGGACGATGGTCTGGACCGAGCTCTCGACGCCCGATCTCGACGCGGTGCAGCCGTTCTACGCCGAGGTCTTCGGCCACGTGTGGGAGCCGCTCGACGCCGGCGGGGTGCGCTATGCGACCTTCGCGGTGGACGGCGTCCCGGTGGGCGGGGCGCTCGAGGAGCCGCCGGGGAGCCGGCCGGTCTGGACGCCGGTCTTCGGCGTCGCCGACACCGACGACGCCGTGTCGACCGCGCGGCGCCTGGGCGCCGAGGTGATCGCCGGCCCGGCCGATTCGCCCTACGGGCGCTACGCCGCCCTGCGCGACCCCCAGGGCGCGTTCTTCAGCGTCATCTCCGTGGGCTGACGCCGGTGGCCGAGGGCCCCGACCGCGTCCGCCTGGACAAGTGGCTCTGGGCGGCCCGCTTCTTCAAGACCCGCCGGCTGGCGGTGGAGGCGATTCAGGGCGGCAAGGTCCGGATCGGCGATGCGCCCGCCAAGCCGGCGAAGGACGTGCGCGCCGGCGACCGGCTGACGATCACCTCGGGCCAGACGACCTGGACCGTGGACGTGCTGGGCGTGAACGAGCACCGCCGGCCGGCGTCCGAGGCGCAACTGCTCTACGAGGAGACCCCCGAGAGCCGCGAGCTGCGCGAGCGCCGGGCGTCGGAGCGCCGCGCGGCGCCCCCGCTGGGCGCCGACCTCCCCGGCCGCCCGAGCAAGCGCGACCGCCGGCAGATCGAGTCGCTCCGCGGCGCCCGCCGCGACCCCCGCCGGGGGGCCTGAGCCGGGCGCGGGCGGCTGGGCTGGGACCGGGGACCAGTGACGGGCCATGGCCAGTCGGCCGCGCCCTCAGCGGCCAGTCGAGCCCTCGATTGGTCAATCGACCGATCCGTCGGCCAAATGGCCGGTCCGGGCGCGGACGGCCCCGCGGTGGAGCAGCCCGCTCCCGCGGGGGGCTCCGTATCCCGAGGGAAATCGACCCAGAGGCGATCGAAAGCCGGCACGTCTCCGGGCCGGCGCGCTGCGATCTCCGGCGCGAGGCCGTCACGACCGCGCCGACATCCGCCCGTCTCCGTGCTGATCAGCACGGCGATCGATGCGGGCGCCCTCGCCGAGGGGCCCGCGGCGCGAGTCGGAGCTGGCGCCGTCGATGAGCGTGGTCAGGGTCGACAGGCCCGGCGTCCCGGTCGGCTGCCGGCAGCGGCAACGTGGAGACCCGGTCCGGGCCCTCTCGAGCTCAGTCGGCGAGCGGGGCGATCCGGCGGCTCACCGGCCGCGGGCCGAAGAGGTCCAGCAGGTCGTCGCGCTCCAGGGCCTCGGCCTCGATCAGGCGGGCGGCGGCCTCGTGCAGCAGGCCTATGTGGGCCTCCAGCACCTCGGCGGCGCGCCGGCGGCCGTCCTCCACCAGGGTGCGGGCAGCCTCCTCGACCCGCTCGGCGGCGGCGCTGCCGGTCGCGCCGGGCAGGGCGGTCTTGAGGCTCTCGGAGGTGGTGGCCGCGGCCATCCCCAGCTGCTCGACCATCCGGCGGGCCAGGGTGGCGGCGCGCTGCAGGTCGTCGGCGGCGCCCGAGGTGAACTCCCCGAAGACCAGCTCCTCGGCGGCGCGGCCGGCCATCATCATCGCCAGCCGGGCGACGCACTCCCCGCGGGTCGCGAGCATCCGGTCCTCGGTCGGCAGCGAGATCGTGACGCCGAGCGCCTGGCCCTGCGGGATCACCGTCACCCGCTCCACCGGGTCGCAGAGGGGTGAGAGGTGCCCCACCAGGGCATGGCCGATCTCGTGGTAGGCGACCAGGCGCAGCTCGTCGTCGGACATCAGGCGGCCGCGGCGCTCGGGCCCGGCCGCCAGCCGCATCAGGGCCTTGCGGAAATGGGCCATGTTGAGGCTGGACGCCCCCGCGCGGGCGGCCTCGAAGGAGGCCTCGTTGCAGAGGGCCGCCAGGTCGGCGCCGGCCATGCCGGCCGTGAACGCCGCGACCTCGGCCGCGTTCGCGCCCGTGGCCAGCGGGCGGTGGCGCAGGTGGACGTCCAGGATCTCCTCGCGGGCGGCGCGCCCGGGGAGGCCGACGGCGATCTTGCGGTCGAAGCGGCCCGAGCGCACCAGCGCCGGGTCGAGGTCGGCCAGCCGGTTGGTGGACGCCAGCACGACCACCGGCCGGGCCGGGTCGATGGCGAAGCCGTCCATCTCGGCGAGGAGCTGGTCGAGCGTCTGCTCGCGCTCGCCGCTGGACGCGTGGCCGGTGCGCCGACCGCCGACCGCGTCGATCTCGTCGATGTAGACCACGGCGGGGGCGGCCTTGCGGGCGGCGGCGAAGAGCGCGCGGACCCGCTTGGAGCCCAGCCCGGAGTAGACCTCCA
Organism: Miltoncostaeaceae bacterium; assembly: GCA_033856535.1. Taxonomy (GTDB): domain Bacteria; phylum Actinomycetota; class Thermoleophilia; order Miltoncostaeales; family Miltoncostaeaceae; genus JAWVEV01. The sequence goes on along the minus strand of JAWVEV010000093.1, from coordinate 2,239 downwards.
CGAACTCGGACGCCGAGACCGAGAAGAAGGGGACGCCGGCCTCGCCGGCGACCGCCCGCGCGAGCAGCGTCTTGCCGGTGCCGGGGGGCCCGTGCAGGATCACGCCCTTCGGCAGCGCGGCGCCGACCGCCTCGTAGCGCGCCGGATTGCGCAGCACGTCGGTGATCTCGGCCACCTCATCGCGGATCTCGTCGATGCCGGCGACCTCGGTGAAGCGGGTCGTCGAGGTCGACTGCCGCACCTGGCTCTTGAAGCGGGCGCCGCTCACCGAGCGGACGGCCAGCCCGGCGACCACCACGAGGCAGGCCAGCAGCATCATGGGGCCCCACTCCTGCAGGAAGCCGCCGATGTCGAACCCCCCGCCGTCGGTGAGGGTCGGGGGCGGCGCCTTGGGCGCCGGCGGCAGCTGGACGATCAGCGGCACGTCGCCGGCCCGCGCGGCCCCGACGGCCGCGTCGCTCAGCTCGGCCGGCAGCGGGGTCGTCATCCGCCGGTCGCCGTCGCGCAGCAGCAGGGTGTCGGTGACCCCGCGCTCCAGGATGCGCGCCGAGTCGACGCCGCCCGAGGTGAGCAGATCGAGCGCGCGCGAGAGCGGGATCGGGGCGGCCTCGGGCGCCGCCGCGCCGGCCCCGGCCCCGACAGGGATGAGGAACAGGGCAAGCGCGGACAGCACCCCCGTGATGTTCCGGGTGAGGCGCCGGTGACGATTCCTTGTCATCCGAAAGTCCCCTTCGAGCTCCGTCTCGTTGCAGGCAATTCAAGACCACCCGCCGCGGGTCCACCACCCTCTCTCGGCCGGGCCGGGCCCCACCCGGATCGGGGGGCCGATCGACCCGACCCTCCCGCCGCCCCGACCGGCGCCGCCCCCCGGCCGGCACGCCGCGGCGGGTACGCTCGGGCCGTGCCCGTGCCGCGCGACCGCCTCCCGCTCTCGCGCCGGCGCATCGTCGAGGCCGCCCTGCGGCTGATCGACGCGCGCGGGCTCGAGGCCTGCACGATGCGCGCGCTGGGGGCCGAGCTCGGCGTCAAGGCGATGTCGCTCTACCGCCACGTGCGCGGCAAGGACGACCTCTGGGACGGGGTGGTCGACCTGCTCCAGGAGGGCCTGGCCGTGGAGGGCCCGGAGCCGGGCGGCTGGCGCGGCGTGCTGCGCGGCTTCGCGCTGCGCTTCCGCGCCGTCGCCCGGGAGCATCCCCACGCCTTCCCGCTGCTGGCGCGCCGGCCCGCCTCGGGCTACCTGGCGGCGCGGGGGCTGGCCGAGGAGGGCCTGGGCATCCTGGTCGATTCCGGCTTCACGCCGGATGACGCGGCCGCCGCGCTGCGGGCGGTGAGCCGCTGGGTGATCGGCTTCGCGCTGGCCGAGTCGGCCGGCGCCCCCGAGCCCCCGCCCGAGGGCGCGGACCTCGCCGGCGAGGGCTATCCGCTCCTCGCCGGCCTGCTGGACGGCCTGGCCGCCGAGCCGCCGGACGAGCTCTTCCTGTTCGGGCTCGACCTGCTGCTCGACGGCCTGGCGGGCCGGATCGCCTCGGATTAGACGGGGAGCACCCGCTCCCCCAGGCCGTGGGGCATGACGGCCGTGTGGAGCCCGAACAGCTCGTCGTCGTAGGGCGCGAAGCCGATGCTGGCCGAGGTGCCGCCGTCCACCGAGAGCATCTGGCCGGTCATGTAGCTGGAGGCGTCCGACGCGAGGAGCAGCAGGGGGCCCACCAGCTCCTGCGGGTCGCCGGTCCGGCGCATCGGCGCCTGGGCCTCGATCCGCGCGCGCCAGATCGGCGCGGCCAGCACCGCGTCGGTCAGCTCGCTCGGGAACCAGCCGGGCGCGATCCCGTTCACCCGCACGCCGCGGTCGGCCCAGCTGGCGGCGAGGCTCTGGGTCATGTTGATCAGGGCGGCCTTGCTGGCCTGGTAGGCCGGCGGGAAGTAGGGCACCCCGGCGAGGCCGGTCACCGACGAGTTGAGGATGATGCTGCCGCCGCCGGCGGCGAGCATGTGGCGCCCGGCGGACTGGCACGTGAACCAGGTGCCCAGCAGGTTCACCCGCACCGACTGCTCGAACAGCGCCGGCGGCACGCGCTCGGGCATCGAGAAGCCCTCGGGCACCGCACCGGCGTTGGCGACCATCACGTGCACGCGGCCGAATCGATCGACCGCCTGGTCCACGAGGGCGTCCACCTGCTCCGGCTCGGTCACGTCGCAGGCCACCGCGAGGCTGCCGACGCCGGTCTCGGCGAGCTCGGCG
>JAWVEV010000092.1:0-49951 GCA_033856535.1 Miltoncostaeaceae bacterium | reverse complement strand
TCGTCGTCTGCGGGGCCGGCACGGCCGGCTGCGTCGTCGCGGCGCGCCTGTCCGAGGACCCCGCCAACGAGGTGACCCTGCTCGAGGTGGGCCCCCACTACCGGCCCGGGCACTGGCCGGCCGAGCTGACCCACTCGCACCGGATCATCAAGGAGACCCACGACTGGGGCTACCTGGCGCGCGCCGGGGCCTCGCCGCGGGTGGTGCACGTGCCGCGCGGGCGGGTGGTGGGGGGGTCCTCGGCGACCAACGGGGCGATCGCCCTGCGCGGGCACCCCGAGCACTACGACGAGTGGGAGCGCTTCGTCGACGGCTACGGCTGGGCGAGCTGGCTCCCCTGGTTCCGGCGGATCGAGCGCGACCTGGACTTCGGCGCCGAGCCGGCCCACGGCGACGCCGGGCCGATCGCGATCAGCCGCTACCGGCCGCCCTTCGACCCGGTCCAGGAGGCCTTCCGCGAGGCGGCCCTGTCGCTCGGCCACGCCGAGGTGCCCGACCACAACCGCCCCGGGGCGATCGGGATCGGGCCGGTGCCGCTCAACATGGTGGACGGGGTGCGCCAGACCCCGGCCGACCACTACCTGGCCCCGGCGCTCGGGCGCCCCAACCTGACCGTGCTCCCCGGGACCGTGGTCGACCGGGTCGAGCTCGCCGGCGGGCGCGCGCGCGCGGTGCGCGCGCTCGGCCCGCACGGGCCGGAGCGCCTCCCGGCCGACGCGGTGGTGGTCGCCCTCGGCACCTACGCCACCCCGGCGGCGCTGCTGCGCTCGGGGATCGGCCCGCCCGAGGAGCTGGCCGCCCACGCGATCGCCCCGGTCCACCCGCTGGCCGGGGTCGGGCGGGGCATGCAGGACCACCCCAAGGTCTCCTACCGCTTCGACCTGCTCGCCGACCCGCCGCCCTGGCCCAGCCCCTGGTACCAGGTGCTGCTGACCGGGGCCCACGAGGTGGGCGGGGAGCGGCGCGTCTACCAGGTGATGCCCTACTCGGGGGAGCGCGGGGGCGGCCATCCCTTCACCGACCTGAACATCCAGGTGGCCGACGCGCGCAGCCGGCGCGGCTCGGTGCGCCTCCAGGGGACCGACCCGACCCTCCAGCCGCGCATCGAGATGGGCTGGTTCCTCGAGCCCTCGGACCGCGCCGCCGCGGTGGCCGCCGGCGAACGGCTGCTCGAGGTGGCGAGCGCCCCGCCGCTGGCGGGGCTGCTGCGACCGTGGCCGAACGTCGGCGACCCGGACCAGATCCTGCGCTCGGTGGAGACCTTCCACCACCCGGTCGGGAGCTGCCGCATGGGGCGCCCCGACGACCCCGAGGCCGTGGTCGACCGGGTCGGCCGGGTGCTCGGGCTGGAGGGGCTCCACGTCTGGGACGCCTCGATCATCCCGCGCGTCCCCTCGGCCAACACCCACCTGTGCGTGATCGCGCTGGCCGAGCGGCTGACCGCGGCCTTCACCGGGGCGCCGGAGCCGGCCGGCCCCTGAGCCCCCGGGCCGGCTCGCGCCGTCCCCGGGGGGTCGAGGGCCGCGGATCGGGCGCCCGCCCCCGGGGCGGGGCGGGCGCCGCGAGGTGGCGCCTTAGAGGCCCGCGAGCAGCCCCGTGACCGCGCCGACCGGGTTCCCGCCGAGGACCGAGGAGGTCGTGCCGAACGGGTCGGTCAGGAGCGACGGCACGGCGGTCAGCACGTCCACGCCGCCGATCCCGAGGAACTGCCCGTCGGACAGGATCGCGATCGGCAGGTTGACGTTCAGCGGGGTCGCCACGGACGGGCCGAGGGCGACCGGGAGGACCTGCGAGCTGCTCGCCGTCTGGCCGGCGGAGTTCTGCGCGCCGCCCGACTGCTCGAGGCTCTGGACGAGGTCGTTGGTGCGCGCCCGCCCGACCGCGCTGGCGGTGCCCTCCTGGCTGACCGCGCCCTGGATCGGGCCGGCCGACAGGATCGAGATCGGCAGGTTCAGGTTGATCGGGAGCGCGACGGCCGGGCCGAGCGCCACCGGGAGGATCTGGGAGTTGCTCGCGCCCTGGGTGGCCGCGTTCTGGCCGCCCCCGGCGCCCTGCTGGCGGACCGACTGCACGGTCGCGTTGTTCAGCGCCTCGGCGGACGCGTCGGCGCTCGCGCGCTGGCGCACGGCGCCCTGCACCGGGCCGGCCGAGAGGATCGACACCGGGACGTTCGCGTTGATCGGGATCCCGAGGGCCGCGCCGAGGGAGATCGGCAGGACCTGCGCGTTGCCCGCGCTCTGGCTGGCGCTGCTCTGCCCGTCGCGGCCGGCCTGCTGGCGGACCGACTGGGCGAGCGCGTTGTTGGCCGCGCGCGCGTGGACGCGGGCGTCGGCCTGCTGGTCGACGTCGCCCTGGAGCGGGCCCGCCGAGAGCAGCGCGACCGGGATGTTGGCGTTGACCGGGACGCCGAGGGCCGCGCCGAGCGCGATCGGCAGCAGCTGGGAGTTGCTGCCGCGCTGGCTGGCCGCGTTCTGGCCGCCCTGGCCGCCCTGGCCGCCCTCCTGGTCGATCGCCTGCTGGGTCTCGTTGTTGAGCGCCTGGGCGTCCGCGTCGGCGCTCGCGTGCTGGCGCACGGCGCCCTGGCGCGGGCCGAGCGCGAGCAGGCTCACCGGGACGTTCGCGTTCACCGGCACGGCGGCGGCCGCGCCGAGCGCGACCGGGACCACCTGCGCGTTGCTCGCCGACTGGGTCGCGGCGTTGCGGCCGGCGCCCCCGCCGCTGTCCTGGCGCACCGACTGGGCGGTCGACGCGTTCTTGGCGGTGCCGGTCGACCGGGCCCGGGCCGACTGGCCCACGGCCGGGGCGGGGGCCGCCCCGCCGACCGGGAGCAGCTTGACGGCCGGGGCCGTCTGACCCTCGGCGTCCCCGCCGCCCCCCTGGCGCACGGACTGGACGGTGCTGTTGTTGGCGGCGGTACCGCGCGCGTCGGCGGGCGCGTCCTGGTTCAGCGGCCCCCCTGCGGGGCCGGCCGCGAGCAGGCCGACCGGCAGGTTCGCGTTGACCGGGGCGGCGGCGCCCACGCCGGCGGCGATCGGCAGCAGTTGGGTGCTCGAGGCGCCCTGGCTGGCCGAGTTCACCGACGTCGCGCCGTGCGATCCGTTCGCCAGCGCGCCGCTCCCGCCGAAGGCGAGCAGCACGACGCTCGTGCCGATCACCATCACGTGACGTTTCAAGTTGAGGTCTCCTTCGGTTCGCGCTTCTGGGGCGGCGCGGGTGAATCCGGGGTCCGCGCCGTCCGGGTCGGGGTCGCTCGGGTGAGCTATCCCGGCCGTTCGCGCAGCGCGACGAAGGCGGGCACCCCCATATCGGGGTCGGCGACGGCCACCGGGCGAAGGCCCCGCGGCGGCCGGACGGCCACGGCGAGCCCGAGCAGCGCCGCCACGCCGAGCAGGACGCTCGGGGCGGGCGACCCGGGCAGGCCGCTGAGGCCCGCCGGCTCATCCGGCAACGGCAGGTCCGCCGGGGTCGGCGGGGCCGTCGGGGACGCCGGCCGCGGGGCCGCCCCGGGGCCGTCGCGCGACGGGGCCACGCGGCTCCGGGCGCGGATGGTCCGCGGGGCGAAACGGGCGAGCGCGCCGGCCTGGGCCACGGGCGGCCCGGGCTCCCCCGCCCGCGACCCCTGAGCGCCGGGGTCGGACCCCGTCACGGTCGGCTCGGGCGGCGGCATGCGGGTCCCCGCCCTCGCGGCGGGGGGCGGGGGCCGATCGGCCTCGGGGTCGCCCGCGGAGGGCGCGATCGCCCCCGCGGACGCCGTCCCGAGCCCCGCCGCGGCGGCCACGGGGTCGGACACGAGCGGCGTCGGCGCCGTGGCAGGAGCCGGCGGCGCGGCGGCCGTCGTGAAACGGGTCGCGTCCAGGACGGAGGGGATCGGCGGGGCCGCGGCGACCACCGGCGGGACGGACGCGGGGTCCGGCGCCGGGGGCGGGCCGCCGGCCAGGCCGGTGACGAGGCCGACGACCGGTTGGAGCGGGGCGAGGGCGGCGTCGAGGATCTGCCCGATCGGGGCGGTGACCGCCGCGAGGCCGAGCGGACGGGCGACCCCGTCGAGGATCTGCCCCACCGCGCCGGGGGCGGCCGTCCGGACGAAGCCCGCATCGGGGCCGGCCGGGGCCGCCGGGGCGGTCGGCAGGAGCGTCGCCAGGAGCGCGGGCGGCGCGCCGGCGCCGGCCCCGAGGGGCGGCGGGGGCGCGCTCGCGAGCGGCGGCGGCGCGGTGGCCCCGCTTGCACCCGTCACCGGGGCCACGGGGGCCACGGCGGGGGCGGCCGGCGGTGTCGCCGGCGGCGGGGCGGGGGCGATGGCGGCCGGTGCCTGCTCGAGCACCGAGGGCGGTGCGGGAGCGACCGGGGCGGCCGGACCGGGGCCCACGGGGGGCAGCAGCTGGGCGACGAGCTGCCCGAGCAGCCCGTCGGCCGGAGCCGAGGGGGCGGCGAGGGCGCTCCCGGCGGCCGCCAGCCACACGAGCACGCTCACGAGCACCACCGCCCACGGGGGGGCGGGCAGGGCGCGAGAACGCGAACGGGGGCGGCTCACCAGGGAGGAGGTCGCGGCGTCGCTCCAGCGTTGTCCGGAATCGGCCGGCCCGGAGAACGGGCCGCTGATGTCCGCCATTCAATGCCCGTCGTACCGGGACGGGCAAGTTCTATGGTTATCGCGCGGGCGGAATCCCGCGTCGGCGGCGCCGCCGGCCGGCCAGGCGGCGCCGGACGAGGCCCGCACCCTCGAGCGCCCAGGCGCCCAGCGAGCGCACGCCGGGGGCGCCCGCGCGCAGCTGGGTGACCTCGGCGCGGGCCGCGAAGAGCGCGGCCTCGAGCTCGTTCCGGGCGCGCCGCTCGGCCTCGGCCGCGGCGCGCAGGGAGTCGGCCTGGCGCTCGAGCGCGCGGAGCTCGCCGATCTGCTCGGCCTGGCGCTCGAGGCGCGCGATCAGCTCGGCGATCATCTCGCCGACCGGGGGCTGCTCCGGGGCCGGGGCGGGTCCCTGGCCCGCGGCGCCCCCCGGGGGACCCGCGGCGGCCGCGGCCGGGGGCGCCGGGCGGGGCTCCTCGGGTTCGATCAGCCCGGCCCGGTAGAGCTCGCTGAGGGGCACGCGGCGCCGGCCGCCGGTCAGGACGGCCCGGAGGGTGCCCCGGTCGATGCGGCGCTGCAGCGCCTTGGTGGTCAGGCCGGTGGCGTCGGCCGCCTCGCGAAGGGTGAGGGTGCGCTCCACGCTGACCCGCGACCTCCCGGCCGTCCGTCGGCTGCCCCGTGACCGCGGCCGGCGGCGGGTCCCCGCGGGGCCGCCGGGGCCACCCGCGGGAACATAACAGGAGTTCTCGGGCACTCATCGAGCGGCGGCCCGACGTGCCAGACTCCGGGGGCCCACCGAGCAAGGAGCGCCATGCCGAGCCTGCCCCCGCCCGCCGAGCCGGGCGCCCAGTACACGGCCGTCCTCGAGACCTCCGCCGGGGAGATCCGGCTGGAGCTCTGGGCCGACCAGGCGCCCCAGACCGTCGGCAACTTCGTCGCCCTGGCGCGCGAGGGCTTCTACGACGGGACCATCTTCCACCGGGTGATCCGCGACTTCATGGTCCAGGGCGGCTGCCCCCAGGGGACCGGCACCGGCGGCCCGGGCTACCAGTTCGGCGACGAGATCAACCCGCACAAGCTGGTGCGCGGCGTGCTGGCGATGGCCAACGCCGGGCCGAACACCAACGGCAGCCAGTTCTTCATCGTGACCGCCGAGGCCACGCCCTGGCTCGATGGCGCGCACACCGGCTTCGGCCGGGTCATCGGCGGCGAGGACGTGCTGGAGGCGATCGGGACGACCCCGACCGGCCGCGGCGACCGCCCCCGCGAGGCGCAGCGGATCACCGCGGTCCGGATCGAGGAGGGCGCGTCCTGAGCGCACCGCCCGCCGCCGCCTGGGAGGTGACCCTCCTGCGCCGCCCGCCCGGGGCGCGCCGGGCGCGCGTGGCCGGGCGGGTGGTGCTCGAGGCGCCGGACCTGGCCGAGGCCCGCCGGGCCGCCCAGGCCGCGCTCGAGGAGCGCTCGGGCGACGAGGGTCGCTGGTCGCTGGGGCTGCTGCGCCCGCTGACCCCGATGGCCCCCGGCACCCACCGCTACCGGGTCATCTACGCCGCCTGGACCGCGGAGGCCGACCGCTTCACGCGCCAGGACGTGCATGCGATCGAGGTCTGGGCGGCGGACGGCGCCGCCGCCCGGCGCCTGGCTCAGCGCGAGGTGCAGCGCCTCGCCGACTACCGCCCGGCCTGGCGCATCCGCACGGTCGCCCGGATCGACGGCCGCCGCGGCGCCGTCCGGCCCGGCACGACGCCCTGAGCACCCCGGCGCGCCGCCCGCTGCTCCTGGCCGGAGAGCGGGTCGAGACCGCCGAGTGGCAGCCGGTCCACGCGCCGGCCGACGGGACGCTCCTGGCCGAGGTCGCCGCGGCCGGCCCCGCCGAGGTCGACCGGGCCGTCCGCGCGGCGCGGGCCGCCGGGGCCGAGTGGGCCGCGACCCCGCCGCTCGCCCGCGGCGCGGCGCTGCGCCGGCTGGCCGGCCTGGTCGACGCCGCCCAGCCCGAGCTGGCCGAGCTGGTGCACCGCGAGGTGGGCAAGCCCATGGGCGAGGCCGCGGCCGAGGTCGCCCGCGCCGCCGAGGTGGTGCACCACTTCGCCGGCGAGGCCGAGCGCCTCGGGGCCACCCTGCTCCCGGACGGCACCCTCAGCCGGGGCTCGTTCACCCGGCCCGACCCGATCGGGGTCGTCGCGGCGATCACCCCCTGGAACTTCCCGGTCGCGCTGGTGGTCTGGAAGCTGGCCCCGGCGCTCGCCGCCGGGTGCTCGATGGTGGTCAAGCCCGCCGCCGAGACCCCGCTGGCCGCCTGGCGCCTCTGCGAGATCGCCGGCGCGGCGGGGCTCCCGCCGGGGCTGGTCGCCTGCCTGACCGGGGACGGCCCGCTGCTCGGCGAGGCCCTCGCGACCCACCCGCTGGTGGACAAGGTCGCCTTCACCGGCTCGCGCCGGGTGGCCGAGCAGATCGCCGCCTGGGCCGCCCCGCGCCTGAAGGCGCTCTCGCTCGAGCTGGGCGGCCACGGGGCGCTGGTGGTGCTGCCGGATGCCGACCTCGACCTGGCCGCCGAGGTCGCGCAGGTCCAGGGCTACGTGAACGCCGGGCAGGCCTGCTACGCGGTCAACCGGGTGCTGGCCCCGCGCCGGCTCGCCGGCGAGCTCACCGAGCGCCTGCGCGCGCGGATCGGCCCGCTCGAGCTCGGCCCGATGGTCACCGAGCGGGGGCTGGCCCGCCACCACCGGCTGCTGGCCGACGCCCGCGCCAAGGGGGCGCGGGTCGAGGGCGGCGAGGCGCTGGACGGCCGGCGGGTGCGCCCGGCGCTCGTGACCGGGGCCGGGCCGGGGGTCGCGCTCGTCGACGAGGAGCCCTTCACCCCGGTGGTCGCGGTGATGCAGACGGCCGACCTCGAGGCGGCGATCGCCGAGGCCAACCGGCCGGACTACGGGCTCGTCTCCTACGTGGTCGGCGGCGACCTCGGCGCCTGCCTGCGCGTCGCCGAGCGCCTCCAGGCCGGCACGGTGGTGATCAACGGCTGGCGGGTGGTGGTCCCCCACGCCCCCTACGCCGGCTGGCGCGGCTCGGGCCTCGGGGCCGAGCTGGGGCGCCCGGGGCTCGAGGCCTTCGTGCGCTGGCAGCACCTGCGCGTGCTGGCCTAGCCGGCCCGGTGCACCCGCCGGGCGTAGACGAGCTGCTCGAGCTTGGGCCGCGCCCCGGCCAGGCCGCTCTCGCCGACCCCGCCCACCACCAGGTGCGGGTCCTCGTAGAGCGGCCCCTCGTCGACCAGGATGCGCGCCGCGCGCAGCCCCGCCACCACCGCCGGCGGGCCGCCGAAGACCGCCGCCCCCAGGCCGTAGGGGCTGTCGTTGGCGAGCGCCAGGGCGTCCTCGGGCCCCTCGGCCAGCATCAGCCCGCGCAGCGGGGCGAAGCTCTCCTCGGCCCAGAGCGCGGCGCCGGCCGCCGCGCGGGGGAGCAGGACCACGGTCGGGGTGAAGAAGGGGCCCCGCTCCCCCTCCCCGACCACCGGCTCGCCGCCCAGGGCGAGCGCCTCGGCCAGCGCCGCCCGGGCCCGGGCGCGCGCCGGGCCCTCGGCCAGGGGCCCGAGGTCGGTCGCCTCGTCCTCGGGGTCGCCGAGGCGCAGCGCCGTCACCGCGGCGACCAGGCGGGGGCGGAACTCCGCCCAGATCGCGCGCTCCACGATGATCCGCTTGGCCGCCATGCAGAGCTGGCCCCCGTTGGCGAAGCCGGCCAGGGCGACCGCCTCGGCCGCCCGGTCCAGATCGGCCCCGGCCAGCACCAGCAGGGGATCGTTGCCGGCGCCCTCGGGGGTATAGGGCCGCAGCGGCGCGCCGGCCGCGTACGCCGCCCCGAGCCCCGCCAGCTGGCGTTTGATGGTGGCGGTGCCGGCGTGGGTGACCACCGCGTGCACGCCCGGGTCCCAGACCAGCGGCTCGGCCAGCGGGCCGGGGAGGTCGGCGACCACCACCGCGTCCGCGGGCCAGGGACCGGCCAGGGCCTCGAGCACCAGCCCGGTGGTGGCCCGGGTGCGCGAGGAGGGGCGCGAGACCACGGCGTTGCCGGCGAGCAGCGCCGAGGCCACCACCACGGTCGGCACCCAGACCGGCGAGTTGGCCGCGTGCCAGCCGAGCACCACCCCGTAAGGGGCCCACTCGAGCTCGGTGGTGCCGCCGACGGCCGGAACCGGCCGCGGCCGGATCGCCTCGGCCAGGGTCGGCAGCGCGTCCAGCAGGGCGAGCGCCGAGGCCAGCTCGCGGCGTGCGAAACGGCGCGGCTGGCCGACCTCGGCCACCGCCCGGTCGACCACCGCCGGCCCGGCCGCGGCGAGGGCGGCGCGCGCCCGGGCGATCCGGGCCAGGCGCTCCTCCAGGTCGAGGGCGGCCACCCGCGGCTGGGCGGCCGCCGCCCGGCGCGGGAGCTCGGATGGGCCGGGGGGGCTCACGCCGGCGCAGGCTAACGGCTCGGGCCACCTGCCCCCCGGGGCGCTCGTCCAGGCGCCGCGGCGCGCGCTCGAGCGCGCCTTCGGGGCGCTGGTCGGCCTGCAGCCGGTGGCCTGGGAGCGCTGGGGGCTGCGCTGCGCGCCCCGGGCGGCGCCCGAGGCGGCCCGCCGGGCGCTCGCGGCCTGCCCCTTCCCCCTCGCGCCCCTCCCGGCCCCGCCGGGGTGGCCCGACCCGCCCGCGGCCCTGGTGTCCGGCTGGTACCGGCGCAGCCCCGGCCACGCGCCGGCCCCGCCCGGAATCCCGGAGCTGGTCCAGGCGCCGGGGCCGGGCTTCGGGCCGGGCGACCACGCCACCACCGCGATGTGCCTGGCGGCGCTCCCGGCCCTGCCGGCCGGGGCGGCGCTCGACGTCGGCTGCGGCTCGGGCCTGTTGGCCCAGGCCTGGGCGCGCCTCGAGCGCGGGCCGGTGCGGGCGCTCGACGCCGACCCGGGCGCCGTCGACCAGGCCCACCGCTCGCTCCTGGCGGCCGGGCTGGCCGACCGGGTGGAGCTCTGGCGCGGCCCGCTCGAGCGGCTCGGCCCCGGCGATCTGGCCGACCGGGTGATCCTGGCCAACCTGCCCGCCCCCGCCCAGGCGGCCCTCCTGGGGCGGATCGGGTCACCCCCCCGCGCGGCCCTGCTCTCGGGGCTGCGCCCGGGGCAGGCCGGCCCCCTGCTGGCCGGCTACCGGGCGCTCGGGCTGCGCCCGGCCGCCGCCGCGCGCCGGGGCCGCTGGGAGTGCTGGGCGCTGGTGGCCGGGTGAGCCGGGTCTGGCGCACCTGGTCGGTCCTGGTGCTGTTCGCGCTCGGAACCAGCCTGATCACCCCGCTGATCCCGCTCTACCAGGAGCGACTGGACTTCGGCGACACCGTGGTGACCCTCTTCCTCGGGTGCTACGTGATCACCCTGGTCCCCTCGATGCTCTCGCTCGGCCAGCTCTCGGACCGGGTCGGGCGCAAGCGCGTGCTCACCGGGGCGATCCTCACCCTCGCCCTCGCCCAGCTGCTGCTCCTGACCGAGCCGGGGCTGGCGGGCCTGCTCGCCGCGCGCGCGGTGCAGGGGCTGGCGACCGGCGCCTTTTTTGGCACCTGCACCGCGTTCCTGCTCGACGGGGCGCCCTCGGGCCGGCGCGGCTTCGTCTCCACCATGGGGGCGGTCTCGATCCGGCTCGGGCTGGGCGCCGGCCCCGGGATCGGCGGCCTGATCGCCCAGTACGGCGACGACCCGCTGCGCCTGCCCTTCGAGCTGCACCTGGGGGCGCTCGCCCTCGCGCTGGTCCTGGTGGCGACCCTGCCCGAGACCGTGGTGCTGCGCTCGCGCCGCCCGCTCACGCTCGCGCTCGAGGTCCCCGAGGCCGAGCGGGCGGTCTTCTGGCGGGTGCTGGTGCCCTCGGGGATGCTCTTCTCGCTCTTTGACGGCGTGGCGCTCTCGCTGGTGCCGGTCTTCCTGGTGCGCGAGCTCGACGTGGACAACTACGCCCTGGTCGGGGCGTCGGGCTTCCTGGTGCTGGTGGCCGGCGCGCTCAGCCAGCTGGTCCTGCCGCGGCTGCGCCCCGAGCGGGCGATCCGGGGGGGCCTGGCCGCCGCCGCGGTGGCCTCGGCCGGGGTGGTGGTGGCCGCGCCGCTCGGCTCGGTGGCGCTGGTGCTGGTGGCGGTGGCCGCCACCGGCGCGGCCGCCGGGCTGGTCTTCAAGGGCGGCAGCGACCTCTGCTCCCAGATCGCCCCGCCGGCCGACCGCGGCAAGCTGATCTCGGCCTACTACGTGGCCTGCTACCTGGGCGGCTTCTCGGTGCCGCTGGTGGTGGTGGGCCTGATCGCCGACCTGGTCGGCCTGACCGCCGCCCTGGCGGTCCTGACCGGCGCGGCCGCGATCGGCGCGGCCTGGACCAGCCGGGTCGGGCTGCGCGCGCTGGCGGGCCTGGCGGCGCCCGGCGACCTCGGCCGCGCGGCCGCCGAGTAGACTCGGAATGGCGATGGGGAGCGCAGAGGCGGACCACGCGGCGCTCGCCGCACTGCTGGTCGGCGCCGAGCGCGCGGTCGCCCTGACCGGCCTGGCGCTCGGGCACCCCGAGAACGCCGACCTGACCGGCTCACGGAGCGAGTGGGCGCGCCGGGCCAACCTGGGCGCGTTCCTGACCGAGCCCGGGGGCTTCTGGGAGTACTGCTACCCGGTCGCCTGCGAGATGGCCGAGCGGGTGCCGACCGCGGGCCACCGCGCCCTCGCCCGCTTGCAGGAGGTCGGCCTGGTGCACGCCCTGGTCACCCAGGGGGTCGACCGGCTGCACCAGCGGGCCGGCAGCACCGACGTGGTCGAGGTCCACGGCACGCTCCTGACCGCCCGCTGCGAGCGCTGCGGCGAGCGCTACGGCCTGCCCGAGGTCGGCGTGCTGATCGCCGAGGCCTCCGACGGGGTGCCGCGCTGCACCACGCCCGAGTGCGCCTACCCGCTGCGCCCGGAGGGCACCCTCTGGGAGGAGCCGCTGCCCGGGCCGGCCATCGAGCGGGCCTGGGAGCTGGCCGGCGAGAGCGACCTGTTCATCGTGCTCGACTCCGAGCTGCGCACCGTGCCGATCTCGCTGCTGCCCTCGGTGCCGCTCACCCGCGGCGTGCCGCTGGTGCTGATCGGCGAGAGCCCGACCCAGTACGACCGCTACGCCCGCCTGGTGCTGCGCGGCCCGAGCGAGCCGGTGCTCACCGCCCTGGCCGGGCGCCTGGCCCCCGACGGCGCCGGGGACCTCTCCGCGACGTGACGCCCCGGAGCCGGACCGAGGCGCGATGAGCGGGCCCGGGGCCTTCTCGCTCGCCGGGCAGGCCGCGGTCGTCACCGGCGCCTCCTCGGGCCTCGGGGCGATCATGGCGCGCGGGCTGGCCGAGGCCGGCGCCGGCGTGGTGCTCGCCGCCCGCCGGGCCGATCGTCTCGCCGCGCTCGCCGCCGAGATCGCCGGCGCGGGCGGCCGCGCGCACGCCCATCCGGCCGACCTGCGCGACCCGGGCCACGCCGGGGCGCTGGTCGGCGCGGCCGAGGCGGCCTTCGGGCGCCTGGACGGGGTGGTGCTGAACGCCGGCGTCTCGATCCAGGGGCCGGCCGAGGCGGAGGACCTGGCCGGCTTCGCCGACGTGATGGCGGTGAACGTGACCGCCCAGGTCGCGCTCGCCGGGGCGGCCGCGCGCGCCATGATCACGGCCGGCCGGGGCGGCTGGATGATCCTGATGAGCTCGATCATCGGCCGGCGGGCGGGCACCGGCCCCGGCGTGGCGGCCTACACCGCCAGCAAGGGGGCCGTCGAGCAGCTCACCCGCGAGCTGGCGCGCCAGTGGGCCCCGCACGGCATCCGGGTGAACGCGATCGCCCCGGGCTACTTCCCCACCGAGCTCAACGCCCCGCTGGTCGCGACCCCGGAGCGCCTGGCCGCCCTGCTGGCGCGCACCCCGCTCGGGCGCGCCGGGACCCCCGAGGACCTGACCGGCGCGGCGGTCTTCCTGGCCAGCCCCGCCGCCCGCTTCGTCACCGGCCAGATCCTGGCCGTCGACGGCGGGATGAGCTGCTGGTAGGCCCCTAGTCGGCGGCCGGCGCGTCCGGCGCGTCGACCACGAACTTCTGCGAGTAGTAAATGTCGCCCTCGTGGCCGAGCTTCATGCGGCGCAGGGTGGCCTTCACCCGGGTGCCGACGGCCACGTCCTCGGGGGCCACGCCGACGATCGGGGCGGGCATCAGCACGCCCTCGTCCATCTCGATGTGGCCCACCACGTAGGGCTCCTGGCCGAGGAAGTCGCGCGGCGGGTAGTAGACCACCGTGTAGTTGACCAGCTCGCCGCCGCCGGAGAGCTCCTCCTCGTGGAGCGAGCCGCCGCCGCACTTGTAGCAGTGGTTGTGCTCCCACCAGGGGCTGAGCGTCGCGCAGGCGTCGCAGCGCATCGCGTAGAGGCGGAGCTTGGGCGGCCCCAGGCGCGAGAACTCGATCGCCGAGACGGTCATGCCTCGCCCTCCAGCCGCTGGTAGATGTGGATCGCCCCGACCGCGCCGGGCCCGCCGCGGCAGGCCGAGATGCCGATCGCGGCGTCGGGCCGCTGCATGCCCTCGGGGGCGATGCCGCGCAGCTGCTCGACGATGTCGACCGCCTGGGTGGAGCCGGTCGCCCCCAGCGGGTGGCCCTTGCAGAGCAGGCCGCCGGACAGGTTGACCGCCACCTTGCCGTCGATCCAGGTGGAGCCGTCGGCGGCCCCCTTCCAGCCCTCTCCCTGGGGCGCGAAGCCGAGCGCCTCGACCCCGAGCGGCTCCTGGATGGCGAACGAGTTGTAGATCTCGGCCACGTCGATGTCATCGGGCCCGATGCCGGCCATCGCGTAGGCCCGCTGGGCGGGCCGGGCCAGGAGCGCGTGGGCGTCCTCGAGCGTGTCGGTGGCCGCGTACCAGGTGCCGGTCGCCATCTGGGTGGCGGTCACGTAGACCTGCGGCCGCTCGGGCTGGGCGCGCAGGATCTCCTCGCGGCAGAGCACCAGCGCCGAGCCGGCGTCGGTCATCGGGCAGACCTCGTAGAGCTTCAGCGGGTCGGCCACCTTGGCCGAGCGCATGACCTCCTCGACCGTGCACTCGAAGCGCAGGTGGGCGTAGGGGTTGCGCGCGCCGTAGTGGTGGTTCTTGACCGAGGTGTGGGCCAGGTCCTCCTCGGTCAGCCCGTAGACCTGCATGTACTTGCGGGCGGTCAGGGCGACCCCCGAGGGGAAGGTCAGGCCCGAGAAGTACTCCTCCTTGGAGTCCGCCGCCTGGGCGATGATCGAGGTCCCCTCGACCGTGGCCAGGTCGTTCATCTTCTCGGCGCCGAGCACCATCACGGTGTCATAGAGGCCCGACAGGATCGCCACGCAGCCCAGGTGCAGCGCCCAGGCGCCGGTGCCGCAGGCCGCCTCGACGCGCACCGCGGCGGCCGGGACCACGCCGAGGTGGTGGGCCGACATCAGGCCGGTCGAGTTCTCGAAGTTGAAGCCGACCGAGCCGACGTTGCCGACGTAGAGCGCCTGGATGTCGCTCGGGCCGACGCCGGCGTCGTCCAGCGCCTTGCGCCCCGCCTCCACGACCAGGTCGCGCAGGCTCTTTTCGTGCTGGATCTTGTGGGGGGTCTTGCCGATCCCGAGGACGCCGACGCGCATGGGGCTCTCCTTTAGTGCGGCTCGGGCTGCCGGCCGCGGGTCCAGCGATAGTAGGTGCCGAGGGCGATCTCGTCCCCGGCGATGCGCTCGGCGGCGCCGATCGCGGGCGGCGCGCCGGTCACGCTCAGCGCCTGGGCGATCCCCTCACCGCCGCCGTACCCGAAGCAAAGCAACTCCTGCCCCGGCTCCGCCCGGTCGAGCCCGAGCGCCAGCGCCAGGCCGACCGAGGCCGCGCCCAGGTTGCCGATCTCACCGACGAAGCTGGTCGACTCGAGCTGCTCGGGCCGCACCCCCAGGCGCCCCAGCGCGCGCAGGGCCTGCGGGTGGGGCTGGCTGGCGCAGACGGCCGCGTACTCGCCGGCCGGCCGCTCGGTGAGCGCCTGGAGCCCGGCGAAGGCCTCCTTGGCGGCCGCCGCGTAGGCGTCGAAGAGCACCTCGAGCCGGTAGCGCGGCTCGGGCTCGGTGCCGAGCCGCCAGACGTCGTAGACCTCCCGGTAGCCGCGCGCGGCCGGGCCGAGCGCGGCAAAACCGCCCGAGGCCCCGACCAAAAAGGCCGCGGCGCCCCCGGCCGAGAGCGTGTCGGCGACCCGCTCCTCGTAGCTGACCAGGTGGTCGGTCGCCACCACGAGGGCCTGCCCGGCCCCGTCGGCGGCCAGCGCCCCGGCCAGCGCGAAGGCGTCCATCAGGCCGCCGGCGTGCCCGCCGAGGTCATAGGGGGTGACCTCCGCGCCGAGCCCGAGGGCGACGCGCAGGGTCCCGGAGAGCTTTCGCAGCCCGAAGGGCGGCGACTGGCAGACCGCGATCAGGGTCGTCGGCGCCGCGCCCTCGCCGAGGGCCTCCACGGCGGCCTCGTAGGCCATCGTGAGCGGGTCCTCGTCGAGGCCGGGGGTCGCCAGCGTCCGCGATCGCGGCCGCCCCGGGCGCCCGTAGAAGCGATGGAGCTCCCCCAGGGGCGCCCGGTACCGGGGCAGGTAGGCCCCGTAGCTGATCAGCTCGGCCACGGGCTAGCGCTTGATCTTGATGCCGGCGGCGTCACGGTCGAACGTGTCCGCGGTGATGCCCTCCTCGCGCAGCTTGACCTTCTGCACGCGCTCGGTCGGGGTCTTCGGGAGCGTGTCGACGAAGCGGATGTAGCGCGGGACCATGAAGTAGGGCATCCGCTCGGCCATCCAGTGGGTGAGCTCGGCCGCGTCCGGGGCCTCCCCGTCGGGGATGCAGACGATCATGATCTCGTCCTCGCTCGAGGCGCCCTCGCCGGCCTTCACGCCGATCGCCGCGGCCTCCTTGATCTGCGGGTGGTCCGCGACCTGGCGCTCGACCTCCATGGAGGACACGTTCTCGCCGCGGCGGCGGATGTAGTCCTTCACGCGGTCCATGAAGTAGAAGTAGCCGTCGGCGTCCATCCGGCCGAGGTCGCCGGTGTGGAGCTTGAGGTTGCGGAAGTCGTCGGCGGTCTTCTCGGGCATGCCGTAGTAGGCCCGCATGACGATGTTCGGGATCTTCATGTCGACCACGATCTCGCCGGGCGTCTCCGGCGGGAGCGGCTTGTCGGTGCCCGGCTCCACGATCATGACCTCATAGCCCGGGTTGGCCTTGCCCATCGAGCCCGGGACGGCCGGCTTGGTCGGGTCCATGTAGGTCGCCATGCCGGTCTCGGTCAGGCCGTAGCCCTCGATGAACCGGACCCCGAAGCGCTCCTGGAACTCGTTGTAGATGTCCTTGGGCGCCGGGGCGGCAAAGCAGGTGTGGACCTTGTGGGTCTTGTCGAGCTCCGACTCCGGGATGTTCCAGATGAAGTAGCTGACGGCGCCGATCGAGTTGAAGATGGTCGCCTCGGCGTCGATCACCTGCTGCCAGAACCGGCTCGAGGAGAAGCGCTCGACGTAGGCCACCCGCCCGCCGGCCACCAGCGCCGGGTAGCCCGAGAGCACCTGGGCGTTGGAGTGGAAGAGCGGCAGACAGCTGAAGAAGGTGTCGTCGGCGAGCGACTCGACGCTCTTGCCGGCGGTCGCCGAGACCACCTCGAGCAGGCCGCGGGCCGAGAAGTAGTCGGCCGCGTTCTGCTTGATGACGCCCTTGGAGCGACCGGTGGTGCCCGAGGTGAACATGATCCGGGCGTCGTCGGTCCAGGAGTAGCTGATCCCGTCCGGCTCGCCGTCGGGCGCCTCCAGGAGCGCGGTCAGGGGCTCCCACTTGAGCGAGGGGTCCGGGCCCTCCTGGGCGCCGGTCTGCATCACGATCACGTGCTCGAGCTTGGGGAGCTCGCCCTTGATCAGGTCCAGCCGGTCCAGGTAGACGTCGGCGATGACCAGCTTCTTGGCCTCGACCAGGTTGATCGTCCAGGACAGGAAGTCGCCCTTGTAGGCGGTGTTGATCGAGCTCATCACCGCGCCGGCCTTGAGGATGCCGTACCAGACCGGCAGGAACTCCTCGCAGTTGGGCAGCATCACGCTGACCGACTCACCCGGCTGCACGCCGCGGGCGATCAACCCGTTGGCGACGCGGTTGGCGCGCGCGTTGACCTCGCCGTAGCTCACCCACGGATTGTCCGCGAACTTGAGGTAGTCCCGGTCCGGGGTCTCCTCGGCCCTGCGCTTGAGGATCTCCGCCAGGACCCACGTGGTGGGGTCCTCGTGCGCGTACCAGTCGCTCCAGTCGGCCATGCTCGTCGTGCCCCCTGTCTGACCCTGTCTCGTGTTCCGGTCTACCGTCGCGCGCCCGCTCAGGCGGGGGCGAACTTCGGCAGCGTGATCTCGTCGGTGACGTCGTGGAAGACGACCCGCACCTTCATCCCGATGGTGACCGCCTCGGGCTCGAGCGAGGGGTAGCCCTCCTCGTCGCGCACGAGGTTGGTCATCATGCGCGGGCCCTCGTCGAGGTCGATCAGGGCGACGATGTGCGGCGGGTCGCCCTTGTAGGCCTTACTCGGCCCGATGAAGTGGGTCGAGAAGGTGTAGACCGTGCCCGTCCCGGCGGCCTCGATCCAGCCGTGCGGCTCGAGCGTGCCCGGCGTGAGCGCCCGCGGGTACCAGAAGGGCGTCCCGTCGGGGCCGACCGGCAGCAGCAGCTTGTGCTCGCGGGTGCCGGCCCAGAAGTGGTCGCCCTCGGGCCGCAGGTCCGGCAGCGGCTTGGTGTAGGCGGGCTTGGTGGTGGTCGATTCGGCCATCGCTCGCTCCTTTAGGCCGCGGTCGGCGGCTCGCTCGAGAGCACCAGCGCGCTGGTCGCCGCCAGGATGCCCCCCGAGCCGTTGGTGATCGCGTTCTTGGCGTTCGGCACCTGGTGGTTCCCGCCGCCCCGGTCGCTGTCGTCGGCCTCGCCGCGCAGCTGCAGGGCGGCCTCGACGATGTGGTGCATCGCGCCCAGGTGCGCCTGGCGGATCAGGCCGCCGTGGGTGTTCATCGGCAGCTTGCCGCCCAGCTTGGCGTTGCCCTCGAGCACCCAGTCGCCGGCCTCGCCCGGGCCGCAGATGCCGAAGCCCTCGAGGGCGATCAGCGGCGTGAAGCTGAACGAGTCGTAGATCTCGGCCACGTCGAGGTCCGCCGGCGTGATCCCGGCCACCTCCATGGCGCGCCGGCCGGCGCGCCCGAGCCCCTGGCGGACGCCGTCGACGCCCTTGGCGGAGGTGATGTACTGGTGCGAGTAGCCCTCGCCGACGCCGGTGATGTAGACCGGCTTGGGCCGCATCGACGCCGCCCGGTCGGCGGTGGTGACGATGAAGGCCGCCGCGCCGTCGGTGACCAGCGAGCAGTCCATCGCGTGGAACGGGGTGGCGATCCAGCGGTCGTTCATCACGTCCTCGACCGTGACCACGTCGCGCAGCATCGCGTTCCACTTGAGCGCGCCGTGCTCGGACTGGGTGGCCACCACGGCCGAGAGGGCCTCCTGGGGCACCGAGTGCTCGTGCATGTAGCGCTGGGCCAGCAGGCCGTAGCCGCCGATGGTGGTCAGCCCGTACGGGGCCTCATAGGCGCCGTGGCTCATCTCGCGGGCCATGGCGATCATCCCCGAGGAGCTGATCCCCGAGCGGGTGTTGTCGCCGCGCACGCACAGCACCACCTCGGCCAGGCCGGCGTCGATCGCCATGGCCGCCTGCACGGCCATCAGCGGCGCGGTGGCCCCGCCGACCGCCACCGAGGCGAAGTAGCCCGGCTCCATGCCCAGGTAGTCCGCCAGCGTCGTCGAGTGCATCAGGGTCGACTCGACGAACGAGAAGGCGGTGACCAGGCCGTCCACCTGGTCCGGCCCGATCCCGGCGTCGTCGAGCGTGATCTTGGTGACCTCGGCCAGCAGCTGGAACGAGCCGCGCCCCTCCAGCTTGCCCTGCTCGGTCTCCCCCACGCCGGCGATGACGATGCCCTTTCGGAGCATTCGCCGCGCCTCGGCGACGTTGGGCGTGGCCTCGCGCATCCATCCCCTCCTCATCGGTCGGCACGTGCCCGTCAGAACACGGCCGGCAGCCGCGGCCGGCGCGCCCCGACCAGGCAGGTGGGGGCGGACCGCGACGGGACGGGCGCCCGGCGGGTGGCAACGCTACCAGCGCGCGCAGGCCATCGCGAGGGCAGCCGCGCGCGCGCTGTTACCATCGGTATCCAGCGACAAGCGCCTCGCCAGAAGGAGAATCGCACTGAGCACGCACGACCCCAACTACAACCCGAGCACGGACACCTACCGGCAGATCTTCCGGGGCCACGACAACGCCTCGGCGGTGACCAGCCACGAGGGCGTCACGGTCTACTTCGACCCGGACACCAGCGACGTGCTCGGCTTCTCGATCGCCAACTTCAGCGCCTACTACGCGGCCCACGTCACGCCCGATGGCGAGTTCGAGGTGAACCTGCCGGTCAAGGTGCCGGCCAACCTCGAGGAGGAGATGGACTACGACCTCGAGGCCATCACCTCCGGCGTGCGGATCGCCGAGTTCTACTAGCGGGCGCCGCGCCCCCTGAGGGCGCGCCGCCCGGCCGGCGCGCCCCCGGCGCGGGGGCGGTCGGTGGGAGTCGCCCCCCGGGCGAGGGGCCGGCCGTCGGTGGAGTCGCGCCCCCGGCTAGGGGGCGTTGACGATCATCGCGTCGGGGCCCTTGCCCTGGGGCACCATCGGGAAGACCTTGGCGCTCGCGGCGACGCGCACGTCCACCAGCGCCGGCCCGTCGACGGCCAGGGCCTCGGCCAGGGTGTCCTCCAGGTCCTCGCGCCGGGTGACCCGGGTCCCCGGGATGCCGTAGGCGCCGGCGATGTCGGCGAAGCTCGGCTGGAAGGGCGCGAAGCTGGTGCCCGCGTAGCGGCCCTGCCAGAAGAGCTCCTGCCACTGGCGCACCATGCCGAGGTAGCCGTTGTTCATGATCACGACCTTGATCGGCAGGCCGTAGGTCTGGACCGTCGAGAGCTCCTGGAGGGTCATCTCGAAGGAGCCGTCGCCGGCGATGTCGATCACCAGCTCCTCCGGGAAGGCCACCTGGGCGCCGATCGCGGCCGGCAGGCCGAAGCCCATCGTGCCGAGCCCGCCCGAGGTGATCCAGCGGCGCGGCCGCTCGAAGGGGTAGTGCTGGGCGGCCCACATCTGGTGCTGGCCGACGTCGGTGCAGATGATCGCGGTGCCGCGGGTCAGCTTGTGGAGGGTCTTGATGACCTCCTGGGGCTGGATCTCCTCGGTGCCCTCGTCGATCTGGTACGGGTGCTGGCGCTTCCAGGCGTCGATCTGCTCGACCCAGGCGGCGCGGCGGGCGGTGTCGTGGCGCTCGGGCAGCTCCAGGTAGGCCTCGCGCAGGGCGGCCAGCGCCGGGGCGGCCTGGCCGGCGATGCCGATGTGGGCGGCGCGGTTCTTGGAGATCTCGGCCGGGTCGACGTCGATGTGGATGATCTTGGCGTTGGGCGCCCACTCGCTCATGACCGTCGAGAGCACCCGCTCGTCAAAGCGCACGCCGACCGCCAGGATCGCGTCCGAGGCCTGGAAGGCGTAGGTGGAGGCGGCGATGCCGTGCATGCCCGGCATGCCGATGAACAGCGGGTGGCTGCCCGGGAAGCCGCCGAGGCCCATCAGGGTCGTGGTGACCGGGATGCCGGTGGCCTCCGAGAGGCGGGTCAGCTCGCCGGCCGCCTCGCCGCTGATCACCCCGCCGCCGGCGTAGATCACCGGCCGCGCGGCGGAGACCAGGGCGCGCGCGGCGGCCGCCAGCTGGCGCGGGTGGCCCGCCCCGCTCGGCGGGTTGTAGCCGGGCATGGGCGGCACGCCCTCGGGCAGGTCGCCGACCTCCTTGGCCCACTGGTCGACGCAGACGTCGACCAGCACCGGGCCGGGGCGCCCCGACTGGGCCACGTGCAGCGCCTCGGTGAGCGCGTCCGGGAGGTCGGCGGCCTCCTTGATCAGGTAGGAGTGCTTCACGATCGGCAGCGTGATGCCGACGATGTCGGCCTCCTGGAAGGCGTCGGTGCCGACCCGGGCGGCGCCCACCTGGCCGGTCAGGGCCAGCAGCGGCACCGAGTCCATGTAGGCGTCGGCGATCGGGGTGACCAGGTTGGTCGCCCCGGGCCCGGAGGTCGCCGTGCAGACCCCGACCCGGCCGGTGGCCTTGGCGTACCCTTCGGCCATGTGGCCCGCGCCCTGCTCGTGCCGGACGAGGTAGGTGCGGATGTCCGGGTCGTCGTGGAGCGCGTCAAAGAGCGGGATCACCGGCCCGCCGGGGATCCCGAAGATGGCGTTGACGCCCGCCCGTTTCAGGCAGGCGAGGGTGGCATCGATTGCGCGCATTCGCCCGTCCTTCCGCTGCGTTCCCGTCGGTTCTCGCGCTCGCCGCCCGAGTGTACGTCACCCATCCCGCCACCGTCCCCGAGCCGGAGGTCGTCCGCCCCGATGAGCAGCACGCCCCCCACCCCGCCGCCCGACCGCCAGCCGGGCCAGCCCTCGTTCGCCGAAGAGAACGCGATGCGGATCGCCTCCGAGTCGCTCTCCCACTACGACGAGGCGGCCGACACCTACCACGTCTCCTACGGCCCGCCGACCCCGGCGGCCACGGTGCGCGACCCCGAGCGCGAGCTGCTGGTGCGCGTCGACCCGCAGACCCGCCAGGTGCTCGGCTTCTCGATCCCGGCCTTCAAGGCCTGGCACGCCGCGCACGCCGAGCCCGACGGCTCGTTCGAGGTCGACCTGCCGCCGGTCTGGGGCGCCGAGGAGCCCGCCGAGGAATAGCCCGCCGCGGCGGGGCCCGGCGGGGGTGGGCTACACTCACTCGTCCGCTCGGAGCCCCCCAGCAAGGAGTCGTCATGGCGGTCGAGAGCCAGCGCGTCGAGGACTACCGCCTCGCCAAGGAGCCGTACTACCTGCCGCTTCGCAACGAGGTGGAGCTCTTCGAGGCGGCGTATCACCAGCGCCTGCCGGTGATGCTGAAGGGGCCGACCGGGTGCGGCAAGACGCGCTTCGTCGAGCACATGAGCTGGCGCCTCGAGCGCACCCTGGTGACCGTGGCCTGCCACGAGGACCTCACCGCCTCGGACCTGGTCGGCAAGTACACCCTGCGCGGCGACGAGACGATCTGGCAGGACGGCCCGCTGACCACCGCGGTCAAGGCCGGCGGCATCGCCTATCTGGACGAGATCGTCGAGGCGCGCAAGGACACCACCGTGGTGATCCACCCGCTGACCGACGACCGGCGCATCCTGCCGCTGGAGAAGAAGGGCGAGATCGTCCAGGCGCCCGACGACTTCCTGCTGGTGATCTCGTACAACCCGGGCTACCAGTCGGTGCTGAAGGACCTCAAGCACTCGACCAAGCAGCGCTTCGTGGCGATCGAGTTCGACTATCCGCCGCCCGATCTCGAGGAGACCATCCTCAAGAACGAGACCGGCGTGAGCGACGACGTCGCCTCCAAGCTGGTCAAGATCGCCGAGAAGGTGCGCAACCTGCGCACCCACGGGTTGGAGGAGGGCGTCTCCACGCGCCTGCTGGTCTACGCCGGCCAGCTGATCGGCCACGGCGTCGAGCCGATCGCGGCCTGCGAGGCCACCATCTGCAAGCCGATCACCGACGACCAGGAGATGCAGCGCTCGATCGTCGAGATCATCGCGACCCAGTTCTAGGGCGGGCGCGGGGAGGGCCGATCCCGTGACCTTCGGGCCCGCCGTCGGCAACGTGGGCATGTACGTGGCCCGCGAGATGCTGGTCTCGGTCCCCGAGGACCAGCGCCAGGCCTACCTGCGCATGGTCGAGGAGATCTCCGACCTCAAGTACCAGCTCGGAGTCGAGGTCGCGCGCCAGCTGCCGCGCCTCTTGGCCGAGCACGACCCGACGCTGGTGGCGCGCTACCTCAGCCAGGTCCGGGCGGTGGCGGCGACCGGCTGGAAGAGCGGCGTCGAGGTCGCCAAGCAGCTGCCCGACCTCTATGACGCGCCCGACGAGACGCTGGCCGACGCCTACGTCCAGATCATCTCCGACGCCACCGTCGGCCCGCTCGAGGACGCCGAGACCACCCGGCTCTCGGGCGAGCTCGACACGCTCGAGCGCGAGCTGCGCGAGATGGAGCCCAAGGTCAAGCGGGCCCAGGAGCTGCGCACGCTGCTGGCCGCGCGCGACCGGCGCGACGAGAAGCGGCGCAAGCACGCGGTCGAGCTGGCCTCGGCGCTGCCGCCGATCCTGGCCCGGCTGCGCCCGCGCTACCGGCCGCCCTACCTGACCCAGGTGCGCCAGGTGGCCGCCGCCGACCCGGAGGCCTCGCTCGAGGCCGCCGACACGCTGCTCGACCTCCTGAACGGCGAGCGCGTCTCCCCCGAGGGGGCCGCCGAGTGGGTCGAGCGCGGGCTCGAGGTGCTCGAGCGCAACAAGGAGGTCGGCCGGGGCTACTTCCGGCTCGGCTCCAAGTACGCCCTCGAGGTGCTCGACGAGCTCAAGGAGGGCCTGGCGCTGAAGACCGTCGCCCGGGTGCTGAAGCTCTACGCCACCGCGCTCTCGGGGCGCGAGGTGGCCATCCGCGGCACGAACGAGATGGCCGGCGAGGCCTACGGCGACGACCACATCATCCTGCCCCCCGAGATGCGCTTCTTCGAGGAGGACGCCGCGAACTTCACCGCCTACAAGGTCGCCACGGCCCACGGTGCCGGGCGCATCGAGTTCGGCACCTACGGCTTCTCCCTGGCCGACATCCCCCAGACCGTGGCCCGACTCCAGGCCCGATACCCACGCCCATGAGCACCCTTCGCATCACCGAGACCGACCTCACCCGCTTCTACGCGCTCTTCCCCCAGCCGGCGCTCGCCCGGGACCTCTTCAACATCGTCGAGGGCCACCGGGTGGACACGCTGATCCGGCGCGCCTACCCGGGCATCGTCAAGGACATGCGCCTGATCCAGGTGGCCAGCGCCGAGCGCCGGCCGACCATCGCCCACCTGGGCGACGCCCAGGCGGTGGTCGAGTCGCTGCTGCAGCACGCGCTCGCCCTCACGCCGGACCTGGACGGCGTCGCGCCGGCCACGGCGAGCCTGATCGGGCGGGCGGTCGCGATGCTCGCCGAGGTCGAGCGCGAGGGCGCCAGCGTCGCGAGCGCCGCCGAGCTGGCCACCCGGCTCTACGAGCTCATCGACGACGGCCTGGCCGACCCCGGGCGCCAGCTGGCCGAGGGCGCCGAGGGCGCCCCGCCCCAGGACGCCGATCCCGGCGCGCCCAACGAGGCCCAGGCCCCCGCCCCGGCCCCCGGCGCCGGCGGCGCCGAGGACTACGAGTCGCTCGAGATGCCGCCCTTCATGACCCCGGTCATGGAGGAGATGATCCGCCAGGCCGAGCCCAACCCCGACGGTCCCCCGCCGGACCCGAACGGGCCCCGCCCCGAGGGTGAGTCCGAGGACGCCGAGCGGGCCGAGGCCGAGAAGGCGATGGGCACGAGCCAGGCCCAGGCCGAGGGCCAGCAGAGCGAGGACGACGTGGCCACGGCGGCCGACGCCCAGAGCGAGGAGGGCGCCCCCGGCACCAACCCGGACGCGCGCACCGACGACGCCGAGGGCGGGGGATCCGACTCGCCCGAGCAGGCCGGCCTCGCCGACGTGCCGCTGACCGAGGAGGAGCGCGAGGAGCCCGAGGACCTCGGCGAGCGGGTCTTCTACTACGACGAGTGGGACCACAAGATCGAGGACTACCGCCCGGCCTGGTGCACCCTCACCGAGCACCGCGCCGACCGCACCCAGGAGGGGTTCGTCGCGGCGACCTTCCACGAGTTCGGCGGGATTGTCACCCAGATCCGGCGTAACTTCCAGCTGATGCGCCCCGAGCGCATGCGCAAGATGCGCTACCAGACCGACGGCGACGACCTCGACACCGACGGGCTGGTCGAGTACGTCGTCGACCGGCGCGCGCGGATCGCCCCGAGCGGGCGCGTCTACATCAAGCGCGACAAGACCGAGCGCGACGTGACCACCGCCTTCGTGGTCGACATGTCCAGCTCGACCGACCGCAAGATCGACGGGCGCAAGCGCATCATCGACATCGAGAAGGAGGCCCTCCTCCTGATGTGCGAGGCGCTCGAGGCGATCCGCGACGAGTACGCGATCTACGGCTTCTCGGGCTCGGGCCGCGAGGACTGCCAGTTCTACGTTGTTAAGGAGCTCGGAGACCGCTACGACGACCGGGTCAAGGGGCGCATCGGCGGCATCTACGCGCGCCAGAAGACCCGGATGGGGCCGGCGCTCCGCCACGCCACCCGGCGCCTGGCCGGGGCCGACTCCCAGGTCAAGCTGATGATCCTGCTGACCGACGGCAAGCCGTATGACTCGGACACCTACCAGGACAACCTCTACGCCCAAGAGGACACCAAGATGGCCCTGCGCGAGGCGCGCCGGGAGAAGATCCACCTGTTCTGCGTGACCGTCGACCGCGAGGCCGCCGACTACCTGCCCCACATGTACTCGGACGCCAACTTCGTGATCATCGACGACGTCCGCACGCTGCCCCAGAAGCTCCCCCAGCTCTACCGCCGACTGACCACCTAGACCGGGGGATCCGACTCGCGCACCGGGGGGAACCGACTCGCGCACCGGCCCGCGGCGCGAGCCGGCCACCGGGGTAGCGCGCTCGCGCGCGCGACCCGAGCCGCCCGCCGCGAGGATCTGACCGGGGTAAGCGACTCGCGCCGGGGGATCCGGCTCGCGCACTTCTCCACAGGTGGGCGGCGCCGCGAGCCGATGACCGGGGTAAGCGACTCGCGCCATCCGGGGGATCCGGCTCGCGCCCCGGGGGATCCGACTCGCGCCCTCCCCGGGGGATCCGACTCGCGCCGACCGGGGGAAATAACTCGCGCCCGCACGGAGATTTTCCCCGCAAATGAGCGCCTTCTCGCCGGCGTAGGTTTTAGGGGTAGAAGGAATAGAAAAAGAACAGGCCCGCGGCCGGCCCGGGCCGCGATGGCGGCCCGACCGCGGGCGCGAGTCGATTACCCCGGTCGTCTGCTCGCGACCCCTGGCGCCCGCCCGCCCGGCGGTCGAGACTTCCCGGCATGAGCCGTGCCGAGCGCCGCCCCGCCCGTCTCCCCCACTCCCGGCCCGGGCTCGCGCTGCGCCTGGCGCCCGAGCCGCCGCGCCCGCCCGCCGAGGAGCTCCAGGCCCACGGCGCCGAGGAGCAGCTGGCCCTCTGCGCCCCCGACCACCTGCGCCGGCTCGAGCAGCCGCTCAAATACGGCTTCGCCGACCGCTCGAGCGCGCGCAAGGGGCTTGAGGTCGCCGCCGGCGTCGCGATCGCCGACCGGCTCGGCTCGATCCGCCAGACCGCCGGCCCGCCGATCGGCCGCCACGGCTACATGGCGATCGTCTGGCTCGGCTCGCGCTGGCTGCAGCTCGAGCATCCCGGCGCGGCCGCGGTGCCCTTCACCCAGTACCGCCTGCTGCACGACTTCGGCTGGGAGGAGTCGGGCAAGAACGCCCGCCAGGCGCTCAAGCGCACCCTGCTCAACCTTCAGGAGGCGCGCTGGGAAGGCGAGGTCAACGACAGCCTGACCGGCCGCAAGACCCACGAGGACCACTTCGGCATCATCGACCGAGTGCTCTGGCCGGTGGTGGCCGACGGACGCGTCGAGCGCCTGGGCTACATCTTCCCCGGCAGCTGGTTCCTCGAGCAGCTGCGCCACGAGGCCGGCGTCTACATCGACTGGGAGCTGCTGCGCGAGCTCCCGCCGATCGCGCGCAAGCTCTACGGCCTGCTCGAGAACGACCGCTTCGAGGAGGGCGAGCAGGGCGAGGAGTGGCAGGCCTACTGGCTCGGCCCGCCGCTGTTCGCGAGCGTCGGCTCGGACTGCGCGCGTGAGCGCGACAACGTGGCGGCGGTGATGCGGGCCTGCGAGGCGATCGCCGGCCACCCCAAGGGGCAGGCCTACCGGTTCAGCCGCGAGCGGGTCGCCTGCGAGGGCGGTTTCGTGCAGCAGCTGACGGTCTGGCGGCAGCCCCGTCCGCAGGGCCGGCTGGGCCCGCGGGCGCTCGCCGCCCGGCGCGGCTAGCCCCACCCACCCACCCCCGCCGAGCGGCGCGACGCGGCTCCGACGGCGGGGCGCGAGCGCCCCACCCCGTTGTGGGCGCCGATAGCGGCCGGCGCGCCGTTTCCTGCGGCCCACGGTGCATGCATGCACGCATGCATCGGTGAGCGCACGCATGCGCCCAAGCATGCGCGCTTGACGCCATGCATGCGTGCGCGCTAGCGTGCATCCGTGCCGGCACGGATCATCACCGTCGCGGCGGCCAAGGGCGGGGTGGGGAAGACCACCCTGGCCTACGAGCTCGCCGCGGCCCTCGCGGGGGTCCTGGTCGACCTCGATTGGGATGCCGGTGGCGCCACCCGCATGTGGGGCTTCGACCCGACCGCCGCCGCGCGCGCCCCCCTGCTCGACGCGCTCGAGGGCGGTCCCGAGGGGCGGCCGCCCCGGCCGCGCCGGCGCCCGAACCAGCCCGATCTGGTGCCCTCGCACCCGGATCTCGCGGCCAGCCGGATCGAGCACGATCTGGTCGCGGACTGCCTGGTGGCCTGGGCCGCCGCGACCGAGGCGCCCTACCTGGTGGTCGACACCCACCCCGGCGCCAACCCGCTCACCGACGGGGCGATGCAGGCCGCCGACCTGGTCGTCGTGCCGGTGGTCCTCGGCGGCCGCGAGATGGCGGCGCTCGAGGCGATCGTGCAGGACTTCGCCGAGTACCGCCTGCTCCTGGTGCCCAACATGGTCCCGCCGGTCCCGCCGCGCCGCTTCGTCGAGCGCCTGGCGGCGATCGCCGACGGCCAGCTGGCGGTGGCCCCGCCGGTCTCCGAGCACCGCTGGATCCGGCGCCGCCTGCGGCGCGCGGCGCTCACTCGACAACCCAACCCGGGGGTCCGGGTGCGCGCGGCCGCGGCCGAGTTCGCCGCGGTCGCCGCGGCAGTGGAGGTGGCCTGTGGCTGATCAGCCGAGCGGGATCGACGAGATGCGCCGGCGGATGGAGCGCGCCGCCCGCCGCCCGCCGCCGCCGCGCCGAGCGGCGGGCGACGGGCCGGTGGCGGTCGCGCCCGCCGCCGAGGTCGTGCCCGAGCCCGCGCCGAGCGCGCCCGCGCCCAGCGGCGCGGCGCCCCCGAGCGCGCGCGCCCGGACGGCCCGGAGCGGCGCCGCCCGGACGCGGCGCGCCCCGGGCGCGGGGGAGGGGGGAGGGGTCGACGGCCCCGAGCCCGAGCGCCTGGCGGCCGACCTGCCGCCGGTCAACCTGGCGATCCGGGTGCGCCGCCCGCTCGACGAGCGCCTGGTCGAGCTGATCCACCAGCTGCGCCGCGCGGGCGTGCGCACCAGCAAGGTGGAGCTGATCGAGATGCTCCTGTGGGAGCTGCCCGAGGCGGCGCCGGCGCTCACCGAGCGTCTCGCCCGGTTCCGGCGCTTCGCCGCGCGCGGTCCCGGCGCCCCGCTGGCCTAGGCGCCCCGCGCGGGGGCCCCTCGGCTCCCGCGCCCCGCGAACCACCCACAGACACGACCGGCCGGACCCCGAAGGGCCCGGCCGGCGTGAACCGCGTGATGCCGAAGGTTGGGGCTAGACGCCCGGGGGCTTCGGGAAGCGGTGGCGCATCGTGTACTGGTACGGCGTGGCGAAGAGCAGGTCGCCGATGTCCTCGGCGGTGCGCTCGATCGTCTGCGTCCAGATGGTGTCCGCGCCCGGGATGATGAGGTCGAAGTTGAAGCTCATCAGGCCGATGAGCTCCTTGACCGGCATCATCGCGCCGAGGTTGTCCCACGGCGTCGCGGTGAGCGCCCACGAGCGAATCGCGTTGGCCGAGGCCGTGCGAATCGACTCGGGCTTCAGCTGGAAGCGGTGCTGGCCCTCGGTCTCGGGACGGCCCATGGCCGTCGCCGTGGCCGCGGTGACCTCAGACGGCAGGTAGGTGAGATCCCACTTGGTCGTCGTGAGGCTCGGGTCCGTGATCAGCCGCAGGTTCATGCGGCCGTAGCGCGGGTCCCCGTAGAAGAGCGGCTTCGCCGGGAGCTCCGCGTCGTCGTAGCGACCGGTGGCGGTGTGGATGAGGTATCCGCGCCGCTCCATGGTGAAGTTGAAGTAGTCGTTGCCGAACCCGCCGTACCCGTCGTCCTCCTTGCCACCGTGCTCAAGGGTGACGATGTAGGCGATCTTCTTCGGGAAGCCGAAGGGCTCGCGACCGGCGAACACCGCGGCGTCCTGAGTCAGGTACATGTAGGGGTAGTAGCCGGCGTAGTACGTGTTGCCGTCCTGGCCCTTACAGGACGCCGACACCGTCACGCCCATCTCGCCGTACGGGCCGAGACCGGTGTGCAGGTGGTCGACGTACCAGAACTCCACCACGTCGTCCTCGAGCTCGAGGCACTTCGGCAGGATGCGACGAAGCGCAGCCTCGTCGACCCGGTAGAAGAAGGCCGACCAACGCGAGTTGGTGTAGGTCAGCGGCACGATGTCGTAGTCGACGAGCGGGTCCGCGATGCCCTGGCTGATGATGTCCCGCTTGTCGCGGTCAAGAGCCAGAGGCGGCGCGTCGCCCGAGTCGATCCACGGAACGCTCGTGACGTTCAGTTCCGCCATTTGAGGATTCCTCCTTGGAGAAAGGTCAGCCGACGAGGACATCCGGGCACGCGGATGCCCCCGTCGCGCGTGATCAAGAACCTGCCGCGGCTACGCGCCGAGCCCGATGGGCTTCGGGAAGCGGTGGCGGAGGCCGTACCGGTACGGCTTGGCCGCGCCCGACCAAGTGGCGTCGCGGGTGTAGGTCTCGGTCCACGGGACCTCGCCGGCGGGGATGATGAGGTCGAAGCTAAACGTCATCAGCCCGATCATCTCCTTGGGCGGCATCTCGTGCCCGAGGTTGTCGAACGGCGTCGCCTGCATGAACCAGTTGAAGCTGGCCGGGCTGGCGGTGCGGATCGACTCCGGCTTCACCTGGAAGCGGTGCGAGCCCTCGGAGTCCGGCCGACCCATCGCGGTGGCCAGGTCCTTGGTCACCAGCGACGGCAGGTAGACCAGCTGCCACTCAGACGAGGAAACGTCCGGCGCGGTGACGACCTTCATGTTCATCCGGCCGTAGTCCGTGTTGCCGTAGAACTTCGGCTTGGCGGACAGGTCGGCGTCGTCGTACTTGCCGGTGCACGAGTGGAGCACGTACCCGTTCCGGATCATCAGGAACGAGAAGTAGTCGAACTGGTAGATCTTGGTGTCGTAGACGCCGTAACCGTCGTCCGGGGCACCGCCGTGCTCGACCACGCGGATGAAGGCTTCCTTCTTGGGGAAGCCAAGCACGCGACCGGCGTCGATCGCGGCGTCCTGGGTCAGGTACATGTAGGGGTAGTAGCCGGCGTAGAGCGTACGACCGTCGCTGGCCTTGTGGCTCGCGGCGATGGTCACGCCCATCTCACCGTACGGACCCAGCATGGTGTGGTTGTGGTCGACGTACCAGAACTCGACGATGTCGTCCTCGAGGTCCAGACAGTCGGGAAGCACCCGGCGCAGCTGCTTCTCGTCGCACCGGTAGAAGAACGCTGACCAACGAGAGTTGGTGTAGGTCAGCGGCAGAGTGTCGATGTCCCAGACGGGGTCGACGAGCGAGTAGATGAATGCGGTCTTCTCGTCACGGTCGACGGGAGACGGCGGGATCTCGCCGGTCTCGGCGCCTGGGACCTGCGTCACGGCGAACTGCTCGGCCATAGACGGGCTTCCCCCTTATTTGATGAGGGTGGTTGCGCACATCGCAGCGCTCGCGAGGCGGGGCCGATGCGGTCCGACGAGCGGACCGCATCGGCATGCCGGCTGACGAGCGATGCAAGCAGCATATGTCACGTACCCAGGGGCGTCAACGCCGCCCGGGGAGGCGCCAGCCGGCGGGAATGGGACCAAAAACCGCTTGGCCATGCGGTTCCGCATGGCAAGACCAGGTTCGTGCGGATGTTGACAAACGCCGCCGGGGCTGAGGTAGGGTCGGCCCGCCAAGCGCGGATTCCCGACGGGGCGGAGCCTGCCGTTACCGGGCCCCGGGCAGCCGGGCGCGGGCGGCGCTTTGCGAGTCCGACACAAGGGGGAATCGGTGAGCACACGCTCGTGGGCCTGGCGCCTGGCGGCGCTTCTCGCGGCGTTGGCGGTCGTGGTCGGCGGCTGTGGGGACGACGACGGGGGCGGCGGGGAGAGCTCCAACGTCACCCTGCGGCTTGGCTACGTGACCCCGGCCCAGCACCCGTACGGCATCGCGGTGGACCATTTCGCCGCCGAGGTCGAGAAGCGCTCCAACGGCAGCATCAAGATCGAGACGATCCCCGTCTACGGCGGGGGCAACGACGTGACCCTCCTCAACGACACCATCGGCGGCACGGTCGACATGGGCTCGATCTCGACGGCCGTCTGGGGCAGCCAGGGCGTGCACGCCTTCGACGCCCTGCAGGCGCCCTTCCTGATCGACCGCTACGACCTCGAGAAGGAGGTCATCTCCGGCGACATCGGCAAGGAGATGCTGGCGGCCACGGAGAAGCTCGGCCTGGTCGGCCTGGCGATCCACGAGGGCGGCCTGCGCAAGCCGCTCGGCGCCAAGAAGCCGCTGACCAGCCTCGCGGACTTCGACGGCCTGAAGATCCGCTCGGTGCCCTCCGACGTGCTGGCCGCCGGCCTGCGCGCGCTCGGCGCCGACCCGACCCCGCTGCCGATCGGCGAGGTCTACGGCGCGCTGCGCGACGGCACGGTGGACGCGATGGAGGCCAACCTCGGCCTGGTCCAGAGCTTCCAGTACTACGAGGTGGCCGACTACATCACGGCCAACGTGAACTTCTGGCCGTTCCCGACCGCGCTCGTGATGAACGAGGACAAGTTCAACTCGCTCAGCGAGGACCAGCAGAACGTCCTCAAGGAGGTCGGCGGCGAGCTGGGGGCCTTCTCGATCGACGACATCTTCCTGCAGCCGAGCGACCTGCCCCAGCAGCTCTGCGACGAGGGGATGCAGTTCGCGATCTCCACGCCGGACGAGCTCCAGGGCCTGCGCGACGCCAGCACGACGGCGCTCGACGAGCTGTCCAAGGACGCGACGACCGGCGGGTTCATCGACCGCATCCAGGCGATCAAGGATGGCCTGGGCGCGCCGGCGGCGCCGCCGGCGCTGCCCGAGGGCTGCGTGGTCAGCTGATCCCGCAGTCCGTCCCTCCGCGGTCCGGCCGAGCGCCGGGCCGCGGGCGGGCGGGTTAACCTGGGCCGGCCCTCCCGATGACCACCATCGCCCACCCGTCCGGGGCCGCCGGGGCCGGCGCAACCGCGCCCGCCCGGGCGCTGGCCCGCCTGGCCGACGTCCTCGAGCTCTACTCGCAGGCGGCCGTGCGCATCGCCCGC
Source organism: Miltoncostaeaceae bacterium (assembly GCA_033856535.1). GTDB lineage: Bacteria > Actinomycetota > Thermoleophilia > Miltoncostaeales > Miltoncostaeaceae > JAWVEV01. The sequence continues at coordinate 17,967 of JAWVEV010000092.1, read as the reverse complement.
TTCGTCGCGGTGCTCGCCGCCTCGGTCGCGCTGGTCGCGCTGGTGGGCAACGTCTTCACCCGCCAGGTGCTCGGCTACTCGGTCTTCGGCGCCCAGGAGCTGGCGCAGTTCGGCTTTCTCTGGACGATCTGGATGGGCGTCTCGCTGGCGGTCAAGCGCTCGGCGGTGACCGTGCTGACGCTGGTCTCCCACCACGGCGCGCCCTGGTGGCAGCGCGGCGTGCGCACCTTCTCCGGGGTCAGCCTCGGGGTCCTCTTGGTCTACTCCTGCTACCGGGCGACCCAGTTCGCGCTCGGCGAGGGCGCGCCGGCCGGGACCACCACCGCGCTCGACATCTCCTGGTTCTACCCGATCGTCTCGATGACGCTCGGCTACTACTTCGTCACCCTGCACTACGCCCAGGCGGTGGTCGCCGGCGCGGCCCGGCTGGCGGGCCAGGGGCGCGCCGCGATCCGGGTGGCGCTCGGCGGGCTGATCGGCGGGGCGGTCATCGCCGCGCTGGTCTGGCTGGCGATGTTCGCCGTGCTCGAGGGCGGCGGGGAGCCGCTGATCGCGGCCGGGATCCTCTTCGTGACGCTGACGCTGGCCGGCACGCCGATCGTCTTCATGCTGCTGATGGTCGGGGTGGTGGCCTTTTTGCCGGACTTCCTCGGGCTCACGCTCTACCCGAGCCCGGACCCGATCGTCCCCTACTTCACCAGCCAGTCGACGATGGGCCTCACCGGCGGCGGCGAGCTCCTGGTGATCCTGATGTTCCTGATCGTGGCCGAGGTCATGAACGGCAGCGGCATGTCGGCACGCCTGATCTCCTTCGCCGCCTCGCTGGTGGGCCACTTTCGCGGCGGCATGGCCTACGTCGCCCAGCTGACCTCGGCGGCGCTCTCGGGCATCTCCGGCTCGGCCCAGGCCGACGCGGCGATCATGACCCCGCTGCTGGTGCCGGCGATGGAGCGCGAGGGCTACCGGCGCGACGTGGCCGCCGCGGTGGTCGCCGGGGCCTCGATCAAGGGGCCGATCGGGCCGATCTCGATCATGTTCATCGTCTACGGCTTCGTCGTGCAGGGCCCGGGCGGCGCCTCGATCTCGAAGCTGCTGCTCTCGGGGGTCTTCGCCGAGATCCTCCTGCTGATCTTCCAGGCGGCCACGGTCTACGTGGTGGTGCGCCGGCTGGGCTTCCTGCAAAAGCGCCGCTTCGCCGGCTGGCCGGCGGTGGCGCGCACCGGCGGCGCGGCGCTGCCGGTGCTGCTGATCCCGGTGATCATCCTCGGCGGGATCTTCAGCGGGAAGTTCACCCCGACCGAGTCGGCCTCGGTGGCCGCGGTGGTGACGCTCGGCCTGGCGCTCTTTTGGTACGCCGGGGCGGGGCCGCGCCAGCTGCCGAGCATCGTGGTGGCGGCGACGATCGAGACCGGCATCGTGATGCTGCTGCTGGGCGACTCGGCGATCCTGGCGCGCGCGCTCGAGATCAACGGCTTCGGCCAGCACCTGGGCGACTTCCTCACCGACCTCACCGACAACCGCTACGTCTTCCTGCTGCTGGTGAACCTGCTGCTCCTGGCGATCGGCATCTTCATCGAGCCGCTGCCGGCGCTGTTCATCATGGCGCCCTTCCTGGCCCCGATCGCGGTGCTCGACTACGGCATCGACCCGGTCCACTTCGGGCTGATCATGGTCTTCAACCTGGTGCTGGCGCTGATCCACCCGCCGATCGGGCTGGTGCTCTTCCTGGTCTCGAGCATCGCCAAGGTCTCGATCGAGCGGCTCTCGGTAATGATCCTGCCCTGGCTGGCGGTCAGCCTGGTGGTGCTCTTCCTGGTGACCTACCTGCCGAGCGACATCGTGCTCGCGCTGGCCAACCTGATCGACTGATCCGGCGCGCGGACGCCCTGGCGGTCGGGGCGATGCTCGGCTGGGGCGCGGCCTACGTCCCGTCGGCCTGGCTGGTGGCGCGCTGGCCGCCGCTGCTCGCGGCCGGCGCGCGGCTGACCCTGGCCGGCGTGATCCTGCTGGGCCTCGTGGCCGCGCTCGGGCGTCCGCTGCGCCCGGGGGCCGGGCCGGGGTCGGTGGCCTGGCTGGCGCTCACCCAGACCGTGCTCTTCTACGGGGCCACCTTCTGGGGCATCGCCCAGAGCGGCGCCGGGCTGGCGGCGGTGCTGGCCAACACCGACCCGCTCTTCGTGGCCGCCCTGGCGGCGCTCGCCCTCGGCGAGCGGCTCGGCCGGGCCCAGTGGGCCGGCCTGGCGATCGGGCTGGTCGGCGCCGGGGTGGTGGTCTGGGAGGGGCCGGCCTGGCCGCCGGCGGTCTCCGGGAGCGCGCTGGTGATGGTGGGCGGCGCGCTCGCCTGGAGCCTCGGCACGGTGGTGGCCGCGCGCGGCCTGCGCGGGCGCGCCGACCCGCTGGCGCTGGCCGGCTGGCAGATGGCGCTCGGCGGCCCGGTGCTGCTGGGGGCGGGGGCGCTCGCCGAGGGCGGGGCGGCGGCGCTCGGGGGACGCGAGCTCGCGCTGGTGCTGGGCCTGGCGCTGGTCGGCTCGGCGGCGCCGGCGGCGCTCTTCTACCTGGCCCTGGTGCGCGCCCCGGCGGCCGAGGTCTCGGCCTGGTTCTTCCTGGTGCCGGCGGTCGGCGTGGCCAGCGCCTGGCCGCTGCTCGGCGAGCAGCCCGGCGCGCGCCTCTGGGTCGGGCTGGCGGCGGTCACCGCCGGCCTGTGGCTGGTGCTGCGCCCGGCGGCTCGGGCCGGGGGACCCTTGGTAGACTCGGCCGCCCCGGTGAGCCGCGACGTGACCGACCGCCCGTGATCCTCACCCTCTCGGGCGGAACCGGCGGCTCCAAGCTGGTGGACGGGGTGGCCCAGGCGGTCGGCCAGGCGGCCCTGACCGCGGTGGTCAACACCGGCGACGACGCCGACTTCTACGGCCTGCGCGTCTGCCCGGACCTCGACATCTGCACCTACGTGCTGGCCGGGGTGGTGGCCGAGCGCGGCTGGGGCTACGCCGACGACGGCTTTCGCTGCCTCGAGGGGCTCGCCACCTACGGCCGCGAGGCCTGGTTCGGCCTGGGCGACCGCGACCTGGCCACCCACCTGCACCGCACCCTGCGCCTGGCCGAGGGGGCGTCGCTCAGCGAGGTGACCGCCGAGCTCTGCGCGGCGCTCGGGGTGGCGGCGCGCCTGCTGCCGATGAGCGACGACCCGGTCCGCACCCGGATCACCACCCCGGCCGGCGAGCGCAGCTTCCAGGAGTACCTGGTCAAGCACGGCGCGGCCGAGCCGATCGAGCGCATCGAGCTCGTCGGCATCGCCGCCGCCCGCCCGGCCCCGGGGGTGCTCGAGGCGATCGCCGCGGCCGAGCGGGTCGTGATCGCCCCCTCGAGCCCGGTGGTCTCGATCGGGACGATCCTGTCGGTGCCGGGGGTGCGCGAGGCGCTGCGGGCCCGGCGCGAGGATTGCGTCGCGATCAGCCCGATCATCGGCGGGCGCCCGGTCGAGGGCCCGGCCGACCGCTTCCTCGCCGGCGCCGGCTACCCCGAGTGCTCGGCGCTGCAGATGGCCCGGCTCTACGCCGACGTGGCCGGCACCTTCGTGATGGACCACGCCGACGCCGACCTGGCGCCCGCGGTCGCCGCGCTCGGGGTGCGCCCGGCGCTCGAGGACGCCCTGATGCCCGACCGCCCGGCGCGGGCCCGCCTGGCCACCGCGGCCCTGGCGGCGCTGCCGTGAGCCGCCCGCTGGCGGGGGTCCCGGTCAAGCCGCTGGCCGCCGCGCTCGGGCGCCTGGCCGGCGTCCTCGGCCCGGGGGAGCGCCAGCTCCTCCAGGCGGCCATGCTGGCCGACCTGCTGGCGGCCTGCCGGGCGGCGCCCACCCTGGCCGGCACGCTGGTGGTGACCGCCGACCCGGTCGTCGGGGCGCTCGCCCGCGCCGGCGGGGCCCGCGTGGTGGATGAGCCCGAGGGACCGGCCGGCATGAACGCGGCGGTGGCCCACGGCCTGGCGGCCGCCGCCGCGGCCGGGGCGCCGGCGGCGCTGGTGCTGACCGCCGACCTGCCGCTGGCCCGCCCGGAGGACCTCGACGCGGTGGTGGCGGCCGCCCCGCCGGCCCCCGGCGCGGTCATGGCGCCGAGCCGTGACGGCACCGGCACCAACGCCCTCCTGATCGGTCCGCCCGGGGCGCTCCCGCCGCGGCTCGGGCCGCGGTCGCTGGCGCGCCACCTGGCCGAGGCCGAGCGGCGCGCGGTCGCGGTGGCGCTGGTCGAACGGCCCGGCCTGGCGCTCGACGTGGACACCCCGGCCGACCTGGCGGCGCTGCGCGCGGCCGGGGCCGGCGGGGCGACCGGCGAGGCGCTCGCCCGGCTCGGCGCCGGGCTCGCCCTGGGGAGCCCGCGCTGAGGCTCTGGCCGCTCGCCGGCCTGCCCGAGATCCGCCCCGGCGACGACCTGCCCGGCATGCTCGCCGGGCTGGCCGTCGCCCAGGGGATGGGGCCGGGCGACGTGCTGGTGCTGGCCCACAAGCCGGTCAGCAAGTCCGAGGGGCGGGTGGTCGCGCTCGCCGGCGTGCGCGCCGGGCCGGCCGCCCGCGCGCTGGCCGAGCGCACCGGCAAGGCCCCGGCGCTCTGCGAGCTGATCCTCGCCGAGAGCCGGCGGATCGTGCGCCAGCGGGGCGGCACGGTGATCGCCGAGACCCGCCACGGCTTCATCTGCGCCAACGCCGGCATCGACGCCTCCAACGCCGACCCGGGCACGGTGATCCTGCTGCCGGTCGACCCCGACGCCTCGGCGCGGCGCATCCAGGCGCGCCTGGCCGCCGCGCTCGGCGGCCGGGTCGGGGTGGTGATGACCGACACCCACGGGCGCGCCTTCCGGCGCGGCCTGGTCAACGTCGCGATCGGGGTCGCCGGCTTCGAGGGGCTGGTCGACCTGCGCGGGGGGCACGACCGGGGCGGGCGCCTGTTGGTGGCGACCGATGCGGCGCTGGCCGACGAGCTGGCGGCGGCCGCCGGCGTGCTGATGCCCAAGGCCGGCGGGACCCCGGCGGTGGCGGTCTCGGGGGTGCCGACCCGGCCGGCCCCGGGCGGGGTCGGCGCGCTGCTGCGCAACCCCGCCCACGACCTGTTCCGCGAGCCCGGCGAGCCCGCGCCGCCCCGCTAAGCTGGGCCCCCCGCGCGCGCCCCCGCGCGCGTGTCCACACATCACCGGGAGGACGATGGACGACGCCCCCCTCGGCACGCCGGACCACCCCCTTCGGGTCGCGGTGATCGGCGCCGGGCCCTCCGGCTTCTATGCCGCCGAGCACCTGCAGGAGCAGCCCGAGCTGCACGTGCAGGTCGACATGTACGACCGCCTGCCCACCCCCTTCGGGCTGGTGCGCGGCGGGGTGGCCCCCGACCACCAGAAGATCAAGTCGGTCACCCGGGTCTACGATCGCATCGCCACGCACCCCGAGTTCCGCTTCTACGGGAACGTCGAGCTCGGACGCGACCTGACCCACGAGGACCTGGTGGCCTACTACCACGCGGTCATCTACGCGGTCGGCGCGCGCACCGACCGGCGCATGGGCGTGCCGCGCGAGCACCTGCCCGGCAGCCACTCGGCCACCGAGTTCGTCGGCTGGTACAACGCCCACCCGGACTTCCGCAGCCTCTCGTTCGACCTCTCGGCCGAGCAGGTGGCGGTGGTCGGCAACGGCAACGTCGCGATGGACCTTGCGCGCATCCTGGCCAGCCCGCCCGAGGCGCTGGCGGCCACCGACATCGCCGAGCACGCCCTGGAGGCGCTGGCCGGCTCCAAGATCCGGGTGATCCACGTGCTCGGGCGGCGCGGGCCGGCCCAGGCCGCCTTCACCAACAAGGAGCTGCGCGAGCTGGGCGAGATCCCGGGCGTCGACGTGATCGTGCGCCCGGAGGACCTCGAGCTCGACCCGCTCACCGCCGAGCAGCTCGCGCGGGTGCCCGACAAGGCCTGCGAGCGCAACCTGGAGACCCTGCGCGCGTTCGCCGCGCGCCCGGTCGGCGACGCGCCCAAGCGGATCGAGCTGCACTTCCTGGCCTCGCCGCAGGAGATCCTCGGCGCCGAGCGGGTCGAGGGGCTGCGCGTCAGCGCGAACGAGCTCTACGCCAGCGAGGACGGCGGCCTGCGCGCGCGCGTCTGCGGCGAGATCGGCACGCTGCCGGTCGGGCTGGTCTTCCGCGCGATCGGCTACCAGGGGGTGCCGCTGGCCGGCGTGCCCTTCGACCCGGTCGCGGCCGTGATCCCCAACCAGGCCGGGCGGATCGTCGACCCGGCCTCGGGCGCGCCGGTGGCCGGCGAGTACGTGGTCGGCTGGATCAAGCGCGGGCCGCGCGGGATCATCGGCACCAACAAGCCCGACGCCCAGGAGACCGCGCGCGCGCTGCTCGAGGACCTGGCCGCCGGCCGGCTGGCCAAGGCCGAGGTGCCCGGGCGCCACGTGCTCGAGCGCCTCCTGGCCGAGCGCCGCCAGGACCTGGTCTCCTACGAGGACTGGCAGCTGATCGACCTGCTCGAGCGCGAGCGCGGCGCCGAGCGCGGCGATCGTCCGCGGCTGAAGTTCAGCCGGGTGGAGGAGATGCTGGCCGCGCTCGCCGAGCGCAAGCGGGCCGGCGCCGAGGCGGGGGAGGGCGGCTCGGCCTAGGCGGCGACCTCCGCCAGGCCGTAGAGCGTGGTGCGCCGGGCGGGCGTCCGCCCGGCGGCCCGGATGACCGCCTCGAGCTCCTCGGGGGTGGCGAGCTGGCCGTGGGCGGCGCCGCTGGCGCGCGAGATGTTCTCGTTCATCAGCGTGCCGCCCAGGTCGTTGCAGCCGGCCCGCAGCAGGCGCGCCCCGCCCTCCAGGCCGAGCTTGACCCAGGAGGCCTGGATGTTCGGGATCAGGCCGTCGAAGGCGATCCGGGCGACCGCGTGCACCAGCACGACCTCGTCCCAGGTCGGGCCCGGGCGGGCCCGCCCCTGCAGGTAGATCGGCGAGGCCATGTGCACGAAGGGCAGCGGCACGAACTCGGTGAAGCCGCCGGTGCGCCGCTGGATCTCGCGCAGCACCTCGAGGTGGTTGGCCCAGGAGGGCGGCCCGTCGATGTGGCCGAACATCAGGGTCGAGGTGGCGCGCAGGCCGAGCTCGTGGGCGGTGATCATCACCTCGGCCCACTCGGCGGTGCGCACCTTGTCCGGGCACAGGTGGTGGCGCACGCCGTCATCGAGCACCTCGGCGGCGGTGCCGGGCAGGCTGCCCAGGCCCGCGTCGCGCAGCCGGGTCAGGAAGCTGCGCACGCTCACCCCGAGCGTCTGGGCGCCCTGCCAGACCTCGAGCGGGGTGAAGCCGTGCACGTGCATCTGCGGCAGGCGCCGCTTGATCGCCTCGAGCACCTCGACGTAGAAGTCGCCGGTGAAGTCGGGGTGGATGCCGCCCTGCAGGCAGACCTCGGTCGCGCCGCGCTCGGCTGCCTCGACCGAGCGGTGCACCACCTCGTGCACGTTGAGGATGTAGGGATCGCCGCGCAGGTTGAGGCTCTTGGGCCCGCGCGAGAAGCCGCAGAAGCCGCAGCGGAAGTAGCACTGGTTGGTGTAGTTGATGTTGCGGTTGATCACGTAGGTGACCACCTCGCCGCAGGCCCGCTCGCGCAGGGTGTCGGCGACCCGGGCGATCCCCTCGACCTCGACCCCGCGCGCCCGGAAGAGCCGCTCGACCTCGTCGCGGCTCGGCGGCCGGCCGGCCAGCGCGCGCTCGAGGATCGCCGCCAGGTCGGGCGGGAGCGCGTCGAGCTCGGGCTCGGAGGCCGCCTCGGTCCAGGCGGCGTCGGTCCAGGCGGCCGAGAGGCGCGCCGCCGGCACCGGGACCGGCAGGTCGCGCCCCGGGGCCCAGTCGCTGCGCGGGCGGGCGACGCCCGCGCCGTCGATCAGGTCCTGCCAGGCCTTCAGCAGCGGGCGCGCCATCGCCTCGTAGGCCGCGCCGAAGGGCACCCCGGGCGGCAGGGCGACCCGCTCGACCAGCTCGGCCGGGGCCAGCGCCTCGCGCAGCGCCCCGACGGCGTCGTCGTCCCAGCCCTCGATGACCAGGTCGCCGGCGCCGGCGCGGACCGCCGCGACGGCCGCGTCGAGCGAGTCGACCGGCACCGAGACCGTCGTCGCCAGGGCCGGCAGGGAGGCCAGCGCGCGGGCCTCGGGCAGGCCGGCCGGATCGGTGCGAAGGAAGGCCGCGCCGCTGCGCACCAGGGCGTCGAGCACCGCCTCGCGGGTCCCGGCGTGGCGGACCGCGATGCGCCAGCCCGGCACCCCGCGCCCGGCCAGCGCGAGCGCCTCGGCCGGATCGGCCAGCCAGGCGGCCGGCTCGCCGCCGCCCGCACCCGGGGCGGTCTCGACCGGCAGCAGGCCCGCGGCCAGCGCCGCGGCCACCCCGGCCTCGCCGAGGCCGGCGCCCTCGCGGGCGGTGGCGCGCCCGGCCGGCCCGTCGCCGCGGGCGACGCGGCAGAAGCTGACGCTCACGCCGGCACCGCCGCCAGCGGGCGCGCGGCCGGCGCCGGGGCCGGTGCGCCGGTTCGGGCCAGGCCCTCGGCGTCCGCCATGGCGCGGACCCGGGGCCGCATGCCGGGGTCCAGGAAGCGGTCGTCGGCCAGGTACTCGGGGTAGATCGTGAGGCGCTCGGCGAGGGTGTAGCCGGCCTCGGCGCAGAGCTCGGCGAGGCCGCCGATCTGGGGCCAGGGGGCCTCGGGGTTGACGAAGTCCGGGGTGAGGGGGGAGATGCCGCCCCAGTCGTTGATCCCGGCCAGGAGCAGCGGGCCGTAGTCGGCAGAGAGGTTGGGCGGGGCCTGCACGCTCATCTCGGGCCCGAGCACCAGCCGCGCGATCGCGCAGGCGGTCATCAGCTCGAGCAGCCCCGGCTCGCCGGCGCCGGCCATCGGGGTGTCGGCCTTGGCGCGGAAGTTCTGCACGATGACCTCCTGGATGTGGCCGTGGCGCTCGTGCAGGTCGCGCAGCGCCAGGAGCGCCTCGACCCGCTCGCGCGGCGTCTCGCCGATCCCGATCAGGATCCCGGAGGTGAAGGGGATGGCGAGCTCGCCGGCGCGCTCGAGCATCGCCAGGCGGGCCCGCGGGCGCTTGTCGGGGGCGCCGGCGTGGGGGCCGCCCGGGGCGCAGAGCCGCTCGGAGACCGACTCGAGCATCATCCCCTGGCTCGCCGAGACCTCGCGCAGCGCGGCCAGCTCGCGCCGCCCGAGCACGCCGGCGTTGGGGTGGGGCAGCAGCCCGGTCTCCTCGAGCACCGCCCGGCACATCGCCACCAGGTAGGAGTGGGTGCTCTCGTGGCCGAAGCGGCGCAGCTGGCGCCGGTGGGCCTCGTGGCGCGCCTCGGGCCGGTCGCCGAGGGTGAAGAGCGCCTCCTTGCAGCCGAGGCGCGCGCCGGCCCGGGCGAGCTCGAGCACCTCGTCCGGGCTCATCGTGTGGGCCCGCGCGTCGCCGGGCTCGCGCGCGAAGGTGCAGTAGGAGCAGACGTCCCGGCACAGGTTGGTGAGCGGGATGAAGACCTTGCGCGAGTAGGTCACCCGCCCCGGCCGGGCGCGGTCGCGCAGCGTCGCCGCCGCCGCCCAGAGCGCCGGGTGCTCGGCCCCGCGCGCGTCGGCCAGCGCCAGCGCCTGGTCGTCGGCGAGCCGGCGACCCTCGAGCGCCGTCGCGACCGCCCGGGCCAGCGCGGGGCGCAGGGCGCCCAGGGGCGGCCCCTCGCTCACCCGGGCTCCGGGCCCTGGCCCTCGCGGAACTTGCGCCAGTCGGCCGGCCGCTTCTCCTGGAAGCTGGCGATGCCCTCCTGGGGCTCGGGGCCGTAGACGTGGTTGAGCGCGACCAGCTCGACGCCGTGCTGGACGGCCGAGTAGAGCTGGTCGGTGGCGGCGTTGAGGGCGAGCTTGGCCAGGCGCAGCCCCTGCGGGGAGCGGCGCAGGATCTGGGTGCACCAGCGGTCGACCTCGGCGTCGAGGTCCTCGTCGGGCACGACGGCGTTGACCAGCCCCATCGCCAGGGCCTCCTCGGCGGTGTACTGGCGGGTCAGGTAGAGGATCTCGCGCGCCTTCTTCTCGCCGACCACGGCCGGCATCAGCTGGCAGCCCCACCAGAGCGGGGCCGAGCCGATCTTGGGGCCGGCCTGGCCGAAGCGGCCCGAGGTGCCCGAGATGGTGAGGTCGCAGAGCACGTTGAGCTCGTTGCCGCCGCCGATGCAGTAGCCCCGCACGCGCACGATGATCGGCTTGCCGTTGTTGCGGATCGCCACCGCCAGCCGGTCGTGCAGGTGGTGCAAACCCCGCTTCTCGGCCGCCGTGCGGGTCGGCTCGCGCACGTCCCCGCCGACGCAGAAGGCCCGCTCGCCCGCGCCGGTGAACACGATCACCCCGACCGAGTCGTCGTCAGCCGCCGCCTCGAAGGCCTCGGCGAGCTCGCGGATGGTCTGCACGCGGAACGCGTTGAGGCGCTCGGGGCGGTTGATCGTGATGGTGGCGCGCCCGTCGGCCACCTCGTAGAGGACGTCCTGGTAGCTCACCGGCCTGGGCCTCCCGTGGTCGCTCAGCGGGCCGCTGGCCATCCTACCCGGCCCCTTCGCGACCACGCCGTCGCACCTAGCGAGACGGCGGTTCGCGCGGTGGGTCGGATGCTTGTGGTTTCGGGAAGTGCGGTGGTACACCGCCTTCGTCGCATCCATCACAAGACGGACGATCACGATGCAAGACACGCTGAGCGACCCGCCCTCCGCCGATCCCCTGGAGCTGGACCGCCCCGCGCCGCGCTACCGCATCCAGGCGATCGAGCGCGCCGTGGCGATCCTCAACGCCTTCTCGGCCGAGGATCCCGAGCTCGGGGTGACCGAGCTGGCCGGCCGGCTGGGCCTGCACAAGTCCACGGTCCACCGCTTCATGGTCAACCTCGAGGCGGCCGGGCTGGTCGAGCGCACGCGCAGCGCGCGCTATCGGCTGGGGCTGCGGATCTTCGAGCTGGGCGGGCTGGTGATGCAGCGCATGAATCTCTGGGACGAGGCCCTGCCCTTCCTGGAGGGGCTGGTGCGCGATACCGGCGAGACCGGCCACCTGGCGGTCCTGGACGGCGGCGAGGCGATCTACATCGAGCGCGTCGAGGCCCGCCGGGCGCTGCGCATCCCCTCGGCGGTCGGGCGCGGCTACCCGGCCCATGCCACCAACCTGGGCAAGGTCCTTTTGGCCGACCTGGCCTCCGACCGGCTCCGCGAGCTCGTCGGCGACGGGCCGCTCGGCGCCTTCACCCCCCACACGATCACCGACCCGACCGAGCTCGAGGCCGAGCTCGAGCGCATCCGCGCCCAGGGCTTCGCGGTCGACAACGAGGAGTACGACGAGGGCCTGCGCTGCATCGGGGCCCCCATCTACGACCACTCGGGCCGCGCCGTCGCCGCGCTCGGCATCGGCGGGCCGGTGACCCGCATCACCCCCGAGCGGGTGGACGAGCTGGCCGAGCTGGTGATGGCCGCGGCGCGCGGCCTGTCCCGGCGCCTCGGCGCCCACCAGTCCGGCGCGTACGCCACGCCCGCGCTGCGGGTCCGCACCACTGGCCGCGAGCCCGGCGCGTTGGCGCCGCCCGCGGCCGTCTAGCGACACCGAGCCTCACCCCGGCCGGGCCCGCCCGGCCGGCCCACCCATCCCGCATCACGATCAGATTCCCCAAGGAGAGCCAAGCGATGGCCATCAGCACCGCCTCGTCGTCCCCCGTCCGCCTCTCCGGGCGGACCTCGCACTTCGTGCTGCCGAAGCAGTGGGCCTCCATGCGCAAGGCCGAGGCGCTCGAGCGCGAGACCGGCAAGCGCGTGATCCACTTCGAGAAGGGCGACTTCCAGGGCGAGGAGTTTCGACCGGCGCCCCACATCATGGAGGCCTGCGCCAAGGCGGTCGCCGACGGGCACGTCCGCTACGTGCCCGGCCCCGGGTTGCCCGAGCTGCGCGACGCGATCGCCGAGGAGGCGACCAAGCGCGGCCGCCCGACGGTCCGCGAGGAGGTGCTGGTCACGATGGGCGCCAAGCACGCCCTCACCCAGTCGCTGCTCACGATCGTCGACCAGGGCGATGAGGTCATCTTCCCGAACCCGGGCTACCCGCCGGACGAGTTCTGGATCACCTACGCCGGCGGCCAGGTCGTCTACGCGCCGCTGGTCGAGCCGGACTTCCACTTCGACCTGGACTCGCTCGAGAGCCTGATCACGCCGCGCACCAAGCTGCTGATCATCAACTCGCCCCAGCGCCCGAACGGCATGACCGTGGGCAAGCTGGAGGAGATCGCGGCGATCTGCGCCGAGCACGACGTGACCGTGCTGACCGACGAGATCTTCAGCCACATGGTCTACGCGCCGGCCGAGCACAAGACGATCGCGGCGGTCGAGGGCATGGCCGACCGCTCGATCCTGGTCGACACCTTCTCGAAGACCTACATCATGACCGGGTTCCGGATCGGCTGGTGCGTGGCCAACAAGGACCTGATCACCACGATGGACATCTTCCAGCAGAACTCGGTGACCAACGTGCCGGCCTTCGTGCAGCTGGCGGCCCTGGCGGCCATCACCGGCCCGCAGGACCACGTCGAGGCGACCACCGCCCGCCTGAAGGCCAAGCGCGACAAGACCGTCGAGGCCCTCAACAAGATGCCCGGCATCGAGTGCCAGTCCCCGGACGGCTCCTTCTACGTCTTCCCGGACATCCGCGGCACGGGCATGACCGCCCAGCAGTTCGCCGACCACATGATCGAGAACCACCAGGTCGGCGTGGTGGCCGGCAGCGCCTTCGGCGACCGCGGCGAGGGCCACATCCGGCTCACGTACGCTTGCCCGGACGACGTGCTGGAGGAGGGGCTGGAGCGGATCCGCCAGGGGGTGGAGAGCCTCTAGGCCCGCCGCCGGCGGACACCGGACAGTAAGGAGGGCCGCACGTGGCCGAAGAGCGCCTCTTGTGGGAGGACCTGACCGAGGGCGACGTCGCCGAGTCGGCGGGTCGCACGATCACCGAGACGGACGTGGTGAACTTCTGCGGCCTGTCGGGGGACTTCAACTGGTTCCACACCGACAAGGTGGCCGCCGAAGGCTCGGTCTTCGGCCAGCGGGTGGCCCACGGCATGCTGGTGGCCTCGATCGCCACCGGCCTGCAGGTGGGGCAGATGGAGCCCAAGATCGCGACGGCCGCCTTCATGGGGCTGCGCGAGTGGCAGTTCCGCGGGGCGGTCTTCTTCGGCGACACGATCCGGGTCCGCCGGACGATCGGCGAGAAGACCGAGCACAAGAACCCGGCCCAGGGCTTCGTGATCTACGAGGTCGAGGTGCTCAACCAGGACGACAAGGTCGTCCAGAAGGGTCAGTGGAACATGCTGATCCGCCGCCGGGAGGGCTAGGCCGGGAATCGCTCCGCCGCCCGCCGCGCCGAGGAATCGGGCGGCGGGCGGCGAAAGCGGTGGGCATGGACGCCCCACCGCCCGATCCCATGAGCGTGGCCGAGGCCGCCGAGGCCCTCGGCGTCTCCGAGCGCACCGTCTGGCGCTACCTGCGCTCCGGCCGTCTCGACGGCACGACCGTCGGCCCGCCGGGCGAGCGCCGCACCCTGATCCCGGCCGCCGCCGTCGCGGCGCTGGCCGGCGAGCGCGTCGACGGCCCCGAGGCCGCGGCGCTCCGCGCCGAGCGCGACCGCCTGGCCGAGCAGCTGGCGGCCGCCGAGGCCGCCCGGGCGGCGCTCGAGGCGCGCCTGGCCGTGCTGCAGCGGGCGATCGCCCGCGTCCCCGCCCGCGAGGGCCTGGTCACCCGGGCGCTCGGGCGCGCCGCCGCCGCGCGCCGCGCCCGCCCGACCCGCCCCGGTCGGCCGGAGCCGGCCCGGGCGGGCATCAACTAGCGGGAGCGGCCTACTCGGCCCGCGGCGGGCGCCCCTGCGCGTCGGCGAGCTCGGGGTGCCAGCGCCGGAAGTGCTCCAGGTGCTGGGGCGTCAGCGCGCCCGGCGGGTACTGCTCGTCGTAGAAGTCCGGGTCCACGTGCTGGGCCTGGCAGGTCAGGCGCTGGTACATCGGGTCCACGTAGGCCGGGAAGCGCCCGTAGGTCTCGAAGACGTACTGGCAGTAGTCCTTGACCATCTCGATCGTGTCGGCCGCGGGCCGCTCGATCTGGTTGGTGACCTGGTCGCCCTGCTTGTAGGGCTTGGGCACGTCGGGGCCGTAGTTGGCCCACTTGGCCTCGAGGAAGGCGTCGACCGCCTCGCGCATGTCGGCGTGGTAGGGCGGGGTGAAGGCCTCGAAGACCCCGTCGCGGCCGACCGGCGCGGCCGGGCCGCGCTTGGGCTCCTGGAAGCGGAAGCCCAGCCCGGGGACGTCCTCGCCGCCCAGAACGAAGCGGGCGATGTAGCCGGTGAAGGTCCAGCCGCCAAGGCCCAGGCACTGCAGCGCCATGTTCAGGTTCTGGCAGATGAAGGCCGACTCGACGACCTGCATCGAGAGCACCCGCTGCTCGAGCTCGATCATCCCCATCTGGCGCCGCTCGTCCAGGCGCCCGCTTTCGAGCCAGCGCCCGAGGCCCGCCGAGCCGTAGCCGGCCTGCTCGTCGACGATCGAGAAGCGGTACTCCGGCGACAGGTAGATGAACAGCAGGTTGATGTACTCGAGCGTCATGTTCGAGACCGGGATGAACAGCGTGGTGCCGGGCTGGTTGGCGTTCCAGTGGTTGAACACGAACAGCCCCGGCAGCCCGGTCGGCAGCTGGGCGCGGCCCGGCTCGATCTCGATCTTGGCCCGGCGGGTGGTCTCGAGGATCCACTCCACCTGGGCCTCGAGCGACTTGCCCGAGAGCGTCGAGAGCTCGCCCGGCTCGGGCATCAGGCGCCACATGTCCAGGAAGTAGGTGCCCTCGTCGTTGGTGAAGAAGAGCTCGGTGCCGTGGTTCGAGCAGGAGCTCGGCCAGGTGCGGGCGGTGAATTGGACCATCGCGTCGGCGCCCTGGGAGGGGTCGATGTCGGCCAGGTTGAGCCCGTTCAGGCCGGTGGCCGCCATCAGGCAGAGCGCCTCCTCGAGCTCGGAGAGCGGCACCGGCTGGTAGGGGCTCTTGTAGCCCAGCGTGCCGGTCATCTCCATGCCGAGGCCCATGCGCCGGCTCTTGCGGTCGAAGACCGCGTTGAAGAAGGGATAGCCGTACGCGTCCAGCAGGCCCGGCGGGGCGGCCTGGAAGAGCTCCTGGGCGCTCGGGCGCGGCGGGGTCACAGCCCCAGCTCCCGCCCGATGATCAGCTGTTGGATCTCGCTGGTGCCCTCCGTGATCGAGGCCAGCTTGGCGTCGCGGAAGTAGCGCTCCACCGGGTACTCGACGATGTAGCCGTAGCCGCCGTGGATCTGGACGGCCTCGCGGCAGACGTGGTCGGCCACCTCGGCCGAGTAGTACTTGGCCATGGACGCCTCCTTCACGCAGGGCCGGCCGGTGGAGTAGAGCCAGGCCGCCTTGTAGGCCAGCGACTTGGCGGCCTCGATCCGGGTGGCCATGTCGGCCAGCTTGAACCGGATCGCCTGGAGCTTGGAGAGGGGCCGGCCGAAGGCCTCGCGCTCCTTGGCGTACTGACAGGCGGCGTCGAAGGCGGCCTCGGCGATGGCCGCCGACTTCACCCCGAGCGAGATGCGCCCGGTGATGAGGGCCGCCATCAGGGCCCCGAAGGCGCCCTCCTTGCCGCCGAGCAGCGCCTCATCGGGCACGCGGCAGTCCTCGAAGACCAGCTCGGCGGTGTCCGAGGAGCGGTGGCCCATCTTCTCGAGCTTGCGCGTGACCTCGAAGCCGGGCGTGTCCCGGTCGACGATGAAGACGCTGATGCCCTCGCCGCGGTTGGAGCGATCGGTGTAGGCCGCCACCAGGCAGTAGTCGCAGATCGTCCCGTTGGTGATGAAGTTCTTGCGGCCGTTGATCACGTAGCCGTCGCCGACCTTCTCGGCCCGGGTCGTCAGGCCGGCGGCGTCCGAGCCGGTGTTGGGCTCGGTGATCGCGTAGGCGCCGATCTTCTCGCCGGCGATACAGGCCGGCAGATAGGCCTCCTTCTGGGCCTCGGTGCCGAACTTGTAGATCGGGAAGGTCGACAGGTCCACGTGCGCGTCGACGCTCATGATGATCCCGGCGCAGACCTTGGACATCTCCTCGATGAAGATGCACTCGGTGATCTTGTCGGCGCCGATCCCGCCGTACTCCTCGGGGAAGACGATGCCGAGCAGCCCCAGCTCGCCGAGCTTGGGCATGATCTCGACGGGGAACTTCTCCTTGCGCTCGGCCTCCTCGACGAGCGGCTCGACCTCGGCCTTGGCGAACTCGCGGACCATCTGGCGAAGGTCGTCCTGCTCCTCCGTGAAGGCAAAGCTCAGCATCGGCAACCTCGGACCGGTTGGGCCCTCCGGAACCGGCGGGCGCTCGTCTGGACGCCGCAGTTTACGGGGTCCCCTGGGTAGACTGCCGCCCTTGTGAGCGACCCCTTCCGCCTCGACGGGCGCACGGTCATCGTCACCGGTGCCTCCCGCGGGATCGGCGCCGCGGTGGCCCGCGGGGTGGTCGATCGCGGCGGCCGGAGCGTGCTGGTGGCCCGCTCCGAGGAGGCGATCGCGGCCCTGGCCGAGGAGCTCGGGGCGGCGGCGGTCGCCGTCGCCGGCGATGTGGCCGACCCCGCGGTGGCCGGGCGGGCGCTCGCCGCGGCCGAGGGCCTCGGCGGCCTCTGGGGGCTGGTCAACAACGCCGGCATCAACCCCTACTACCACCCGGTCACCGAGAGCCCGCTCAACGAGTGGGACGAGGTGCTGCGGGTCAACCTGCTCGGCGCCGTCTCCTTCGCGCGCGTCGTCGGGGCGGCCCTGGCGGCCGCCGGCCGGGGCGGGCGGATCGTCAACCTGGGCTCGATCGCCGGCCTGACCGGGCTGCCCAACATCGGCCCCTACAACGCCTCCAAGGCGGCGCTGGACGCGCTCAGCCGCACCCTGGCGGTCGAGCTCGGCCCGGCCGGGGTGCTCTGCAACTCGGTCGCCCCGGGGACCATCCGCACCGAGATGGTCGACGCCCTGCTGGTCGCCAACCCGGCGCTGGCCGAGCGGCTCGTCGCCAAGGCGCCGATCGGCCGCGTGGGCGCGCCCGAGGAGGCGTCCCTCCCCATCCTCTTCCTGCTGAGCGACGCGGCCAGCTTCATCACCGGCCAGACGCTGGTGGTCGACGGCGGCCGTCTGGCCGCCGGCTAGGCCACCGGGAGGACTTTCGTGCGGGTCGTCATCTGCGGGGCCGGCACGGCCGGCTGCGTGGCGGCGGCGCGCCTCTCGGAGGACCCCGGGCTCGAGGTGGTGCTGCTCGAGGCCGGGCCGCACTACCGGCCGGGGCGCTGGCCGGCGGCGCTGACCCACTCGCACCGGATCATCAAGGAGACCCACGACTGGGGCTACGCCGCCCGTGCGGGCGACTCGCCGCGGATGGTCCACGTGCCCCGCGGGCGGGTGGTCGGCGGATCGTCGGTGACCAACGGGGCGATCGCCCTGCGCGGGCACCCCGAGCACTACGACGAGTGGGACGCGCTGGTGGACGGCTTCGGCTGGGAGAGCTGGCTGCCCTGGTTCCGCGCGATCGAGTCCGACCGCGACTTCCCCGCCGCCGACTGGCACGGCGACGCCGGGCCGATCCCGATCAGCCGCTACCCGCGCGGGTCGTGGCTCGAGCTGCAGGAGCGCTTCTGCGAGGCCGCCCTGGCGGTCGGCCACCGCTGGGTCGACGACCACAACGCCCCGGGGGCGCTCGGGATCGGGCCGGTCCCTCTCAACATGCTCGGCGGCGTGCGCCAGACCCCGGCCGATCTCTACCTCGATCCGGCCCTCGGGCGCGAGAACCTGCAGGTGCGGGCCGAGGTGCTGGTGGACCGGGTGATCATGCGCGGCGAGCGGGTGGCCGGCGTCGCGGTGAGCGGGCCCGGGGGGCCCGAGACGATCGCCGCCGAGGCCGTGGTGAT
>JAWVEV010000091.1:0-4668 GCA_033856535.1 Miltoncostaeaceae bacterium | reverse complement strand
CCCGGCCCCGCGACACTAGACTTCCCCGCGATGCCCGCCAGCGTCCCCGAGATCTCGGTCGCGGTGCCGGCCTACAACGAGGAGGGCTGCCTCCCCGAGCTCTACCGGCGGGTGCGCGAGACGATGGAGCGCGCCGGGCTGGACTGGGAGCTGGTGGTCGCCGACGACGGCTCCGAGGACCGCACGCGCGAGATCATCCGCGACCTGGCCGAGCGCGACCCGCGCGTGAAGGGCGTCTTCCTCTCGCGCAACTTCGGCCACACGCCGGCCTACATGGCCGCGATGGAGCACGCCGGGGGCGAGTGGGTGGTCGTGATGGACGGCGACCTGCAGGACGAGCCCGAGGTGATCCCCACCCTGCTGGCGCGGGCGCGCGAGGGCTATGACGTGGTCTACGTGATCAAGGGCCGCCGCCAGGAGGGCCCGGCGATGCGGATGGCCTTCTCGGGCTACTACCGCGTGGCCAAGCACCTGTCCTCGGTGCCCCAGCCGGCGCACGCCGGGCCCTTCTGCCTGATGAGCCGCCGGGTCGTCGAGGAGATCCGCCGGATCCCCGAGCGCAGCGTGTTCTTTCCCGGCGTGCGCGCCTACGTCGGCTTTCGCCAGACCGGCGTCGAGGTCTCGCGGCCGGCGCGCGCCGACGGGCCCTCGCGGATCCGCCTGGCGCGGCGAATCGTGGGCGCCCTGGACGGGATCTTCGCCTTCAGCCAGGTGCCCCTTCGCCTGGCGACCTACCTCGGCGCGTTCACGGCGTTTCTCGCCGGCGTGCTCGGCGTCGTCTTCCTCTACCTGGGCGCATTCACCGACGTGCCGGTGGCCGGCTGGACATCGCTGATCACCGTGGTCCTCTTTCTCGGCGGCGTGCAGCTGCTGACGCTCGGGATCCTCGGCGAGTACCTGGGGCGGGTGTATGAGGAGGTCAAGGGGCGTCCGCGCTACGTGGTGGCCGAGCGGGTGAACATGGAGGACGAGGTGGAGGACGCCGGCCGGAAGGCCCGCTCGCTGGCGGAGCGCGATGGACGCTGAGCTGATCAGGCGCCAGTCGGCGCTCGAGGAGCGGCACTGGTGGTTCCGGGCGCGCGCCGACATCGTGCGCGGGCTGGTGCCGCCGGGCGATCCGGGGCGCGAGCTGCTGGATGTGGGCTGCGGCTGGGGCGGGCTCACGCAGCACCTGGTGGGCCTGGGCCGGGTGCGCGGCGTGGAACCGAGCGAGGTGGCCCGCGAGGAGGCCGCGCGGCGCGGGCTCGAGGTCCTCGACGGGACGGCCGAGGCGATCCCGGTCGAAGACGCGACGATCGACGTGGCCGTGGTGACCGACGTGCTGGAGCACCTGGACGACGACGCCCGCGCCCTGCGCGAGCTGCGCCGGACGCTGCGCCCCGGCGGCGTGGCCGTGATCACGGTGCCGGCCTACGAGTGGCTCTTCTCGAGCCACGACGAGGCGCTCGACCACCGCCGGCGCTACGGCAAGCGCCAGCTGCTGCGCCGGGTGCGCGAGGCGGGCCTGGTCCCCGAGCGGGTGACCCACTACAACACGCTGCTCTTCCCCCTGATCGCGCCGGTGCGGCTGGCGACGCGCAACCGCCCGGCGAGCGAGGACGCCAAGCCGACCTGGGCCCCGGTCAACGCGGTGCTCTACCGCCTGTTCACCAGCGAGCGGGCGTTGATGAACCGCCGCTCGCTGCCGTTCGGGCTCTCGCTGGCGGTCGTGGCGCGCCGGCCGGCGTAGGGGTGTCCATTTCGCGGCCGGCCGTTCGTCTGAAGGACGACAGCGGGCCACGAGACCGGAGGACACCATGAAGTACGTGCTGCTGATCCATCAGGGCGACACCCCGACCCCGTTCGACCAGGAGGCGTGGGGGCGCCTTTCGGCCGAGGAGCAGCAGGCCGTCTACGCCGACTACCAGGCGGTCAACCAGACGCCCGGGGTGACGCCGGGGACGGGCCTGCAGGCGCCGGACACCTCGACCACCGTGCGGGTGGAGGACGGGCGCACGCTGGTCACCGACGGCCCGTTCGTCGCGGTGAAGGAGGCCCTCGGCGGCTGGCTCATTTTCGAGGCCGACGACCTCGACGCCGCGATCGAGCTGGCGGCGCGGATCCCGGCGGCGCGGATGGGCGGCTGGGTCGAGATCCGGCCGGTCATGGAGTGGTGACCCTGCGGCCGGCCGGGGCGGCCGACGCGCCCCGGCTGGCGGTGGTGGTCCGGGCGGCCTACGGCGGATACGTCGCGAGCATCGGCGTGACGCCGGGGCCGCTCGGCGAGGACTACGCCGAGGTGGTCGGCCGCGGCGGCGCCACGGTCGCCGAGCGCGACGGGGCGCTCGCCGGCCTGGTCGTCCTCTCGGTCGATGACGAGGGCTTCGTGATCGAGAACGTCGCGGTCGACCCGGCCCACCAGGGCACCGGCGTCGGCCGGGCGCTCCTCGCGCACGCGGAGGCCGCCGCCCGGGCCGCCGGCTTCGACTCGATCCACCTCTGGACCCACGAGCGGATGGTGGCGAACCTCGCCCTGTACCGGAGGATCGGCTACGTCGAGTTCGCCCGCCGCCGGCGCGGCGGGGAGCCGGTGGTCCACCTGCGCAAGCCCCTGGGCTGAGGGTGGGCGGGGGCGGCGTTCGCGGGCGGCGGTTGGCGGCGGGGTTGCCGACCGGCGGGGCCGGCGCGGGGGCCGGGCCTCGTCTGGGCAGTTGGCGGGGGTCGCGCCGACTGGAGGTGCGGGAGTTCGGCCGGTCGGCCGTCGCCTCGGTGGCCAATTTGCTTCTCGACGAGCCAGGCGGTCGCCGGCGGTCGGTCGGCCGTCGTCTCTCGATGGCCGGTCGCCCCTCCAGCAGCCCGCGGGCACCCCGCTTTCGCGGACAAGGTGGCCGTGAAACGGCGCAAGACCATCCTCGCGGGGGGTGACGGTCGGCCATGGCGCCGGTGGCCAGTCGGTCGGCGGGCGGAGACGCGGTTGCGGGTGGCCGGCGCCGTCGGGCGCCCGCCCGCTCCCGCGGGGGGCTCCGTACCCCGAGTGAGATTCGACCCATCTCGGGTCAAGGCCGGCGCGCCTGGCGCCGATTGTCGTCGCTGTCCTCGGCCTCCCCCAATCCGCGCCGCGCACTTGGCGCCGGCGGCGCCAGCTGGCGTCACCGGGACACCGGAGGTCAGCTCGGCGAGGCCTCGGCGGCGTCGGCGGGGTCGGGGGCTTGGGCCGCCTCCCGCCGGGGGCGCAGCAGCTCGGTCAGGATGATCTGGAGCGAGCCGGCGATCGGGATCGCCAGCAGCGCGCCGATCACCCCGGCGACCGTTCCGCCCAGCAGCACCGCCACCAGCACCACCAGCGGTGAGAGCTGCACGGTGCGTCCGTAGACGAAGGGCTGCAGCAGGTGATTCTCGGCCTGCTGGTAGGCCACCAGCACCGCCAGGACGATCGCGAAGGGGAGCCAGCCCTGGCCGAGCGCCACGGCCGCGACCACCACGGTGGCGACGGTCGCGCCGACCAGCGGGATCAGATCGAGCAGCGCGACCAAGACGGCCAGCGGGACCGCGAACGGCACGCCGGTGGCGGTCAGGACCGCGAACGTGACCAGGCCGGCCACGAGGCTGATGAAGAGGTTGCCGGCGACGTAGCCGCGGATCGTCTTGGCGATGCCGTCGGAGACGCGCTTCCACCGAGGGCGCTGCGCCTCCGGGACCAAGTCGAGGATCCGCGCGACCCAGGCGCGCCCCTCGCGCAGCATGAACAGGGTCAGGAAGAAGATCGTGAGCGCGGCGACCACGGCGGTGACCGCGCCCCGCACCACCCCGAGCGCCGGCGCGGTGACGCCGAGCACGCTTCCGCCGGTCTGCCCCTCGACCGCCGCCTTCGCGCGGTCGACGATGTGGTACTCGGTCTCGAGGAACCCCAGCGGGCCGCGGCCCTGGGTGACGTCGTCGATCGCCTTCGGCACCGCCCGGATCAGGTCGGTCGTCTGATCCACCAGCGGCGGCACGAAGGCCCACGCCAGCAGGCCGACCGCGACCAGGGTGAGGATCGCCACGACGATCACCGCCAGCGTGTTCGGCAGCCCGCGGCGCTCCAGGAAATCGACCACCGGCACCAGCGTGATCGCGAAGAAGATCGCGATCACGATCCAGGTGACCACCTGCCACGCCTCGATCAGCAGCCAGACGACGCCGGCCACGACGAGCGCCGTCAGGAGCACCGCCACCACGGTGCGCGGTCGCACGCGGATCTCGCGCGGCGGCGCCCCGGCGGGCCCGGTCGCGCGCACCTCTCTCCCGGGCGTCGCCGACTCCGCCATGGGCGCCGTGTTACCCCGACGCGACCCCTCGCAACCCGACCAGATGGCTCAGTAGCGGATCGGCGGCCCGAACCGGGCGGCCACGTCGTCGCGGTAGACGTAGACGACCAGGGTGCCGGCCTGGAACACGTCGGCCGGCGCGCCGAGCGACGGCGGCATGGGGTCGATCTTCCCCAGCGGCACGAGCGGGGCGTTGACCACGAAGGTCCGCTCCCCCGGCTGCGGCTCGTACTGGGACAGGATCCGGTTGAGCGGGAACGCGCAGAGCGTGGCGCCGGCGCCCTCCCCGCAGGGCGACACCGGGAGGACCTGGATCGCGTCCCCGCCGTGCCAGTCGAGCGGCAGCGCCGACCAATAGCCGGCGTAGCCGCGGTCCAGGCCG
>JAWVEV010000090.1:0-7733 GCA_033856535.1 Miltoncostaeaceae bacterium | reverse complement strand
AGGCCGCTCAGCTCGAGCAGGCGGCGCGCCGGCGAGCCGCGCGGGGCCACCAGCACCAGCCGCCCGCCCTCGCGCTCGACGGTCTCGGCGACGTCCCAGAGCAGGCGGGTGCCGACGCTGTCGATGTAGCCCGTGCCCGACAGGTCGAGCGTCAGCTCCGCGCCCCCGGCGGCCGCCGCCCGCAGCCGCGCGCCGAGGTCGACCGCGCTCGCCGAGTCCAGCTCGCCGCTGACGCGGGCGGTCGGCGCCTCGGGCGGCCCCGCCAGCTTGAGGGCGGCCGCGGGCGGGGCGGGCTCCGCCGGCTCGGCGGACGCCGGGGCCAGCGAGTCGACCCGGGGCAGCCGCGCCGGCCGCAGCCGCATGCGGATCTCGGTGCCGTCCGGACGCCCGTCCAGCTCCACGTCGTCCATGATCCGCCGCATGATCGGCAGGCCCCGGCCGCGGTATCGCCGCCCGTCCGAGGGCGGGCGCCAGCCGCCGCCGTCGCGCACGGCGAGGCGCAGGGTGCCGTCGCGGTTCCAGTCGGCGTCCAGCTGGAGCTGGCCCGGGTCGCGGCCGCCGTAGCCGTGCTCGATCGCGTTCGAGCAGGCCTCGCCGGCGGCCAGCAGCACGTCGTCGCGCGCCGCCGCGGCGATCGGCAACCGCTCCAGCCAGTCGCGCAGCGCGGTCCGCAGCTCGGCCAGCCGGTCGGGCACCCCGGGCACGCGCAGCTCGAACGGCTCGGTCACCGGCTCGCGCCGGGCCGCCAGCAGCGCCACGTCGTCCATCGCGCCCTCGGGGTCCAGCGCCAGCGCGAGCACCCGCTCGCAGAGTGCCGCCGGCGACGCCGGCCAGCACGCCGCCGCCACCCGGGAGAAGCGCTCGAGCCCCTGGTCGATCACCTCGCCGCGGCGCTCGACCGCCCCGTCGGTGAAGACCAGCACCGCCCCGCCCGGCGGCACGCGCGCGACGCCCTCGTCGTAGCGGGTCGAGGGCATGCCGAGCAGCGTGCCGTGCACCGCCTCGAGGAACTCGGCGTCGCCGTCCGGGCCGAGCACGAGCGGCGGCGGGTGGCCGGCGCGGGCGTGGCGAATCCGGCCGTTGACCGGGTCGAGCTCGACGCAGACCGCGCTCGAGCCCTGCGCCCCGGGGACATCGCGGGCGAAGCGGCTCAGGTGCTCCAGCACCTCGCCGGGCGAGAGGCCGGCCGAGGTGTAGGCGCGCATCGCGCTGCGCAGCTGGCCCATCACCGCGGCGGCCTCGGTCCCGCGGCCCACGACGTCGCCCACGGCGAGCATCACGCGCCGGTCGGACACCCACACGGCCTCGAACCAGTCGCCGCCCGCCTCGGTGTGGGCGGCGGCCGAGACGTAGCGGGCGGCCAGCTCCAGGCCGGGCACGTCGGGCAGGTCGGCGGGCAGGAGGCTGTGCTGGAGCGTCATCGCCACGGCGGCCTGCGCCTCGAACAGGCGCGCGTTGTCCACCGCGAGCCCCGCCCGCCGGCCGAGGTCGACGGCCAGGCGCAGGTCGTCCTCGTCGAAGCGGCGCGCGGGGTCGAACGAGGCCAGCGCGATCGTCCCGATCGTCCGGCCGCGGGCCCGCACCGGGACCACCAGGGCCGAGCGCGGCGGGTCGCGCAGGATCCGGGCGGCCAGCTCCTCGGACACGCCGGCGGCGGCGAGGCGCGCGGCGATCTCCTCGGCCCCGAGCTCGGCGCGCAGGACCGGCCGGCCGGTGCGCAGCACCCAGGTGATCGTCCCGGGCGCGCCGTCGCCGGCGGGGCTCCCCTCGCGCATCGCGCGCATCAGGCCCTCGAGCTCGGCCGAGGGCGCGCGCGCCGCGAGCGTCGCCGGCCGGCCGTCGTCCCCGGCCACCTCGATCAGGCAGGCGTCGGCGAGCCACGGCACCACGGCGTCGGCCAGCGCCTCGATCCGCTCGCGCACGCCGAGGTCGGTGTCGAGGGTGAGGCTGGTGGCCGCGAGGAAGGCTGACCGCTCGCGGGCCCGCTCGTGGGCCTCGTGCAGCGCCGCGCGCGCGACCGCCTGCGCCACCAGGCCCCCGAAGGCGTGCAGGGCGCGCCGCGCCGCGTCGCTCAGGCGCGCGCCCGGGTCGAGGCGGAGGGCGAGCACGCCGACCGTGCGCCCCTCCGCCCGCAGGGGGATGGCCGCGAGGGCGCCGCCGCCGTCGGGCCCGCCGGCCTCGTCCGGCAGCTCGGCGCCCGACGGCACGACCAGCGGCGAGCCGCGCCGCGCGCAGAGCGCGGTCGGGGTGGCCGCGTCGAGCGAGGTGGTGCCCTCGGGGCGCACGGACGGGTCGGGAGCGCCCGCCGCCGCGCGCGTCTCGAGCGCGGCGCCGTCGGCGGTCGCCAGCCGCAGGCCGGCCGACGCCGCCCCGAAGGCGCGCAGCACGCCCCCGACCGCGCCCTCGGCCACCTCGCCCACCTCGAGCGCCGCCGCCAGCACGCCGGCGGCCGCCTGCAGCGCCTGGCTGCGCTCGCGGGCCCGCCGCTCGGCGTCGAAGAGCCGCGCCCGCTCGAGCGCCTGCCCGAACTGGGCGGCCAGCCCCACCAGGAAGGCGCGCGCGTCGTCGTCGAGCGCCGCCGGCGGCGCGAAGCCCAGCCGCAGGTCGGCCAGCGGCGGGCTGCCGTCTCCGGCCGCCAGCGGCAGCACCACCGTCGCGCCGTCGTCCCGCACCTCGAGCGGGGGCCGCGCGCCGGCGTCCTCCGGCGCCAGCCGGACCTCGGCGCGCCGGGCCCCGGCGGCGCCGGGGGCGAGCGCCACGATCCGCTCGGCGACCTCGGCCGTGGAGGCGGCCGCCGACAGCGCCGCCGTGGCCTCGTGCAGGCGCGCCACCCGGGCCTCGGCGCCCTTGCGCTCGGTGATGTCGACCGCGATCCCGGTGAAGCGCTCGGCGGCGCCGGCCGCGTCGCGGGCCACGCGGCCGCGGGCGGCGATCCAGCGCAGGCCGCGCGCCGGGTGCACGATCCGGTACTCGGCGTCCCAGCGGTCCCCGCGCTCCAGCAGGGCGTCCAGGCGGGCGGCGAGCCGGCCGCGGTCGCGCGGGTCGACGGTGGCCAGCCAATTCCTGATTTCATCGGCCCCCGGGAGTGGGGCCGATGCACGGGAAGGACTCGACGCACCGCCCGCGCCGGGCGGCGTCTCCGGCAGGCCGCACAGGTCGGCGAACTCGGGCGACCAGTACATCCGCCCGGCGGCGAGCTCCCAGTCCCAGATCCCGCTCATGCCGGCGCGCTGGGCCAGGGCCAGGCTCTCGTTCGCGGCCCGGACCTCCGCCTCGCGCCGCAGCCGGGCGTTGGCCTCGTGGAGCTCGACGAACACCGAGACCTTCGAGCGCAGCAGTGCCGGGTCGATCGGCTTCAGGACGTAGTCGACGGCCCCCGCGGCATAGCCGGCGAAGACGTGCTCGCTGGCCGTGGAGATCGCGGTCACGAAGATGATCGGCACGTGCCGGGTGCGCGGGCGGGCCCGGATCAGGTGGGCGGTCTCGAAGCCGTCCATCCCCGGCATCTGGACGTCCAGGAGGATCAGCGCGAAGTCCTCCTGGAACAGCTTGCGCAGCGCGTCCTCGCCCGACTCGGCCACCACGACCCGCCGGCCGAGCGGCTCGAGCACCGCCTCGAGCGCCACCAGGTTGCTGGGCCGGTCGTCGACGATCAGGATGACGGCCCCCGCGGCCGCAGACTCGGGCGGATCGGGCGGTGGGTGAGGCCCGTGCGACGCCCCGGTCATGCCGCCGGCTCGAGCCCGCCGGCCGGGTAGAGCCAGACGGCCATCAGGGACAGCAGCCGGTCGACGTCCACGGGCTTGGTGATGTAGCCCGAGGCGCCCGAGGCGATCGCCCGCTCGCGGTCGCCGGCCATCGCTTTGGCCGTCACCGCGATGATCGGGAGCGAGGCGAACTCGGGCATCGCCCGGATCGCCGCGGTGGTCTGGTAGCCGTCCATCCCCGGCATCATGACGTCGAGGAGCACGATGTCCGCGGGCTCGCCCGATCGGAGCAGCTCGATGCCCTCCGCGCCGTTCTCGGCGTAGGCCACCTCCATGCCGTTGGCCTCGAGCGCGGACGCCAGCGCGAAGACGTTCCGCACGTCGTCGTCGACGATCAGCGCCCGCCGGCCGGCGAACACCGCCGGGTCGGCCGCCGCCGCGCCGGCGTCCCGCGGGCCCGGCGCGGCGCGCAGGTCGCGGAGGAAGGCGCGCGCGGCGGACAGCAGGTCGGCCCCCTCGCCGGCCTCGAGCAGCGCCACCCCCGGGCGGCCGGCGAGCGCGGCGCGCTCGGCGTCGTCCGGCGCGATGCGCGCGATCACGACGGCCGGCCCGTCGAGCCGGTCGAGCAGCGTCTCCAGCGGCCCCGCGCCCCCGGCGGCCCCGAGCTCGACCACCGCCCCGTCGACGCCCTCCTCGAGGGCCTGCAGCGCGTCCGCCGGCGACCCGGCCGACCGGATGCGGACGTCGCCGGAGGCGACCTCGCCGAGCAGGGCGGAGCTGCGCCGCCCGCCGTCCTCGAGCACCAGCAGCCGCCGCGGGCCCGGCGCGACGGCCCGCGCGATCGCGGCCAGCGCGCCGGTGAGGCGCTCGGCGGAGATCGGCTTGGCCAACGATCCGGCCGCCCCGGCGGCCAGCGCCCCGCCCGCGGCCTCGTCGGCCGAGAGCACGTGGACCGGGATGTCGCACGTGGTCGGGTGGCGCTTCAGCCGCGCCAGCACGGTCCATCCGTCGATCACCGGAAGGCGCAGGTCGAGCAGGATCGCGTCTGGCCGGTGCTCGTGCGCCAGCGCCAGCCCGGTGTCGCCCCGGAGCGCCGCAACGCAGCGGAAGCCCGCGTCGCGGCCCATGCGCACCAGCGTCGCCGCGAAGCCCGGGTCGTCCTCGACCACCAGCAGCACCCGGTCCCCCGGCTCGATCGCGCCGCGGTCGTCGGGGACCTCGGGGCGCACGATCGGGTCGTCGACCGCGATCGGCGCGGGCACCAGGTCGGGCGGGTCGACGTCGAAGGCCGCCGGCAGGAAGAGGGTGAAGGTGCTGCCGGCGTCGACGGCCGACTCCACCGCGATCTCCCCGCCCAGGAGGCGCGCGATCTCGCGGCTGATGGAGAGCCCCAGCCCGGTTCCGCCGAAGCGCCGGCTGGTCGTGCCGTCGGCCTGCTGGAAGGCCTCGAAGATCAGCTCCAGGCGGTCCGGGGGGATCCCGATGCCGGTGTCCGACACCGCGAAGGCCACGACCTCGCCGGCGTCGCCGAGGTCCGGTCGGCGGAAGGCCGTGCCGGCCGGCGCGGGGCCGATCCGCAGCGCCACCGCGCCGCGCTCGGTGAACTTCACGGCGTTTGAGAGGAGGTTGCGCAGGATCTGCTGCAGCCGCTGCTCGTCCGTGGTGACCCGCGGGGACAGGCCGGGGTCCAGCTCCAGCTCGAAGCGCAGGCCCTTCTCCTCGACCAGCGGGCGGAAGGCGCGCTCCACCTCCTCGACCACGTCGGCGAGCGCGACCTCGCCGCCGTGGACGTCCATCTTCCCGGCCTCGACCTTGGACAGATCGAGGATGTCGTCGATCAGGTCGAGTAGGTCGGTGCCGGCGGTGAAGATCGTGTGGGCGAACTCCACCTGTCGGTCGGTCAGGTTCCCGTCGCCGTTGTCGCCGAGCAGCTTGGCCAGGATCAGAAGCGAGTTCAGCGGCGTGCGCAGCTCGTGCGACATGTTGGCCAGGAACTCGGACTTGTAGCGCGAGCTCAGGGCCAGCTGCTCGGCCTTCTCCTCGAGGGCCAGCCGGGCCATCTCGATCTCGCGGTTCTTCACCTCGATGCGCTCGTTCTGCTCGGCGAGCAGCGCCGCCTTCTCGGCCAGCTCCGCGTTGGTCTGCTGCAGCTCGCGCTGGCGGCTCTGGAGCTCGGTGGTGAGCGACTGCGACTGCTCGAGCAGCTCCTCGGTGCGCATGTTGGCCACGATCGCGTTGATCACGATGCCCATCGTCTCGGCGAGCTGCTCCAGGAAGACCGTGTGGATCTCGCCGAAGGGGGCGAACGAGGCGAGCTCGATCACGCCCATCACCCGGTCCTCGAACAGCACCGGCACCAGCACGATGCTGCGCGGCGTCGCCTCGCCGAGCCCGGAGGCCACCCGCACGTAGTCGGCCGGCGGGTTCTCGACCACGATCGCCCGCCGCTCGGCGGCCGCCTGGCCCACCAGCCCGTCGCCCAGCGGGAAGCGGGTCGGCAGCCCCGGCCGGGGGTGGTAGCCCGAGCTGGCCGCCAGCTCCAAGACGCCCTCCTTGCCACGCAGCAGGAAGAACGCGCCGTACTGGGCGCTCACCAGCGGGGTCAGCTCGCGCATCAGCGTCTCGGAGACGACGCCCAAGTCCCGCTGGCCCTGCATCATCCCGCCGAAGCGCGCGAGGTTGGAGTTGAGCCAGCCCTGGTCCGCGTTGCGCTCGGTGGTCTCGCGCAGGTTGCGGATCATCTGGTTGCTCGTGTCCTTCAGGCGCGCGAGCTCCCCCAGCGCCTCGACGCCGATCGACCGGGTCAGGTCGCCCTGGGTCACGGCCATCGACACGGCGGCGATCGCCCGGACCTGGTCGGTCAGGTTGGCCGCCATCGAATTCACCGAGTCGGTCAGGTCGCGCCACGTGCCCGACACGTCCTCCACCGTCGCCTGGCCGCCCAGCTTTCCCTCGGTGCCCACCTCGCGCGCCACCCGGGTCACCTCGGTGGCGACCGAGCGGAGCTGGTCGACCATCGTGTTGATGGTGTCCTTCAGTTCCAGCACCTCGCCGCGGGCGTCCACGGTGATCTTCTGGGAGAGGTCGCCCCGCGCCACCGCCGTGGTGACCTGGGCGATGTTGCGGACCTGGTCGGTGAGGTTGGAGGCCATCGAGTTCACCGAGTCGGTGAGCCCGTGCCAGGTGCCCGAGACCCCCTCCACGTTGGCCTGCCCGCCGAGCATGCCCTCGGTGCCGACCTCGCGGGCGACGCGCGTCACCTCGTCGGCGAACGACGAGAGCTGGTCCACCATGGTGTTGATGGTGTCCTTGAGCTGAAGGACCTCGCCTCGGACGTCCACGGTGATCTTTCGCGACAGATCTCCGTTCGCCACGGCCGTGGTGACCTCGGCGATGTTGCGCACCTGGTCGGTCAGGTTAGAGGCCATCGAGTTCACCGAGTCGGTGAGGTCGCGCCAGGTGCCGGAGACGTCCTCGACGTTGGCCTGGCCGCCGAGCTTGCCCTCGGTCCCCACCTCGCGCGCGACCCGGGTCACCTCGGCCGCGAACGAGGAGAGCTGGTCGACCATCGTGTTGATCGTCGACTTGAGCTCGAGGATCTCGCCCTTGGCGTCGACGGTGATCTCCTGGCTGAGGTCCCCCCGGGCCACCGCGGTCGCCACCTGGGCGATGTTGCGCACCTGGTCCGTCAGGTTCGACGCCATCGAGTTGACCGAGTCGGTCAGGTCGCGCCAGGTCCCGGAGACGTCCTCGACGTTGGCCTGGCCGCCGAGCTTCCCCTCGGTGCCGACCTCGAGAGCCACGCGGGTCACCTCGCCGGCGAACGCCCGCAGCTGGTCCACCATCGTGTTGACGGTGTCCTTCAGCTGGAGCACCTCGCCCTTCACGTCCACCGTGATCTTCTGGGAGAGGTCGCCGCGGGCCACCGCGGTGGTCACCTCGGCGATGTTCCGCACCTGGGTGGTCAGGCTCGAGGCCATGAAGTTGACCGAGTCGGTCAGGTCGCGCCACGTGCCCGACACGCCC
>JAWVEV010000089.1:0-11106 GCA_033856535.1 Miltoncostaeaceae bacterium | reverse complement strand
TAGCTCCGCCGGGCGGTGGCGATGACGTAGCGGCTGGTGACGCGAAGGCCGTCCGCCGCCTCGTTGCCCTCCTCGAGCACCGCGAGCGCCTGCCGGAGCACGTTGTCGGCCGCGCCGGGCTCCCGATCCAGGATCTTGCGACCGGCGGCCGCGACCGGGTGGTTCTCCCACTCGGTCGCGAGGAACTCCCGCGCCGAGGGCGCCGTGAAGGCGTGAGGGTGCTCCTCGACGTCGACGGCGAAGCCGTGCGGGCCGAGCAGCGCCGCGAGCGCGTCCGGCTCGTGCCAGGGGAAGGGCGGCGGGCCGGGCGGGGCGCCGAGAATGCGCATCACCGCCTCCCGGCTGATCCGGTTGACCTGGGAGATCGCGCCGCCGGGGATCCACGCGGCGAGCACGATGCGCCCGTCGGGCGCGAGGGCGCGCGCCATCTCCCGGGCGGCCGCCGGCGGGTCGGGGGCGAAGATCACGCCGAAGACCGAGAGGACCGCCTCGGCGCCGGCGTCGTCGACGGGCAGGCTCGCCGCGTCCCCGGCGACGAACGTCGCGTCGAGCCCCCCTTCGTCGGCCCGCGCGCGGGCGACCTCGAGCAGGCGCGCGGCGGGATCGACCCCGATGGCCGAGGCGCCCCGGGCGGCGGCGGCGAGCGCCGCGTTGCCGGTGCCGCAGCCGACGTCGAGCACCCGCTCGCCGGGGCGGATGGCCGCCCGCTCGACGACCAGCTCGGCCACGGGCAGCAGCTGGGCGGCGGTGCGCTCGTACCGGCCGGCGCCCCAGTCGATGGGCGGCGGGGTGGCGCCCCCGGCGCCTTCGGACCGCTGCTTCGACTCCATGGCGCCAACCGTAGGCGGTGCGACCACCCCGTGCGAGGCGCGCCGTCCGGGAGGCCGGTCGGCCGTGGACGCGGTGGCCAGTTTGACCCGCGAGGAGGGCGCGTCTTCCCGACGGCCGGTCGGCCGTGGTCTCGGTGGCCGGTTGGAGGCAGGAACGGGCGGCGGGCTCCGCCGAGCGCGGCTCGCTCGGCGCGGATGCGGCGAGCCGCGACGGTGCGGGTGGTGAGACGGGCGGGTCCCCAACCCGCCGGCAATTGGCGCGGCCGGAGCCAATTGCCGGTCAGGGGACCTCGGAGGTCAGAAGGGGTGCGAGCCGTCCCCCAGCGAGCCCAGCGGCGGGAGGCTTCCCGTGGACGGCTCGGAGACGAACTGCCAGCTCACGATCCGGCGCGTCGCCGGATCGACGAGGAAGCGGACCTCGCGGGACCGGAATTCGGTCCCCTGAGCCCCGTGCTGGACGAAGTCACCGTCCAGCCGCACGCCCAGGAGGGGCCGATGCCGAAACTCGGACGCCGCGTTCGGGTCCGCGTAGCCGCTGCGTCCGGCGGTGGTGGAGGTCCACGACCGTCGCGTCGCGTGTGGATCGCCGAGACCTCGCGACGCCCGCGCCGCCAGCTCCAGCAGGCACGCCGGCGTCCGGCGCGTCGCGTGGGGTCCCACGACACAGGTGTGGTGCGCGGGACCGATGTTCGGAACCGGCGGCGCCGGCGCCGCCGACGCGACGGCCGCGCTGGCAGCCGGGCCCAGCAACACGAAACCCGCGAGAAGCATCGACCGCACGCTGCCCCTCCGCCGATTTGCACCCAGCATGGAGACCCGCGACGCCGGCGCCGCTCGCGCCCGTTCCCGCGCGACCCGGGGGGACGCGCACCTCGCTCCCCCGGGCAGACTGGCCACCGGCGCCATAGCCGACCGGCCCCTCGGGGGCGATGCCCGTCGCCCCGGAGCCTCGCCCGCGCCGCGCCTACCCGCCGGCGATCGCGCCGATCACCGTGAACGGCGCCTCGCCCCGGGCGACGGCCTCCGGCAGCGGGGCGTCGTCGGGGGCGAACGAGAGGTCCTCGCCGCAGGCGTGGTAGCGCATGTACGCCCGGCGGGGGCCGGCGGCGTGGGCGCGGATGGTGCCGGCGAGCGCCGGATGCGCCGCCTCGAGCGCGTCCAGCAGCGACCCGATCGTGGGCGCGCCGGCGACCTCCACCACCACCTCGGACCCGATCCCCGCCAGCGACCGCAGGTGCGCCGGCAGCGCAACCCGGACGGAGCTCACGGAATCGTCTGCACCTCGACCGAGAGCACCGCCGGCAGGTGCTCGACGATCGGCGCCCAGCTGTCCCCCTCGTCGGCGGAGGCGTAGACCTGCCCGCCGGTCGTCCCGAAGTAGACGCCGCAGCGGTCCATGGCGTCGACGGCCATCGCGTCGCGCAGGATGTTCACGTAGCAGTGCGACTGCGGCAGGCCGGCGCCGAGCAGCTCCCATTCGTCGCCGCCGGTGCGGCTGCGCGCCACGCGGAGGGCGCCGTCGGGCGGGTAGTGCAGCGCGTCGCTGTGGATCGGCACCACGTAGACCGTGTCCGGCTCGTGGGCGTGCACGGCGATCGGGAAGCCGAAGTCGCTCGGCAGGTTCCCGCTCACCTCGCGCCAGGTCGCGCCGGCGTCGTCGCTGCGGCAGACGTCCCAGTGCTTCTGCATGAAGAGCGTGTCCGGGCGAGCCGGGTGCATCGCCATGTTGTGCACGCAGTGGCCGACCGGCGCCTCGGGGTCCGGGAGGAAGTTCGAGCGCAGCCCGCCGGTGGCGAGCTCCCAGCTCTCGCCGCCGTCCTCGGAGCGGAACGCCCCGGCCGCCGAGATCGCCACGAACATCCGCCGCGGGTCACCCGGGTCGATCAGGATCGTGTGCAGGCAGAGGCCGCCGGCGCCGGGCGCCCACGCGCCCGCGCTCGGGTGGGTTCGGAGGCCCTCCAGCTCGGTCCACGTACCGCCCCCGTCGGTCGAGCGGAAGAGAGCCGCGTCCTCGACCCCGGCGTAGACCGTCTCGGGGTCGTCCGGGGACGGCTCGAGGTGCCAGACCCGCTTGAACTCCCAGGGGTGCGGCGTGCCGTCGTACCAGCGGTGCGTCCCCGGCTCGGTCGCATAGCCGAAGGCGTTTCCGAGCGCCTCCCAGGTGCGCCCGCCGTCGTCGGAGCGCTGCACCACCTGGCCGTGCCAGTCGGTCCACTGCGAGGCCCAGAGCCGATCCGGCTCGGCCGGCGAGCCGTTCACGTGCATCACCTGCCAGCCGGCGAAGTGCGGCCCCTCCACCCGCCAGTCCCGGCGGGCGCCGTCGGACGTGATCACGAACGCGCCCTTGCGCGTCCCCACGAGCACGCGGACCGTGGACATGCGGACCTCCTCCCGGCGGGACGGTCCTCATTCTGACCCCGGAAGCGACGAGGGCGCCACCACCTCGCGGTGGGGCGCCCCGTCGACGTTCGGTCCCTGACCCCGGGCCGCCCCCGCGCTGCGGGGACGGCCTGGGGGCCGGGTGTCGGAGCTACAGGCTCGAGAGGAGCCCGGTGATGGAGCCGATCGGGTCCTTCAGCACCGCGGCGATCGTGCCGAACGGGTCGGCGAGGGTGGCCTGCACCGTCGAGAGCAGCTTGTTGACGATGCCCAGCGGGAGCGGCAGGCCGCTCAGGAGTCCGAGCGGGGCGGCCGCGTTCACCGGCGCGCCGCCGGCCGCGGGGGCGCCGCCGCCCGCGGGGGCGCCGCCGCCGGCGGTCTGGCCGGCCGAGGCCGACCCGCCGCCCTTGGCCCCGGAGCCCTGGCTCTGGGCCGCCTTCTGCTCGACGCCCTGCTGGCTCGACTGGTCGAGGTCGTAGTTGATGGCCTCGACGTTCGCGTCGGCGTCGCCCTTCTGCGCGACGTCGCCCTGCACCGGGCCGCTCGAGAGGATCGAGATCGGCAGGTTCAGGTTGATCGGCACGGCCAGCGCGGCGCCGAGCGCGATCGGGAGGATCTGCGAGTTCGAGGCGGTCTGGGTGGCCTGGTTCGCGCCGCCCTTGCCGTCCTGGCGGATGGTCTGCTCGGTCTCGTTGTTCAGGGCCTCGGCGATGGCGTCGGCGTCGCCGCGCTGGTTCACCGCGCCCTGGACCGGGCCGTTGCTCAGGATCGAGATCGGCACGTTCAGGTTGAGCGGGATCGCCAGGCCGGCGCCGAGCGCGATCGGGAGGATCTGCGAGTTCGAGGCCGACTGGGACGCGCTGTTGGCGCCCGACTTGCCGCCCGTCTGCTTGATGTCCTGGTCCTGCTCGGCGTTCACGCCGCGCGCGCGGGCGTTGCCGTCGCTGTGCTGGTTGACGGCGCCCTGCACCGGCCCGTTGCTCAGGACCGAGATCGGGATGTTGGCGTTGACCGGGATGGCGAGCGCCGCGCCGAGCGCGATCGGGAGGATCTGCGAGTTGCTGGACGACTGGCTCGCCGAGTTGCCGCCCTCGCCCTTGCCCGCCTCCTGGCGGATGGACTGGGAGGCCTCGTTGTTCTTGGCCTGGCCGTTGGCGTCGGCGTCGGCGCGCTGGTTCACGACCGCCTGCTTCGGGCCGCTGCTGAGCACCGACACCGGGACGTTCGCGTTGACCGGCACCGCCGCGCCCAGGCCGAGCGCGATCGGGAGGATCTGCGAGCTGCTGGACGACTGGCTGGCGGAGTTGCCCTTGCCGTGGTCGCCCCTCTGCTCGATCGACTGGTCCGTGTCGTTGCTCTTGGCCTCGCCGTTGCCGTTGGCGGCCGCGCGCTGCGCGACGACGCCCTGGACCGGGCCGCCGGACAGGACGCCCACCGGCACGTTCGCGTTCACCGGGATCGCGGCGCCGATGGCGGCCGCGATCGGGAGGATCTGCGAGTTGGACGAGGACTGGCTGGCGGAGTTGCCGCCGCCCGTGCCCTGCTGGCGCACCGACTGCACGGTCTCGTTGTTCTTCGAGCTGCCCGTGGCGTTCGCGCGGCTGTCCTGCGAGACCGCGCCCTGCGTCGGGCCGCCCGAGAGGACGCCGACCGGCACGTTGGCGTTCACCGGGACGGCGGCGCCGAGCCCGAGCGAGATCGGGAGGATCTGGGAGTTCGAGGCGGACTGGGAGGCGACGTTCGGGGCGCAGCTGTCACCGCAGGCCACCGCCTGGGTGGAGCCGGCGCCGACGAGCGCCGCGGTCGCGGCCAGCGCCACGAGATGGCGTTTCATTTTCACTTGGAGCTCTCCTTGGGAACGAGCATGACCCGGGTGGAGACGCGTCCGCGACGGCGGCGCGTCACCGGGGAAACGGTCCGGAACCGACGGGTCGGCTAACCGGGGCGCTCGAGCGAGACCGCGAAGCAGGCCGGCACATAGGGCGCCGGCTGGAGCGTGAGACGGCGTGTCCCGTTGGGGGGACGCGCGAGGGCGATCAGGCCCAGGAGGGCCGCCACACCCAACAGCAACGTGCTGGAGGTGCCACCCCCGACACCGGCGAGGCCGGTGGGGTCGGACGGGGCCGGGGTCTGCGCCGGTGGGAGGATCGGCGTGGGCCCGGCCGGGGCCGCCCCGGTGGGGGCTGTTCGCTCGCTCACGGGAGCGGGCGGGATGGGCGTCCGCGGGGCCGGCGGGGCCGGGAGCGCGGACGTGGGGATGGGCGCCGCCACCGCGACCGTCGCGGCCGGAGCCGCGGCGAGCGGAGCGACACCGGGCTCGGAGCCGTCCGTCCCGATCGCGCCGGAGCGCGAGGGGACGTGCGGGCCGAGGGCCGCGTCCCCGGACACGGCGCCGATCTGCTCGGCGACGCGCGCGAGGTCGACGACATCCAGCGCCGCGGCTGCGGGGCCGGAGTCGCCGAGGCCGGCCAACGGACCCAGCATCGCGGCGACCGGCGGCACCGCGGCGGCTGCCGCGGTGAGGACGGGGGCCACGATCGGGTCCGGCGTCGCGGCGGGCGGCGGGGTCCCCGTCGCGGCGCCGGGCGGCGTCGGGACGGGGGATCCGGTGGTCGGCGTCGGGGCCCACGGCTCGAAGGTCGTGCGCACCGAATCGCGGGCCTGCCCGATCAGCCCAGCCGTGGGGCTGAGCTCATCGCGCAGGTCGGGAAGGATCGTCTCGGGGAGGCCCCCGAGAAGGGTGTCGCCGACCAGGCTCTTCAGCGTCGAGCCGAGGGCCTGCTCGAAGTCGGCGGCCGGGTCGGGCATCGGCGCCGTCGGCGTGCCGGCGTCAGGCGGGGAGGCGGGCGGGACGGTCGTGGCCGGCGCCGGAGTGCTCGCCGCGGGCGGCGGCGGGGTGGCGACGGCGGCGGCGACCGGCTGCTGCACGGGGGCCGGATCGTCGGCGCCGACCGCGCTCACGGCCGGGACGGCGACGTTCTGGGCCGGCGCGGCGACGACCAGCGGCGCGGCGCCCGAGGCGGGCGCGGCGGCGGGCGGCGGGGCGGCGACGGCGTCCAAGAGCGACGGCCCGTCGGCGGCGCGCGCGGCGCCTGCGAAGGCCAGGAACGCGAGCAGGACGACGAGCGCCGGACCCAACAGCGGGGCCAGGCGTGCCCTGGGCACGCGATCGATTTGGATGGTTCTGGTCGCGGTGCTCTCCCTGTCTCGTCGGCCAAATCGCCGAGAGTTACAACCGCAGCGTTTATTCAATGTCCATCCGTCGAGGCCATGCAAGCAGGTCGGGTGTCGCCGTTCGGCCAGTCCCGCCCCCCCGATCGGGGGGCTTGCGGCCCGCGCAACTCGCCGGAGCGGGGACCCGCACGTCCCCGCGGCGGCCCCGCCGGGGTCGGGCGGCGGGGACGGCGCCGGGTGAGCCCGGGCGACCAGCTCCAGCCGACCGTCGTTCGCGACGGCGGGGACCGAACCGTGACCGCTCGGTGGGAGGACCGGCCGGCGGCGCTCGGCGGCGGGTCGCGCGCGGGAGGCCGGGCCGTCCGGCCCGGCGGTCAGCGGATGGAGAAGTGGTGCTCCCCGGAGGGGCACCAGAACACCAGGCAGGGGTCCTCGTGGCGTCGGCCCACGCACCGCCCGTCATGCTCGTGCTCCGGACAGGGCCGGTGCACCCGGGCCAGGAGCCCGTCGGCGGGGATCTCGACCGACCCGTGCGGCAGGTCGAGGGCGGCGGGGGGACAGGCGATCACGCTCATGGCTCGCTGGTCTCCGGAATCGTTGGGCGTGGTGCGCTGCTGCCGGGGACTTCGCCGTCCGGCGACGTCGTCCTCCCGAGCCCCAGCGTGGCCCACAGGGCCTCGGCCACCCCGTCGGGGCTGCCGCTGGACGCGCGGCTGGCGAGCTCCTGCAGGCCCGCGGCGAGCTCGAGCGGGTCGAGCGGCGGGCGGGTCGCGCGCATGATCTTCCCGTACCGGGTCGGACGGACCTCCTCGTCCACGTTGAAGAGCTCCTCGTGGAGCTTCTCCCCGGGCCGGATGCCGACGACCTCGATGCCGATCTCGTCCTCGGCGTCGCTCAACTCGATCATGCGCTTCGCCAGGTCCATGATCGAGACCGGCTCGCCCATGTCGAGCACAAAGATGTCGCCGCCCTCCGCGATGCCGGTGGCCGCGATGACCAGCTGGACCGCCTCGGGGATGGTCATGAAGAAGCGGGTCATGTCCTGGTGCGTGACCGTGATCGGCCCGCCCTGTGCGATCTGGCGCCGGAAGATCGGGAGCACCGAGCCCGAGCTCCCGAGCACGTTGCCGAACCGGACCGCCGCGAAGCGGGTGGCGCCGGTCGCGCCGTGGCTCTCGATGACGCGCTCGGCCAGCGCCTTCGTGGCGCCCATCACGGTCTTGGGCTCGACGGCCTTGTCCGTCGAGATCAGGCAGAACCGCTGGACGCCGTGGCGCTCGGAGAGGTCCGCCAGCACCGCGGTGGCGAGCGCGTTGTTCGCGACGGCCTGCACCGGGTTGAGCTCCATCATCGGCACGTGCTTGTAGGCGGCCGCGTGGAAGAGGATGTCGGGGGCCTCCGCGACGAAGACGCGCTCGAGGGCGACGGCGTCCTTCACGTCGGCGATCACCGGCACGTGTCCGACGTGGCCGCGCTCGCGCAGCTCCATGTCGATCTCGAAGAGGTTGTTCTCCGCGTGGTCGACCAGGATCAGCTTGCGCGCGCCCACGGCCGCCACCTGGCGGCAGAGCTCGCGGCCGATCGAGCCGCCGGCGCCCGTGATCAGCACGGTGCGCCCGTTGAGGTAGCGCGCCATCCGGGCGAAGTCGATCTCGACCGGCGCCCGGCCGAGCACGTCCTCCACCTGCACCTCGCGCAGCTGGCTCACCGTGACCTCGCCGGTGATCAGCTCGGGAAGGCCCGGGACCGTCACGCAGCGGACGCCGGCCTCGCGGCAGGCGGCGACGATCTCCTGGCGCACGCGGCCCGGAGCGGACGGCATGGCGATGATGACCTCGTCCACCTCGATGTCGCGCAGGATGCGCGGCAGGTCGGCGCGACCGCCGCGCACGCGGGTG
This sequence comes from Miltoncostaeaceae bacterium, assembly GCA_033856535.1. Taxonomy (GTDB): domain Bacteria; phylum Actinomycetota; class Thermoleophilia; order Miltoncostaeales; family Miltoncostaeaceae; genus JAWVEV01. The sequence goes on along the minus strand of JAWVEV010000089.1, from coordinate 2,825 downwards.
CCGTGGACGCGCAGGCGCCGCTTGCGCGGGTCGTCGTCGATCAGGCCGACGCAGGTGTAGCCGAGCGAGCGGTTCTTCTTCATCTCGCGCAGCAGCGTCGTGCCGGCGTCGCCGGCGCCGCAGATCAGCACCTCGCGCCCCTTGCGCACCAGCTCCGAGCGCGGCGGGCGCTCGACCACGCTGCGCACCGCAAAGCGGGCGCCGCCGATCAGGGTCAGCGTGAGCAGGAGGTCGAACAGGAGCACGCTGCGCGGCACCGGCCAGGGGATGTCCTCGGGCTGCCACTGGGACAGCACGGCCGTGACCAGCAGGCTGGAGACGATCGTGGCGAAGACGATCGCCTGGAGGTCGCGCACGCCCGTGAAGCGCCACCACTTGGTGTAGAAGCGCGCGACGATGAACACGGCCAGCTTCAGGCCGAGCACCACCAGGATCGTCGCGAGGTACAGGCGCTCGTACCGGTGCGGGATCTTGCCCTCGAACCGGAAGTAGAAGGCGAGCCAGTACGCCGCGGCCACGAGGGCCATGTCCGTTCCGACCTGCGCCGCGCGGTGCCCGATCGCCCGCATGCTGTACGTCAGGGGGCCCCTGCTCACGAGCGACGCACTTTAGCGGGTGTCTCGGACCCCAGGATGAGGTCGATCAGGAGGTCGGGATCCCGCATGGGGGGCGCGGACCCGGGGGCGCGCTTGACCAGGGCGACGTCGCCGGGGCGCTCGAGGCGGCGCAGGCGACCCTCCGCGATCAGGCTGCGGTCGACCGCGCCGAGCCGGCCGGCGAAGGGCGTGTAGGCCGGCACGCCGAAGGCCGCGGCCTCGCGGTTCATGGTCCCGCCGGCGCTGACCACCAGGTCCGCCAGGGCCACCAGGCTCGGCCCGTCGACCGGGCGCTCGGGCACGATCGCCGGCCGGCCGCGGAGGGCCTCGCGCTGCTCCGCGGTGCGCGGCAGCACCACGGTCTGGACCTCGGGCGCCGCGTCCAGCAGGCGGTCCAGCGTCGCGGCGAAGAGCTCGGTGGAGACGCCGCGGTGGTAGAGGGTCACCTCCGGCGGCGGTCGCAGCACCGCGATCACGCGGCCGGGGTCGAGCCCGAGCTCGCCGAGCACGCCCTCGTCCAGCTCGTGGTCGGCGAGGTAGTACTCCTCCTTCAGGCCCGGGTAGCGGACCAGCTTGGGCGGGCGCATGCCGTAGGGGGCGAGCGCGGCCTCCGGGATCGCGGCCGGCACGAGCACCCTGCGCGCGAGGCGCCCGTTCCAGTGGTGCATCGCGGTCGCGAACTCGTAGTCGAACATCGTGACCTGGGGCGTGCCGGCGGCGCGGGCGGCGGCCGGCTGGTCCGTGCTGCCGTGCGCCACCGCGAGGTCGAAGCGCTCGCGGCGGGCGAAGCGGGTGAGCGCCGCGGTGCGGCCGGCCATCGCCCGCGCCTTGTCGTGCCGGGCGGCGCCGCCGTGGGCGCCGAAGACCCGGTGCGGGATCCCGAAGCGCTCGAGCAGCCCGAGCGTCTGGGCGAAATCGCGCGCCGTGACCGTCACCTCGTGCCCGCGCGCCGCCATCCGGGCGATCAGCGGCCGGAAGATCACCGCATGGGGCGAGTTGGTGATGTCGACCCAGACCCTCACGGGCCCGTGCCCCCTATCCGAGCGCGCGGCTGGCCAGGGCTTCGGTGGCGACCGCGACGACCCGGTCGATCTCCTCGCGGCTCAGGTTCGGGTGCATGGGCAGGGCGAGCGCGGTGCGCGCGGCCTCCTCGGCGACCGGCAGGTCGCCCTCGGCGTAGCCCAGGCCGGCGAAGACCGGCTGCAGGTGCATCGGGGTGCCGTAGTAGACCGCCGATGCGACGCCCTGCTCGGCGAGCGCCGCCCGCAGGGCGTCGCGCTCCGGGTGGCGGGCCATGAACAGGTGGTAGATGTGGGTGCAGCCGGAGCGCACGCCGGGCAGCACCATCGCCTCGCCGAGGCCGGCCTCGGCGTACCAGGCGGCCGCCTGGGCGCGGCGCGCGTTCCAGTCGTCCAGGTGCGGCAGGAAGACGCGGATGATCGCGGCCTGGAGGTCGTCGAGGCGCGAGTTGTAGCCCACCTCCTCGAAGGTGACCTTGTCCTTCGAGCCGTGAAAGCGAAGCCGGCGGACGCGCTCGGCGAGCTCCTCGTCGCGGCAGACCACCATCCCGCCGTCCCCCATCCCGGGGAAGTTCTTGGTCGGGAAGAAGCTGAAGGTGGCGGCGTCGCCGAAGGTGGCGATCTCCCCCTCCGGCGCCCGCGCGCCGAAGGCCTGGGCCGCGTCCTCGACGACCTTCAGGCCGTGCGCGCCGGCGAGGTCCATGAACGCCGCCATGTCGGCCGCGTGGCCGAAGATGTGCACCGGCAGGAGCGCCTTGGTCCGCGAGGTGATCTTCCGCTCGGCCGCGGCCGGGTCGAGGCAGTAGCTGACCGGGTCGATGTCGGCGAAGACCGGCGTGGCCCCGACCCGCGCGATCGCCTCGGCCGTGGCGTAGAAGGTGTACGGGGTCGTGATGACCTCGTCGCCCGGACCGATGTCCAGCGCGTGCAGGGCGATGACCAGCGCGTCGGTCCCGTTCGCCACGCCGGCCGCCGGCCGGCCGTCGAGCCGCTCGGAGACCGACGCCTCGAGCGCCTTGCCGTGGGGCCCGAGGATGAAGCGGCCGGTGTCGAGCACGCCGGCGATCGCCGCGTCGATCTCCTCGCGCAGCGGGCCGTACTGGGACTGGATGTCCATCAGCTGCACCTTCATGGGCACCCTCCCGGGGGCACCGCCGCGGGCGCGGCGGGAGGCGGCAGGACGCCGGCGGCTCGCCCGAGCCGCCGGAAC
>JAWVEV010000088.1:0-11503 GCA_033856535.1 Miltoncostaeaceae bacterium | reverse complement strand
AGCCGCCCCGCCGGCGTCAGCTTGGCGTTAGCGTGGAGCTTCATTCGGGACCGTCCTTGGGGATCGGAGTCTCAGCAACCCCAATCCTCCAGGCGGTTCCGGATGAACAACGTGTTGGCGCCCCTCACCTAGGGGGAGGTCTCAGGCCGTCGGACCCGGCTCCTGAGGCGCGATCTCGCGAGTGGTGTATGCGTCGACCACCGCGCCGGTCCGCCCGCCGCCACCGCGGCAGTGCACGTAGACCGCCTCGCCGGCGGCGATCGCGTCGTCGATCGCGGTCACGATCTCATCGATCGTCCCCGCATCCGGGACGCCGCCCGAGGGGATCGGCCGGTTCAGGCGGCGCATCCCCTCGCCGAGGAGGTCGACGTAGCTCGGCAGGGCGTCCTCCTCGCCGGTCAGGTCGACGATCAGCCCCACCCCGGCGTCGCGCAGCGCCTCCACCGCCGGGCCGGGAGCGCCGTCGCGGCCCGGGTGCGGGCCGGCGAGCAGGCGCCCCCGCCGCTCCCAGCGCGAGCCCGCGAGCGGCGGCGGGAGCGCGGCCGTCAGTGCCTCGAGCTCCGCCAGCGCCCCGACCAGCTCGTCGGCCAGCGGCCCGGGGGCCCGGGTCGCCGCCAGGTCGGCCAGGGCTCCGTAGTACCAGGCCGGGTCGGCGTCCGGATTGAAGCGCGCCCAGAGGGCGTCGCCCAGCTCGGCGTAGTCGGCCACGATCGCGCGCAGGTTGTGCACCTTGTCGGCCAGGGTCACGCGCCAGACGCCGGCGTCCGCGTCCTCCAGGTGGCGCAGGTGCGCCTCCTTGCGCGGCCGCCAGGGGGGCTTGGGCGCCTCCTCCCCCATCGCGTCGCTGCACGCGGCCACGATCTCCGCGACCCGGGGGCCGAAGCGCGCCTGGATGTCGGCCAGGCGCGCCGCGCCGCCGCGGTCCTCGACCGCGTCGTGCAGCAGCGCGGCGATCGCCTCGTCCTCGTCGGCAGCGCCGGCGCGGCCGCCGTCCTCGATCACGAGCGCCGCCACCGCCAGCAGGTGCGCCACGTAGGGGATCGCGGTGCCCTTGCGCACCTGGTCCTCGTGGACCTCGGCGGCGTAGGCGAGCGCCTCCCGGAAGCGCGGACCGAGGGCCGGCGCCCCGCTCATCGCCCTACTCCGCGCGGCGGGCGAGCGAGACCGCGAACCAGCCGGCCTCGTCGGTGTGCCACTCGATCAGCTCCAGGCCGGCCGCGGCGTACATGTCGGCGACCGACTCGCGCGTGAACTTGCACGAGATCTCGGTGCGCAGCTCCTCGCCGGCGGCGAACTCGACCTCGAGGTCGAGCGCCACCAGCCGCACGCGCTGGTCCTCGCGCGAGCGGAGCACCATCTCGATCCAGGGCGGGCCCGGGTCGTAGCGGGCCTCGTGCTCGAACGCCTCCAGGCGGAAGTCGCCGCCGAGCTCGCGGTTCAGCACGGTGAGGACGTTCAGGTTGAAGGCCGCGGTGACGCCGGCGGCGTCGTTGTAGGCCGGCACGATCCGCCCCGGGTCGCCGGCGAGGTCGGTCCCCACCAGCAGCAGGTCGCCCGGACCCAGCAGGCGCGCGACGCGGTGCAGGAAGGGCGTCCGGGCGCGCGGGGCGAGGTTGCCGATGGTCCCGCCGAGGAAGGCCACCAACCGCGTGCCGTCGCGCTCGGGCAGGGCGTCGAGGTGGTGGTCGAAGTCGCCGGCGACGCCGTGGACGCTCAGCTCCGGGAACGAGAGCGCGAGCCGGTTCGCGGCCTGGAGGATGATCTCGGCGCAGACGTCGAACGGCACGTAGCGCACCGGGGTGCCGTCGCGGAGCATCGCGCGCAGCAGCGCCTCGGTCTTGCGCGAGGCGCCGGAGCCCAGCTCCACCAGCTCGGCCGGGCGGTGCCGGCGGGCGATCCCGGGGGCGATCCGGGTCAGGATCGCCCGCTCGGTGCGGGTTTGGTAGTACTCGGGCAGCCGGGTGATCTCCTCGAAGAGCTCGCTCCCGCGCTCGTCGTAGAAGTACTTCGGCTTGAGCTCCTTGGGGCTCGCCAGCAGCCCGCGACGGACGTCGCCGGCGATGCCGGCGCCGTCGCCGGCGACGGGCGGATGCACGTCGAGCCGGTAGGGCCGCGGCAGGACGGTCGGGCGGGCGGTGGTGGTCATGCCCCGTATACGAGCCGGAAGCCGGAGAAGATCTGCCGCCGCTTCGGGAGATCCCAGTTCCGGAAGCTGGTCCGGGCGGCCGCGGGCTGCGTGGCCCACGAGCCGCCGCGGAGACTCCGATAGGGGCCGCCGAAGAAGACCTCGGCGTACTCCCGGTACGGGAAGGCCCGGAAGCCGGGGTAGCCGATGAAGCGCGAGGCGGTCCATTCCCACACGTCGCCGATCATTCCCCGCGGACCGCCTCCCGCGCCCGGCACCTCCGCGCAGGGGGCCGGGCCGAAGTCGAGCTGGTCGACGTGGGCCCCGGCGGCCGGATCGTCCGCGAGCGCCGCCGCCCGCTCCCACTCGGCCTCGGTCGGCAGGCGGGCGCCCGCCCAGCGGGCATGGGCGTCGGCCTCGTGCGCCGAGACGTGGCAGACCGGCAGCAGCGGGTCGACCGGCGCGAGCACGTCGAAGCTGCGGGCCAGCCAGCCACCCTCGCCGTCGCGCTCCCAGTAGGCCGGGGCCTCGGCGCCCTCGGCCTCGCGCCAGGCCCAGCCCTCGTCGGTCCAGAGCTCGCGCCGCGCGTAGCCCCCGTCGGCCATGAAGGCCAGGTGCTCGGCGTTGGTCACCGGCCGGCGGCCGATCAGGAAGGAGCCCACCTCGCGCAGGTGGCGCGGCCGCTCGCAGTCGTAGGCGAAGCCGCCCTCGGCCGCGCCCATCTCGAAGGCGCCGCCGGGCACCTCGACGCGGTCGGGCGCGGCGGCCGGGCCCCGGGGCGCGGCATCCCGGCGCGGCGGCCGGTAGCCCCCCGCCGGCAGCATCTGGAGGGCCTGGAGCACGGTCTCGGTGTGCTGGGCCTCGTGCTGGTCGACCATGTCCCACACGAAGCCCTCGGCCGTGAGCGGGTCGGCGTCCTCGCCGAGGTCGGCCGCGTCGAGCACCTCCAGGGCCCGCTCGCGCACGTCGCGCAGGTAGGCCAGCGCCCGGGCGTGGTCGAGGATCGGGATCTCGGCGCGCACCGCCCGCGGCGTCTCGAACGCGTCGTAGGTCGCCTCGAGCTCCGGATGGAACGAGGGGTCGCCGGCGAGGCGGCGCACCAGCCACAGCTCCTCGTAGGCCGCGATGTGGCCGAGGTCCCAGAGCGGCGGGCTCATGATGGGCGCCGCCTGGCGCGCCAGGCCCTCCTCGTCGAGCGGCGCGAGCAGCTCGAAGGTGCGCTCCCGTGTGGCGGCGAGCCGTGAGGTCAACCGCTGGGCGAGGTCGCTCACGGGGCCCAGGATGGACCACTCCGGCGCGCCGGGCCAGTGAGGACCCTCACATCGTTTGCATTCTCACGCGGGCCCGCCGGCGGCCGGCGGAACATCGAAGGTGGGCACGACGCCGCCGCGTGGCCTAACCTCTCCGCGGATGACGGGGGGGCAGCGCAGCCGGCGACCACCACAGCGCCGCCGCCGCCGCATCGGCCCGGCGCAGGCCGGCCTGATCGCGCTCATCATCGCGCTGCTCTGCGCCGCCTCGGCGCTGGCCCTGGTGGGCGAGGAGGACGGGCGGGCGCCCGGAGACGTCACCGTCGACGGAATCGAGGTCGGCGGCATGACCGCGTCCCAGATCGAGACCGTCGTCCGCCGGCGGGCGGCCGTGCGCCTCTCCGAGCCGCTGGTGATCGAGACCGCCGAGGCGGGCGGGTTCCGCCTGGAGGCCTCGCGCGGCGCGCTGCGCTCGCGCCCGCAGGTCGAGCGGGTCGTGTCCGAGGCGCTGGAGCCGCGCTCCCCGATCGACCGCTTGCTGGGGCGGCTCGGCCTGGGCGGCACCCGCGAGCTCACCCTCGGGTTCACCCTCGACGACGGCCAGGTCGACGCGCTGGTCGACCAGGTCACCGGCGAGCTCAACAGCCCCGCCCAGTCGGCCTCGGTGGAGCTGCAGGGCGGCGAGCCGGTCGTCGTGCCGGCGAAGACCGGCTCCGGCGTCGACCCGAAGACGCTGCGGAGCCAGATCCTGGCCTTCCCCCCGCGCATCGTGCTCGACCGCGAGGTGCTGCAGCCGGCGATCGGCGACGAGGCGGCCGAGCAGGCCCGCGCCCGCGCGGTCGCCGTGCTCGCCCAGCCGGCGACGGTCACCTTCCAGGGCAACCAGGTGGAGATCGGGACCGACGTGCTGCTCCGGGCGCTCCGCTTCGAGCCGAGGGCGTCGCGGATCGCGGTCCGCCTGGACCCGCAGGTGCTCAACGAGGAGCTCCTCCCGGCCTTCCAGGGGCGGATCCAGCCGGCGAGCGACGCCGAGTTCCGCATCACCGGCGACACGGTGCGGCTGGTCCCGGCCACGACCGGTCGGCGGCTGAACACGACGGCCATCGCCGCCGCGATCGTCGGCAAGCCCGGCACGCCCGCGCGGGCGCGATTCGAGACGCTCGAGCCCGACGTCTCGACCGCCGAGCTGCGAAAGCTCAACATCACCGAGCTGGTCTCGTCCTTCACCACGCCGTACCAGTGCTGCCAGCCGCGGGTGACCAACATCCAGCGCGGGGCGGCGCTCCTCGACGGGATGATCATCCCGCCCAACGGGCGCTTCTCGCTGAACGAGGCGCTCGGCCAGCGGACCGCCGAGCGGGGCTTCGTCGAGGCGCCGCAGATCGCCGGCGGCCGCCTGGAGGACGCGGTGGGCGGCGGCGTCAGCCAGATCGCCACCACGCTCTACAACGCGGCCTACTTCGCGGGGCTCGAGATCGTCACGCACACCCCGCACGAGTTCTACATCTCGCGCTACCCGCCGGGACGCGAGGCGACGGTCTCCTTCGGCGGCCCCGAGCTGATCTTCGTGAACGACTGGGACGCCGGCATCCTCATCGACACCTACGCGGGCGACAGCGGCATCACGATCCGCTTCTTCTCGTCGAAGCTCGGCCGGCGCGTCGAGACCTCCTCGAGCGACCCCACCGACTACGTCGAGCCGAAGACGATCACCGACGTCAACGAGGACCTCGAGCCCGGCTCGAGGGAGGTGGTCCAGGAGGCCGGCGGCGCGGGGTTCAAGATCAGCTACACCCGAAAGGTCTACCGGGGCGACGACCTCAAGCGCGAGGACAGCTTCAGCTGGCGCTACAAGCCGGAGAACGCCTTCATCGAGGTGGGCCCGGAGGAGGAGGAGCCCGAGGAGCCGGAGACGCCGACCGGCTCGACCCGGACCGACCGGGAGCCGGAGCCGCCGCCCGCCGAGACCGATACCGACGAGGAGCCGACGCCGCCACCGCCGGCGACCACCACCCGCGGGACGCAGACGATCAAGCCGCCCACGCCCCTCCCCCCGCCGCTCCCTCCGGCGATGCCCTGAGGCGAGGCCTCACCCCATGAAGGCCTCGAGGGCCGCGAGCGTCCCGGCCGGGTCCTCCTCGGCCACGAAGTGCCCGCCGTCGACCGCGGCGGCGGTGAGGTCCTCGGCGTAGCCCCGCCAGACCGCCTCCAGGTCGTAGAGGCGCGCCATCGCGCCCCGGGCGCCCCAGAGCGCCAGCGTCGGGCAGGCCACCCGCCGCCCGGCGTCGGCCCGGTCGTGCTCGAGGTCGATCGACGCGGCCGCGCGGTAGTCCTCGCAGGAGGCGTGGATCGCCGCCGGGTCCGCGAACGCGGCGCTGTAGGCGGCCAGGGCCTCCTCCTCGATCGCGCCCTCGACCGCCGACCAGCGGCGGTGCGTCTCGCGCAGGAACCAGTCGGGATCGGCGCCGATCATCCGCTCGGGCAGCCCGTCCGGCTGGATCAGGAAGAACCAGTGGTAGTAGGCCGTCGCGAAGGCCTGGTCCACGCCCTCGAAGAGGTGCCGGGTCGGGACGATGTCGAGCACGCCGAGGCGCGCGACGGCCGCGGGGTGGTCCAGGGCCATGCGGTGGGCCACGCGGGCGCCGCGGTCGTGGCCGACGACGGCGAAGCGGTCGAAGCCGAGGCCGCGCATGAGGCCGACCTGGTCCGCGGCCATCGCGCGCTTGGCATAGGTTGCGTGCGCCGGGTCGCCGGGGGGCTTGGAGCTCTCGCCGTAGCCGCGCAGGTCGGCCGCGACCACGGTGAAGCGGCGCGCCAGCGCCGGCGCCACGTGCCGCCACATCAGGCGCGTCTGCGGGTACCCGTGAAGCAGCAGGAGCGGCGGCCCCTCCCCCGCGACGGAGCACGCGATCTCGACGTCGCCCACCCGGTGCCGCTCGGCCCGGAAGCCGGGGATGCCCACGCCTCGCCCCCTCCGCTCGGTAACCTCCCGGACCATGCCCGAGATCGACGCGCACCTTAGCGACGAGCATCGCGCGGTCCGGGATCTCGCCCGCGAGTTCACCGCCGGCGAGATCGCGCCCCACGCCGAGCGCTGGAACGCCGAGCACCACGTCCCGCTCGACGTCCTGCGCAAGCTCGGCGAGCTGGGCCTGCTCGGCATCACCGTGCCGGAGGAGCTGGGCGGCGCCGGCCTCGACCAGACCGCCGTGGTCCTGGTGGTCCAGGAGATCGCCCGGGCCGACGTCGGCACCTCCACCGCCGTGGCCGTGCAGAACGGCCTCGGCTCCTCGCCGATCCGCCAGCACGGCACCGAGGCGCAGAAGGAGAAGTTCCTCCCCGACGTCGCGACCGGGAGACGCTTCGCCGCCTACGCCCTGACCGAGCCGGACGCCGGCTCCGACGCCGGGTCGCTTCGCACGGTCGCGACCGCCGGCGACGGCGAGTTCCTGCTCAGCGGCAGCAAGACCTGGATCTCGAACGGCGGCTTCGCCGAGGTCTTCATCGTGTTCGCCCGCACCGGCGGGGCCGGCCCGCGGGGCATCAGCGCCTTCATCGTCGAGAAGGGCGGCGAGGGCTTCACGATCGGCCGCGAGATCCCGAAGATGGGTCTCCACACGTCCTCGACCGTGGAGCTGGCCTTCGACGGGCACCGGGTGGCGGCCGACCGGATGCTCGGCGCCGAGGGCGCCGGAATGGGCATCGCGCTGCAGACGCTCGACGCCGGCCGGATCACCATTGCGTCCCAGGCCTGCGGCATCGCGCGGGCGGCCCTCGACCTCGCGTCGAGCTACGCGCGCGAGCGGGTCGCCTTCGGCGGGTCGATCGCCCGCTTCCAGGGCGTCCAGTTCCCGATGGCCGAGATCGCCGCGAAGGTCGACGCGGCGCGCCTGCTGACGCTGCACGCGGCGGCCCTCTGCGACGCCGGCAAGCCGCACGGCACGGCCGGCGCCAAGGCGAAGCTCTTCGCGAGCCGCACGGCCGTCGAGGCGGCGGACATGGCGGTGCAGACGCTGGGCGGGTACGGCTACTCGGCCGAGTTCCCGGCCGAGCGGCTCTACCGCGACGCCAAGATCACCGAGCTGTACGAGGGAACCAGCCAGATCCAGCGGCTGGTGATCGCGCGCGACCTGCTGGGGGACGCCGCCCGCGGGTGAGCCCCGGGGGCGGCGCGTGCGTCCCTACACCGCCATCGCGACGTGCTTGACCTCCAGGTACTCCTGGATGCCCTCGATGCCGCCCTCGCGCCCGAAGCCGGAGTGCTTCATGCCGCCGAAGGGCGCCGCCGGGTTCGAGACCAGGCCGCGGTTGAGGCCGACCATGCCGGTGTGCAGACCCTCGACCACCCTGAAGCCGCGCTTGAGGTCACTGGTGAAGACGTAGGCCACCAGGCCGTACTCGGTGTCGTTGGCGGCGGCGACGGCCTCCTCGTCGGAGCTGAAGGTCGTGATCGGCGCCACCGGGCCGAAGATCTCCTCCTTCAGCAGGCGGGCGTCCTTGGGCACGCGGTCGAGAACCGTCGGCGCGTAGAAGTAGCCCGGGCCGTCCATGCGCGAGCCGCCGACCAGGCAGCGCGCGCCCTTGGCGACCGCGTCGTCGACGAGCTCGGTGACGATCCCGCGCTGGTCCTCGTCCACCAGCGGGCCCACGCCGACGCCGTCGTCGAGGCCGCGGCCGACCTTCACCGCGCCGATCTTCTCGGCCAGCCGGGCCGCGAACTCCTCCGCGACCGCCTCGTGGACGTGGAAGCGGTTCGCCGCCACGCACGACTCGCCCATGTTGCGGAGCTTGGCGATCATCGCGCCCTCGACCGCGGCGTCCAGGTCGGCGTCCTCGAAGACCAGGAACGGGGCGTTCCCGCCGAGCTCCATCGAGAGGCGGAGGAGGTTCTTGGAGGCCTGCTCCATCAGCTTCGCGCCGATCTCGGTCGAGCCGGTGAACGAGAGCTTGCGGCAGCGCGGGTCGTCGATGATCGGCGCCATCGTGCGGCCCGAGGAGCGGGTGGTGAGCACGTTCAGGACGCCGGACGGCAGGCCGGCCTCCTCCATGATCCGGGCGAGCGCCAGCATCGAGAGCGGCGTGTAGCGGGCCGGCTTCATCACCATCGTGCAGCCGGCCGCGACGGCGGGGCCGATCTTCCGGGTGCCCATCGCCATGGGGAAGTTCCAGGGCGTGATCAGCAGACAGGGGCCGACCGGCTGGGTCATGACGATCGTGCGGTGGGTGCCGTCGGCCGAGACCGTGTAGCGCCCGTTCGCCCGGACCGCCTCCTCGGAGAACCAACGAAAGAACTCGGCCGCGTAGACGATCTCCGCGCGCGACTCTGCCAGCGGCTTGCCCATCTCGAGCGTCATCAGGACCGCGAGCTCGTCGGCGCGGTCGTTCAGCGCCTCGAACGAGCGGCGCAGGATCTCGCCGCGCTCGCGGGGCGCGTGGGCGGCCCACGCCTCTTGGGCGTCCGCCGCGGCGCCGAGCGCCGCCAGCGCGTCGCCGGCGCTCCCGTCGGCGACCTCGCAGAGCGGCTCGCCGGTGGACGGGTCCTCGACCTCGAACGTCCCGCCGCCCTCGGCGTCCCGCCACTCGCCGCCGATCAGCAGCTGCTTGGGAACCTCCTCGACGACGCGGTGCTCCTCGGTGGCGGTGATCATCGATCCCTCCCGGCTCGCTCGGCCTCCGCGGGAACCGTACCCCGGTCGGCCCGCGCCCAGCCGTCCATCCCGAAACCGCCCGCGGGATCGCGTTTCGCCGCTCCGCACGGCGGGGAATGCATGCGCCCGATGAGAGGTGGGCGCGCGAGCCTGGCCAGGGATCGGCCGGGCTCGGGCGCAGCGCTCAGACCCGGGCGGCCGCCGCGGTGACGCGAAACGCCTTGACGATCCGGACGCGCCCGTTTCCGGTCCTCACGTCCAGCGTGAGGCGGTACGCGCCGGCCTTCAGGTGGCCCAGCGAGATGCGCCGCGCGCCCGCCGGCACGCCCCGCCGCGGCAGGCCCATCACCCGCGCGTAGGTCGTCGCGAAGGCGCTGCGGCCGGTCGGCTGGCGCCGGCGCTCGAGGCGGCCGGCGACCTCGCCCGGCGCGCCGAGGCGCAGCGTCAGGAACCAGCGCCCGCCGGCGCGGCGCACCGCCACCCTCGGTCGCTGCGCCGGCTTGGTCTCGGCGCCGTTCGCGGCGCCCGCGCTCGCGGAGCGGTCCGCGCCCTTGTCCTGCGGCGGCCTACCGGTGAGGGGGCCGGCCGACGGGTTCGTCTCGACGGAACCCGGGGTGATCGGGTCGGCCGGCGCGATCGGGGCGGTCACCTGGTCGGGGCCGAGCGTGACCCCATCGACGTCCGCCGCGACCAGGCGGTAGTGCAGCGGCTCGTCCGGGGGCGCGACGACGGTCTCGGCGACGTCGGTGGGGCCCGCGTCGGGGGCGAGGGAACGGGTGGCGGTGGCCGCGCCGTACGCCGACGTGGGCCCGTACTCGAAGTAGTGGGCGACGGCGCGGCCGCGCGGGACGACCCGGCCGGTCAGGCGCGCCGCGCCGGCGCCGGGCTCGGCGGCCGTGAGCTGGACCGCCGGGCCGGCGGGAGGCGCCCCGAGGGCGGCCAACGTCGCGGCGGCGTTCAGCCGCCCGCCGGTGATCGTCTTGCCCGCGAGGCCGGCGACCCTGTCGGCGCCGGCGAGGAGCGCCGCGCGCACTTGGGCCGTCGAGGCCGCCGGCTTGGCGGCGAACGCCAGCACCGCCGCGCCGGAGACGAACGGCGCGGCGAACGAGGTGCCGCGCAGGTAGTGGTAGGTCCCGCCCGGGTTCGCGCCGAGGATCTGGTCGCCCGGGGCGGCCAGGTGGACCGTGGCGCCGCCGTAGTTGGCGAAGCTCGGCAGCGCGTCGGCCTGGTCCGTCGCGGTCACGCAGATCACGTTCTGCAGCGGCACCGCGCACGGGTAGGTGGGCGCCTCGTCGAGATCGGAGCCGGCGTTGCCGGCGGCCACCACGAAGAGCGTGTTCGGGGAGGCCGCGATCGCCTCCTGGACGACCTGCGACGGGGTGCTCGAGCCCAGGCTCACGTTGACCACGCGGGCCCCACGGGCCGCGGCGTAGGTGAGCGCCGCCGCGACGTCGACCGCGTCGCCCTCGCCGTTGGGCGACATCGCGCGGATCGGGATCAGGCCGGCGTACCAGGCGACCCCGGTCACGCCGATCCCGTCGCCGCCGCGGGCCGCGATCACGCTGGCGACCAGCGTGCCGTGGCCCATCGTGTCCTCGTCGGCGGGATCGTTGTCGTCGTCGCGGAAGTCCCAGCCGCGCCAATCGTCGACCAGCCCGTCCTTGTCGTCGTCGATCCCGTTGGCCTCGCGCCCGCCGCCGACCTCGCCCAGGTTCAGCCCGAGGGCCGCGTTGCCGGTGAGATCCGGATGGGACGTGTCCACGCCGCCGTCCACGATCGCCACCTTCACGGCCGGGCTGCCGACGGTCACGTCCCACGCCGCCTCGGCGTGGATGTCCGCGCCGGGCGTTCGCGCCTGGCCGTCGGGCTGCCCCTGAACCACCTGGGCCACGTTGCGCAGCCCCCACTGGGCGGGGAAGGCCGGGTCGTCGGGGATCACCATGCGGTGGAAGACCGCGTTCGGCTCGGCCCAGGCGACGCCCGGGGTCCCGCGCAGCTGAGCCAGCGCCTCGGCGACCGTGGTCCCCGGCGCGAGCTTCAGCACCGTGGCGTCCTCGACCGGGATCCTCTCGCGCCCCCGCAGGTCGAGCGGCGCGAGGGCGGCGGCACGCTGCGCCGCGCCGGCCTCCGCCGCGAACCCGACGATCACCTCACCGGGCACGTGCGCCGGGCTCGGCGAGGCGGCGACACCGGGGGTCGCGCCGATGGCCGCAGACGCGGCAAACGCGGCCGCAAGGGCCGCGACGAGGTGTGGAGTGCGCTTCTTCGTGGGAACCGATTCTGCAAAAACGACAGGAGCAGGCCGAGCGTATCCAGCGGGGTCCGAGGCCGTCTGCTCCACCGGCGGGCCGGATGCGGCCGACCCCGCCTCCCCGAACGGCTAGGTTCGGCGGCCGGCGCCGGAGGCCTGCGGGCCCGGCCGGCCCGCACGCGAGCGGTGTCGCGGGCTGACCTCGGGGGGCCGCGCCAATGTGGCTGGC